>MFDZ01000028.1:3931-29069 GCA_001777455.1 Candidatus Daviesbacteria bacterium RIFCSPLOWO2_02_FULL_41_8
TTATAATCCTTAATCATCACTCCCATGCTTTTCTCGATTTGGATTTCCTTAATCTGATCCTGCAGGAAATGCTGGGTGATAGTGTCGTTGCCGATTTGCCCCCTGGAACCACAGGCATTGTGCAAAAGAGTGCTGACAGCCTGTTGACTGACCCGGTCAAACCACTTTAAGTCATAGGCAACCTGCCCTCCTCTGGATCTGGCTAATCCGATCCAACGCTCCGGACCTTCATCTTTTGTCATGGCCTGCATATATTTGTAAAAACCTTCCGGGTTATAATCTTCATTGTTGTAATCAGCGCCAAAAGCATAGGATATTCCTTCAAATTCCACCCGTAACTCTTCTAACTCCTCATGTGTAATCGCCCCGCGCCGTTCCTGAACAGCCCCGGCTGCACCCAAAGCTTTCTTAAAATTGATTAAATCCTGGTAAAGGTCGTCGGGCGATTTGCCGATGGAGCCGGTTCTTACCATTTGCAAAAAGGTATCAACTGCTGTCCTGAATTGTTCCGGATTTGTAGCTGTAATCGTATAGTAACTGGCCCAACTGCTGGGACGCCAGTAAGTTTCCCTGCCCATTCTTCCGACTGTCTGCCGGTCAGCTTCCGGCTCAAACTCCCCTTGCTTATATTCAGGCTGGGCAAAACCATACATAAAGCGTTCAATCCTTTGTTTAGCCCGGGTAATATACGGTTCATAGACATCCTTTAACCAAACTAGTTCAGGATTTGCTGTGGCAAATTCCGGATCCTCCCTTAGCAACCGGTAAACAGCTTGGCTGGCTGTTGTAGCCTGTTCTACTGCCTCGTTGACCAATCTTACTGTTTCATACAAAGGTTTGGCCGCCGGTGCCATCTCTTCATCTTCAGGTCTATTGGAAGGCATGCCGATAACATGGGTTTGATAAACCGACTCTAATATTTTATCTGCGCCAAGAAGTAAATTTTTCCTTTTGGCTGCCCGGAAATAAATCAGTAATTTTTCTTCTATCTCTGCTCGATCCTCTGGAAGAGTATCATCGCTTTCGGATTTTACTTTCAAGTTAGCAATTTCAAGTTTATGTTCTGCTGCGGTTTTACTACTTAAATACGCTTCATCTGCTTCGCGCTGATTTGTCTCCTTTTCTGATTCTTCCTTCGGAGGTGATCCCTCAGCCTCAGCCCTCATTGCCTCCTTGATCTCCTCATAAACTTTTCGCGGATCAAAAGGATCTTCTTCGCCACGTTTTTGGCAAATCATGACTACATAAGCTTGTAAATCCTTATAGAGTTGATCTAAATAAGTACCGTTTTTCTCGCTGTATATTTCAGGATTGCTTGTAGATAAGTCGCCTATTTTTACTTTGTATCTTTCATCATAAGACAGGGTTGTTTCCAGCCTAATAATCTCTCTGGCAACTGCCCTGCCCCTTTCCGGGCTGGCCTCCCATTCCGGTCCAAAGGTTGGCTCCGGCGCTCTGGGGCCCTCCGGAGGGGTTCCGCCGCCGCCAACAGGTACCCCGGGACCGACGGCCTGACTGACTGCTTGTTTGATGGCAGCAAGCCTAGCCCGATCTGCTTCACTGAGTCCCGATCCGCCGCTTTGTGCAGTAGGGCGTTCCAAAACAGCTGTTCTTCCTGCTGGTGCAATTTCTGTCATATTTTCTATACTCATAATTAGTTATTGGTTGGAAACCGCCAACTCTAAATTATGGAGATAAATCCAGTTTAGAGTTTTAGCTAACCAACTGTCAACCTTTCTAGGGTAAAGCGTGAAGGGGAAAGGGTAGAGAAAATTACTTCACCCTTAACGCTTGCCCCTTTACCCTACTTTGCAGATCCTAACAGCTGCAAAGTTTTAGTGCTTGATTAAATTCTGAGAAAATCCTGACGGATTAGTTCGTAGTAAGTAGTTAGTAGCGGGTAGTATGGAAATGACTTAACACTGCCTTATAGCAGGACACTTGGGACATTTTTGTCCGCGCCTTACTACACTCCATATATATTCCCCGCAAGCTCCGCATTTAATACAAAAATCTTTATCCTTTAAAGCCGTCGTTGTAATCGCACTTGGCATTACTGCGGCAGACTCGGTTCCCAAACTCACACCTCCCAATGCGCCTGTCGGACAACCCCCTCTGCTTTTCAAAAATGCAATCTCCGACCGGAAATCATCATTATCCCTGTTGAGGTAAGTTTGGGTTGACATATCTTTCCAGCTGGTATAGTTTTTTCTTAAATGTTCCCCGGCTAGCTTTAGAACTGTTTCTTCTATCTCTTTTACAACTGCCTTCTGGGTATTTTCATCTCCTATTTGATAAACCTTTCCCCTGATAAACTCCAAAAGCTCACCGATACAGCTCTCCTCTTCCTGATCAAATATTAGAAGTTCATCAAGTCTTTTTATATCTGCCCTTATTTGTTCAACCGATCTTTGCTCCAGTGAACCATCTTTTTGTAGAAGTTTTATATCTTCTCTGCCGCGTATTGCCAGTATTTTGTCTAAAACATACTCAAAAGGATTGGTGTCCGATTTAAGTAAAGCAGGATTTCTGACAATATTTGCCAATCTCTCCTGCTCGTTTTCTCCTGTTAATACTGCCTCTGGAATCCCCAAACCAATCATCACTTGTCTGGCTTGTGCCTCAGATAAATCAGCTACGAGTGTCAAACCTCTTAAAATTTCTCCTTGGTCTTTCCAAGAAACCATAACCTGCGCATTTTTATGACGCAGTTCATATCCGCTCCAACCACTCGGACTCATCGTCACCGCATAAGAATTAGGCTCCGCAGACAACAGAAATGATTCAACTATTTTTGCTGCTTCCAATACCGAACCATTCCGTTCCTGAGAGGAAATTGCATCAACCACAGGCCGTCCGTTATTCCCAACTATTCTTTGAACGCCGCCAGCAACACCAAATCTATTTAAATGCGGAATAACTGTTTTGGATTTTATAAACTCAACATTATAATCCCTGATATTAACTTCCAACTCTTTTGCGGCAAAATTTAATGCCTCAACTAAGCTCTGGCCGGAGTATAAGGCAAAATTTAAATCATTATAAAAACGTTTTACTTCCAACCATAAAACAAAACCTGTTTCTTCATTCGACCTGGATTCTCTACCCAGTCCCGGCATCATATCAACTCTTTTAGGGGTCTGTAGAATAGAAATTTCGGGTGATTTAACTGAAGTTGGTAAATACTCTCTTTCGAGTTCTTGGAATGACATATCGCTCCTGCAACGGGATTTTAAAATAGAGTCTAAGACGCTTGCGTCGCAAGGTCTTGCGAACTTGAGAGCAAGTTCTTAGAATCTAGAGTCAAGAGTCTAGGAAAATAAATCTAGACTTTAGCGACTAGCCACTAAGCGTGGTCGGTCTCCGGACTTATGACAGGGGTAAGCGTAAAGCGGAAAGGGGTAAGTTTTATTTTCTTTACCCTTAACGCTTCGCCCTTTACCCTAACCAATTACCGTTGCGGCACAGCCCAGGATTCGCACCTGGTTCCCCTTCTCTTTTCCTGTACCAGACGGTACAGGACGAGATACCACAGCCCAAGCATAGCTTGGGAATTATCAATTTTCAAGTAGCAAATAAAATAAATTGACCTAATAAGCGAAGCTTGAAAACTTCGTTTTAAAGATGAGCTTTCAAACTTGTTTATTAACCTAATTGATCTAATTTCTGAATAAATTTCAATGACCAATGTCTAATTAAGCCATTTTTAGGCCAATTAGAAATTAGTAATTAGAAATTAGAAATTAGAAATTAGAAATTAGAAATTAGAAATTAGAAATTATATACGTATTGTCCCGAAATGATCTCTTTTGAGCTTCTTGCCAACACTTTTTTCACGATGTATAAACAGTTTAGAGTTCGTAGTTGGTAGTTCGTAGTAGTAAGCAACACTATGACTAGCTTTAAGTTTCAAAGACTAAACGTATACCAGAAAGCCACAGTTTTTTGTAATCAAGTCTACGGTATTACGAAAAAATGGCCTAGGGAATATTCACTTGATATAACAAGCCAAATCAGAAGGGCTGCTTTATCAATACCTCTAAATATAGCTGAGGGAACAAGTAGGACAAAGAAAGATTTTAGTAGATTCATAGATATCGCCCGAGGCTCATGTTATGAATGTGTTGCTTTAGTCGAGATAGCTACAAGTCTTTCTTTAGTTCCAGATGAAACTAAAAGTAATTTATTTGCGAACTTAGAAGAAATTTCTAAAATGCTTGCTGGTCTAAAAAAATCTATTAATTACGAACCGAAAGTCAGTTCAGAGTCATGAGTTCGTAGTTGGTAATATCTTTCTATGAACAATTAACTAAAGGCGTGAAACGCCGTACTAATAACTAATTATGGATAATATGCACCCGATTCCGCAAAACGTTACCTCTTTTCAGTTTAAGTTGATCGGGGATATGACTCTCAAACAATTTGCTTACCTTGCAGTGGGTTCCGCCATCGCCTATCTCATGTTTGTATTTTTGGCTCGTGATTATCCTTTGGCGGCATGGCCGCTGATCGCTATTTCTGCTCTTTTAGGTGTAGTTTTTGCCTTTTTGCCGATAGGATCAAGGCCCTTAGACCACTGGTTGAAAGCGTTTCTTAAGGCTGTTTATTCTCCCACCAAAAGAATCTGGAAAAAAAACGGCAAAGCTTACAACGAAGATCCTCTGTTCGATAGCCGCCTGGTAATGTACTTGGCCGGAGTAAACCAGATAAGATCAGATAAAACCGGAGAATCGGAAAATCAGAATTCTGATATGCTGACCCACCAAAACACTGATACTCCGATCTCGTCTGATACTCCGGATTCCCTGCCTACCAAGGAAGAATTACAAAAAACCGTTGAGCTGGCCCGTCAGGCGCAACAGTTGCAAATGAAGATTATTCAAACAGAGAGAACATTGTCTCAAATGAAAGACCAAGCTCAAAAGCCTGCTCCCATCCCGGCCGATTACAGCCAGCAGGTAAATAAAACCATGGCTAATTTACAAAACCTGATAACTCAGGCGTCTATAGTAAAACAACAAATCCAAACAGTTCAGGAAGGATCCCCATCCAAACCGTCAGCAATCACAGAAGCTCTTCTCAGGGAAAAAATTAAAGTGGTTGTGCCTGCAAAACTAAAACAGGTTCAAGTTGCCTTAACAACATTTCCGAATGTTATCAACGGAATTGTTAAAGACATCGGGGGCAACTATATAGAAGGAGTGGTAGCAGTCATTTATGATAAAGAGGGATTACCTGTCAGAGCTTTAAAAACCAATAAACTCGGTCAATTTACCGGCTCGACTCCGCTGCCTAACGGCACTTATACTTTAGAGGTGGAAAAAGACAACTTCCGTTTTGATGTGTTACAGATAGAGTTAGCCGGCGATATACTGCCGCCATTACAAATAACAGCCAAATAAACAGTTCATAGTACCTAGTACTTAGGAACTTAGTTAAGAAAAAAATACTAAAAACAAATTAAAATGAAAATACAATCATATAAAGATTTAATCGTTTGGCAAAAAAGTATGTCGCTTGTAATAATGGTATTCGAGTTAACAAAAAATTTCCCCAGATCAGAGTTGTACGGCATTGTTTATCAAATTAGAAGAGCAGCTGTTTCGATCCCGTCAAATATAGCAGAAGGATGGGGGAGGAGATCAATTAGAGAATACCGACAATTTTATGCAATAGCTTATGGATCAGTATTGGAACTAGAAACTCAACTACTTATCAGTCAGCGATTGCAGTTTGGTGATAGCTTAAAATACAAAACCACATACCTCCTGCTTACTGAAGTATCAAAGATGTTACATGTCATGGCTTTTGATTTGAATCGAGAGAAATCAGAAACAAAGAAATTATTAACTAAGAACTATGATCTAAGTACTAAGCACCTCTCCTCTGGAGGCAAGATTTAATCTATGCACACCACACAACAACATTTATCTATTTCAGATATTCAAAATGATATTCTGCTGCTCAAAGACGGTGGTGGAGCGCTGGTATTAAAGGTTTCTGCCGTAAATTTTGGCTTATTGTCTGAGCGAGAACAAACAGCCATCATTGGCAGTTTTGCCCAAATGCTTAATTCTTTATCTTTCAGCATTCAGGTTGTTCTCTATTCGGAAAGGCTAAACATTAACTCTTATCTGGAGGTATTGGATAAGGCCCGGCAAGCACAAACCAATCCGCTGCTTTCCAAGATGATCGCCGAATACAAACAATTTATCCAAAGCGTAGTCAAAGATATGGAAGTACTGGATAAGAACTTCTATCTGGTTATCCCGCTGTTTAATCTGGAACTGGGACTGATTACTTCAAAACAAGCTTTAGAACAAAAGATTAAAACTGTGCTGTTGCCCAGAAGAGATCAGGTTATCAGACAACTGAACAGGGTTGGACTCGAAGCAGTACAACTGCAGAAAACTGAATTAGTTAAAATCTTTTATGGAATTTACAATGGGGCTATTATAGAAAAACCGGAAAACCAAGCGGTTAAACCTCAGGATTTAGTTGTCAGACTGAAGAATCCCAATCCAACTCCTATACCTGCTCCAGCGCCAATCCAACCGACTGCCCCACCCATACAACAGCCGGTTTCTGCTCAAAATGCAAGAAATCATCCATTTGTGGTGGAGGAGCTGGAGGAATAAAATTGACCTAATTAACCTAATTTCTAATAAGCGAAGCTTGAAAACTTTGTTTGAAAGATGAGCTTTCAAACTTCGTTTATTGATCTAAGTGATCCAGAAATTTTAGTCATTGGAATTTAATTAGAAATTAAAAATAAGCGAAGCTTGCGATTCAAGAATCTTTAGAAATTAGAAATTTTTATATGAATATATTCAATAAATTAAAGAGGCAAAAACAAGTCCAGGAAAACACCCAATCCCAACTAACCTTAGAGGATGTCCTGGCTCCAACAGAAACAGAAGTTGATTTTAACCATCTTAAAATAGACGGTCGGTTTTTTAGAACTTATTTTGTATCCGATTATCCCAGGTTTGTTGAACCTAATTGGCTCGAACCCCTGATCTCTTTCGATCATTCACTGCTGATTTCCATGTTCATTTATCCTTCTCAATCTAGAGGTGTATTGGATGAACTCAAACATAAAGTAGCTGAAATGGAAGCTACCATACAAACCGACCTGGAACGGGGCAGAGCCATTGATCCGGCTGTTGAGGTAGCCCTGGAAGACGCAAAAACACTACAAGAGCAATTGGTAAGAGGGGTGGAGCGGTTTTTCCAATTTGCCCTTTATATCAGCATTCCTGCCTCCTCTTTAGAAGAACTGCAAAATACTTCAAAGTTAGTAGAATCCACTTTAGCCTCCCTTTCAATAACTGCCAAACAAACTACCCTGCAAATGGAGGACGGCTTTAAATCATGCCTGCCTCAAGGACAAGATCTGCTAAACCTCAATCATAATATGGATACCACCTCGCTAGCTACCACTTTTCCCTTTACCTCTTCTGAGTTGACAGCTAATGAAGGAATTATGTACGGCATCAACGAGCACAACGATTCTTTAATTTTGTTTGACAGGTTCAGTCTGGAAAATTACAACTCAGTTATTTTTGCCAAAGCCGGAGCCGGAAAAAGCTATCTGGTCAAACTGGAAGCTCTCCGGTCTTTAATGTTCGGAACGGAAATTATTATTATTGACCCAGAACAGGAATTTTTGCCGCTTTGTCAAGCCGTGGGCGGTGAGTTTATTAACTTTTCTGCATCCAGCCCGGTTAAAATAAACCCTTTTGATATGTCAGCGGACGTTGTTCCCGGTGAAAATGAATTGGGCCGTAAAATATTGTCCTTAACTGGTTTTTTGAAAATAGTATTGGGGGCGCTGAACGCTCAGGAAGCGGCTGTGTTAGACCGAGCCCTAAAACAAACTTACCTGCTGAAAGGAATTACCGATGACCCCAACACCCAAAACCGCCAACCGCCCTTGATGGAAGATTTATATAAAGTTTTAATCGGTATTGAGGAAGGACCGGCCATGGAACTGGCTGCCAGATTGGAAAGATTTATTAAAGGGTCGCTAACCGGTATATTTTCCGCCCAATCCAATATTGATCTTTCCAATTCGTTTACGGTTTTTTCCGTCCGCGACCTGCCGGACCAACTCCGACCGCTAGCTATCCATATGATTTTGGATTATGTCTGGACCAAAATCAGGGGCCGCTTAAAAAAGCGGCTATTAATTGTGGATGAGGCCTGGTATTTAATGCGCAACCAGGATTCGGCAGATTTCTTAGTGGATATTGCCAAACGGGCCAGAAAATATTATTTAGGACTAACTACCGTTACTCAAGACATAGAGGACTTTTTGGGTTCTGAGCGGGGGAAAGAAATTATTTCCAATTCCTCAATCCAGATATTGCTAAAACAAGCTCCTGCTTCAATTGACCTGCTGGCCAAGGTATTTGATTTATCAGAAGGGGAACAGAGACTGCTGATGTCGGAAGGAATCGGTGAAGGAATATTTTTTGCCGGCAGTACTCACGTAGCCATGAAGGTGGTGGCATCACCCAGCGAACACCAGCTGATTACGACCAATCCAAAAGAGATTTTGGCAAGACAGGGTAGATAGTGATAACCTTAAAATATGGCTGATCCTTATTTAAGTATTACCAATTTTAATAAAGTTAATGCGTTCTTTGGAATATTAAATCAAGTTCACTTTAACTCTGCAAATATTCCTGGCAAATTCACAATAAATGGGATAACTGCAGAAAAGGACGAATGTCTTAAATTACTCCGCGAATTCCCAGAACTTAAGGGCTATAAAAACGATAGTGATTTAATCAGGTTTTTAGCGAATCCCAGTAACTTAGATATTATCAAAAGAAGAAGGTTTACCGTAGAACAACAAACTGAATTGGATAAATCTTTGGCAGAAAAGTTCGTTACTACGGAAGAAATCAGCGAACAGCCAAGTGGACAATCAGTATCTGCTGGCCAAGAAGTACCACCGGCAGGAGGAGCTGGTAGTTCTACCGGAGGCATGCCTTCCGGACTAACTTCTTCCCCATCATCTACTCCAAGACATGTTTTTATTGCCCCGCAAACTCCTCCACCTGGAGGGAAAGAGGGTGGCACCGACCAAGGCACAGCTGCCACAAACAAGAAAGAGCAGATTAATAAATCAAAGTCTGCTGAGATTTCCAATTTGCATTCAACTGCACCCCAAAGATTTAACTTTCCGGCTTTGAAATCCCGCGCCGGATCTGCCGTCAAAAAGTTTCAAAACTTTTCTTCACCGGCAGGACTATCTATAAAAACAGGTTTAAACAAAGTAGCTGGTAGTTTGAAAAATATGTTCGGAGGAATAGCCAATCTTGGAGGCAGGAGCGGACTGGAAGCCATAAATCACGGGGGGAATTTCTTCAGTAATATGTCAGGTGCCAAATCCAGATTTGCCGGACGGTTCGGCAGAAATGGCGGCGGCAGGGGGCTTTTTGGAAGGTTTGGTTCGGGTGGCGGAGGCAAAAACTCACTAGCCGCTAACAGAAGTAAGCTGGCGATATTTGGTATGATCGGATTCATGATGCTTGTAGGAATTATTACTATGACTGCCCCAAGCGCTACACCCGGCCAGGCCGCACCGGTAACTCCTCCGGCTGGGGGAAGCGG
This sequence comes from Candidatus Daviesbacteria bacterium RIFCSPLOWO2_02_FULL_41_8, assembly GCA_001777455.1. Classification (GTDB taxonomy): domain Bacteria; phylum Patescibacteriota; class Microgenomatia; order Daviesbacterales; family UBA10151; genus UBA10151. The sequence continues at coordinate 13,556 of MFDZ01000028.1, forward strand.
CGGAGATATTAGCAGTTGCAAATTTTCCAGAGCAAATTCAAGTACCCAATTCCAAAGCCCACTTCTATTGTCTTTTATTCAGGAAGCAGCCCAAAAAGCAAATATTCCTCCTGTTGTCCTGGCAGCCTTTATACGAGTAGAATCCCCAGCCTCATCCAGTATGCCAGATGATCAAATCTCTAATTATTCTGCTAAGTGCGCACAAAGCTCTACAGGAGCGCTGGGAATTATGCAGATCCAACCTCCCGGTACAACTTCCGCAAGAGGGGATCCGGCCAGTTGCGATGACTGTATTGATGCGGGAGCTAAGCTGGTGGGTAAAACTGTTTCCACCATGACCAGACAGGATTACTGTGATCCCAGAACAAGTATTATTGTCGGAGCCGGCTGGATACTGAAAAAAATGAGTATGTTAGGTTATGGCGACGGCACAAAATGGGATCCTGCGTGGACCAATGACAGAAAAGCCATTGAAGCATTGGTTAATACTTACTATGGATGTTTAATTTATGGCGACCCGATTGTTGAATGTACCGGCTCATATAATTACGCAGATGATGTTTCAGCAAGTATTAGCCAGTGCAAGCCATCGTCCGGTCCACAGCAACCATTTGTAACCTCCTGTCCTATACTCGGAGGAAAAATTACCTGCGGATCTAGTAAGGGAGCTCCCGGAATAGCGGCCTGCCATTGTACTTCTTCTTATATCCCTTCTTGTGACCGCCCTCCTCTCTCTGGGAATGGCCCTCTAAGCAGAAGAGGCAAAGCTGTTGATATTACCGGTCTAAATGGATCTAAAGACAACGATCCTGTTTATATGCCGTTAATCAACAGTAAAGTTTTGAAATGGTATTTTAGAGGAGATTTTGATGATGGTTATGATGCTACTCTACGGGTATTTCAATCAGAGCCCACACCTGATGGAATTTGGACTATTCATTTTGTCCATACCAAAAGGAGAATCAATCTCCAAAAAATAAAGGGTGATTTTACAGCTGTTCCAGCCTTCTCGATCGGACAAGAAATCACCGACTTAACACAGCCAGTAGCTTATACTGACGAGAATAGTGGGAAAGACGGTGTGGGCGTCCATGCGCATGTCTCTATCGGATTAAATATTGATCCCTGGGATGGAACTCAGTACGGTAATCTTCAATATACCCATCCTGGCTGGAAATACGCAGACGCTGAAATGGGTTTGTGTCAATGAAAAAAGTTATTTTTTTTACAATTATTATAATTATAACCGCCATATTCCTAGCGGCTTTTATTTGGAAAAGCCGGACCACTGCTCCACCGCCGGTGCCTCCGACTCCGTCTGCCACCCCGTCCCAGACAGACAAACCGCAAATAGTTTCCACTAAACCAAGTCCGCTTGATGAAAATATCGTTTCTGCTGTGGAGGTTATAGAAATTACCTTTAATAGACCACTGGAAAATGTAGGTGAGTTTAAAGTCAAGATGGAACCGGATATAGAAATAAAAGCAGAGTTATCAGGAGATAGGAAAACTGCCAAAATTATACCGGTAAAACCATACGAGCTGGGTACCACTTTTACGCTCCGTATCGGTCCGGAAACTAAATTCGACGGAGTAGGAAGGTGGGGCGAGGAGAAGGTTTATCACTTCAAGACGATAAAATATACGGGAGTTTAAATAAATTTCTAATTACTAATTTCTAATTGACCTAAATGGGATTTGGGGTTTGGGATTTCTTTAGTAATTAGGTCAATTCTATTAAGAGAGTCTCACCGGCATCACAATATATTGCAAACCCGCCACGCCGACCGGTTTAATTAATACGGCAGATAAGGCACCGGAAAATTCCATCATTATTTGGGTTGACGGAGCATTTGAAACGGCATCCAGTATAAACTTGGTGTTAAAAGCAATAGTTAGCTCTTCACCCTCGATTTCTCCCTCTATTTCGTTTTCCTGACTGCCCAGCTCTTTGGCATGAGATTCTATCTTCAGGAGTCCTTTTTTGGTAGTCAAAACTACCACATTTGCTTCGTTTTTGGCAAAGACCGCAGCCAGCTTTATAGCCTGCAGAAGTTCCTCTTTATTTATCAATGCCCTGGCCACAATTTTTTCCGGAATAATTTTCCCCCAAGCCGGAAACTGTCCTTCAATTAATCTGGAAGAAACGACGGTATTACCTATGCTAAATACCGCCTGATTTTGGTTCTGCGATGTGGCAATACTCACCTCCTCGACTTCCTCCTCGGATAAAAGCCGGAGCAGTTCCTCAAAAGTCCGTCTGGGAATTAAGCTTTTAAATTGCATTTTTCCTTTTGGCAAATCAAACTGGCGGTGAGCTAACCTGAATCCGTCTGTGGCCACGAAATCTAGCCTTCCGTCGGAGGCTTCCGTTAAAATTCCGGTTAAAACCGGCCGACCCTCATCCACCGCCGAAGCAAATAAAATCTGGGAGGAAGTTAAAAACGCCTCTTTGGGAAAACTCACCCCTTTGTCTTCAGATAAAGGAATGGCCGGAAACTCCGCCGCCGCAATGCCGTTTACTGTAGCTTTGAACTTACCTGATTCAACAGTTAACATTTCACCTTCCGACTGCAGGGTTACTTTATTTGGTCCCAAACCGGAAACCAGCTCCACCAGTGTCTTGGCAGGCACAGTAATTTCACCGGAAGATTCCACTTCCACATTCAGGTATTTAACTATGCCTATTTCTAAGTTGGTAGCGGAGATTTTAAGTTTTTGCCCTTCAGCAGATAACAGAATATTACCCAAAACCGGCAAAGTAGACCGCACGCCGACCGATCTGGCCACAGCCTGAATACCTGGCAGTAAATCTTGTTGTAAAACATTGAACTTCATAAAACTAAACATGTCATTGCGAGGAGCCGAAGGCGACGTGGTAATCTACTACCTTGGAAGATTGCTTCGCTAATCGCTCGCAATGACGAAAATCATTCTCCTTTCCTACTGGACACAAAACGCTGGACTTCATCTTCACTCACCTTAATCAATCTAAAATTAACCCGTCCGGCCGCAATTAGGTTTTTAATGTGTTTCTCCTCGTCTGTCAATAGGTGAGTTGTGCCGGATTTAACTTCAATAAAATCAATCCGCTCACTATTTTTAATCCCAATAAAATCAATCGGCCAACCAAGCGGGATAATCCGGTCATAGTCGTAGCGGAGTTCGGCATAAGTTAGTAGCTCCGCCATTTTGCCCTTTTGTGGATTAATTGATCCCTGAATGGTTTGCAGTACCCTAAGCGGCAACTCCTGCACTCCTTTGTATAAATCAATTAAATCAGTCGGGATATCTGTTTTGCCTTTTCCATGGAGTCTACCTAAAAGGTAAGCTATTAAAAGAAGCAGGCCCAAAATGCCGATTATCCACCAGTTTATTAACATCCGGGGTAGATTATACAGTATTTAGTTTAAATACAATAGTAATAGTAATATAGCCGGTGGATATGTTGGTAAACAAAAATTTTGTGGTCATCTTTTGGGATAATTTCGTGTAGACGGCATGTTGGAAGTTGGTGGATAAGTGGTGGATAAGTGACTGTATCTTGTGGATAACAAGATACAGTCACCCTGAGGAGTCTTCGACGAAGGATCTCTTGCGAATGCGAGTTGCTCAAACCAGTTGAGGGGTTCTTCTCCGGCAAGGCCGGATCAGAATGACAGCTATGAAACCGTCAGCTTTTGCTTTATCTCGATTAACATTCTTTGCACTTCCCTGTCCTGATTAATCATTTTTTTTATTTTGTCCCTGCCGTGCATGACTGTAGTATGATCCCTTTTGCCTAAAAATTGTCCGATCTTTTCTACAGTTAAACTTAATTGTTCGCTTAAGATAAACATGATAATATGCCTGGGCAATACCAGCTCTTTTTGTCGGTTCGCTCCGGTAATCTCTTTTTGGGTCAAGTTAAAATATTCACAGACAACTTCCAGGACTTTCTTGGGCTCAATCTTAAAACCATTGTGGGCGACAGGCTTAGCCTGCAGGTGTTGGTTAATATTTTCCGGAGTAGGAGGTAAGTTCCGGGCCTGGAGGATTTGCAGGATTCCCACCAACTGGCCTTCCAGCTCCCGGATATTGGTATCAAATGAGGCGGCCAGCATTTTTAAAGTCTCTTCCGGTAAGTTAACACGGTGTTCTAGGCATTTTGACCGCAAAATGGCCACCCTGGTATCAAAGTCAGGCACCTGGATATCTATCATCAGCCCTCCGGCAAAGCGAGACTTCAGTCTGTCTTCCAGTTTGGCTATTTCGTGCGGAGACCGGTCCGAAGTCAGGACAATCTGGCTGTTTTTACCGACTAATTCATTAAAAGTATGAAAAAATTCTTCCTGAGTTCCTTCCCGGCCGGAGAAAAATTGAATATCATCTATCAGTAAAACATCCGGCGAGCGGTATTTGGCGCGCAAAGCCCCCATTTTATTAGTTTGAATTGCCCCGACATAATCATTCATAAATTTCTCCGAAGGAGAATAAATAATTTTGGCAGACGGCTTTTTAGCTAAAATAGCATTGCCAATGCCCAGCATAAGGTGTGTTTTACCGACACCAGTTCCGCCGTAGATAAATAGCGGGTTATACGAGGTACCCGGGTTTTGCACAATTGCCTGGGCCGCGGCGTAAGCTACATTATTGGATGGCCCGACCACATAATTGGCTAAGGTATATTTGGGATTTATGACAGAGGCTGTTGTCTGCTGGACAGGTTGGAAAAAATTATCTGCCTGCTCCTCTTCTGTTTTAGTTTCGGCTTCTTTCACAATAAATTCAATTTCCACCAGCTTTCCCAAAAGCTCCTCAAAAGCTTGTTTGATAACAGGTTTAAATTTTTGATCCAGGTTTTCTTTAATAAACGCAGACGGAGTACTGATGATCACCAGATTGCCCCCAATTGATTTTAATAGAGCCTTGATAAAGTAAGCCTTAAAGTTGTCCGGGCCAACTTGGGGTTTAATGAGTGTTAAAAATTTGTGCCAAAGGCGTAAGTTGTCCATAGTTTAAGTTAACGGCAGAAAATGGCAGTAGAATATTTAGGAGATCTTGACTTGTCCACAAGTGAAAATCAGTTATCCACAATTTAATCTTCTGCGGCCGGCTTAGCAATATAGGTAAACTATTAAAAACTAGATCAAGTTTTAGGGAGTTAGTCCAATAATTTTAATCCTATTGTTGAATAAGTGGCAGTAAAATGCCGTTTCTGTTTCTTTAAGCGGCTGATTGATTTAATTGCTTGATCCATATAAACAAGTATAGCAGTAGGTTCTAAATAAGGAAATCCAAAAACTACTGCACTGAATAATTTTTTACTTTTTTCTGTTTTAAGAAAATCTTTATCAAAGGTGAATATAATTCGATTTTCCTGAATAGCCAGCTTTTTGATGCTGATATCGGAAATTGTTTTGGCTGATCGTTGAATTCTTTTTACATCGTGATGTTTCTTTTGGAGATAAGAAACGAGTGTTGGAGGGAAATTTTCGTCAGCTAGTAATTTCATGCAAGGTAGTTGCGAAAGTTGCAGGATACTTGATCTTATGAGGATTTGCTTTAGCAACCAAATTGGTTGCATATTCTATGGCGACAATGACTTCGGATTTTTTAAGCTCAGGGTATTCCGCAGTAATTTCTTTTACACTCATGCCGGCTCCCAAGAAATTCATAATCAACTCCACAGAAATCCTTGTCCCCGCTATAATTGGTTTCCCGCCCAAAATCTTCGGATTTGAAACGATCATTGCTTTGGTCATATACGTATTATACTACAAGAGAAACTATTAAAAACTAGGTAGCTATTCATTTTTCCACCTTGGAAAGGATTCCTACATCCCCCTGGCAGCTTCGCCTTGAATTCTTAACGCGCGCAGTTCCTAAGTCAAAGATTTTTAAAATCTCTGCACCAATTGCAGTTTATGTGAAAGAAATGATTTCGCTGCTTTTTATTGACTGATTTGTTTTGCAAGACAAATATGGTTTAATTAAATTGATGAGAGAAAAAGGTTCTGTATATAGTTTACTAATTATAGTAGGTGTGGTGTTGCTGGTAGCGGGTTACCTAATTTATCAAAAACAGCCTGGTTTGATTCCATGGTTGGGAAGTAGGTCAGTTACAATAAACGGCCCTGCTCATACCCCTACCCCTGTTTCTACTCCGCAACCATCAAAGAGTTCCCGGGGTATTTTAAGCGATGAATGGCGGGAATATTTTATTTCCGATATATTGCCTAAATATCCGGAGTTTCAAAAGACGATTAATTCTAAAGACATTAAACGAGTGTCTCCCTTATCTTTAAAGGGGGATAACCCAGAAGCGCCTCCTTACAAAAATTGGCTAGTGGAGATAAAAACCTCGATTTCTAAATATGGCGATAATTATAATTACTATTTAGTTACTCCGGAAATACAAAAACAGTTAATAGATCCGTTAAGCTCCATGAACGAGGGCTCTGTAACTAATTGCATGGTAGAGCATATTTATACTCCTGGTAGCGAAAGAAATTTGGGTAGAGATCTTTTGGATAAAAAAGGTTACCTTGTTTTGAGCGGAGTCTGTGATCCGCGTTTCAGTGGGAATTCAGTTTCTGTCTATAAGCTTAGTGATGCAGAAAAAGTTAAACTTGAGGATACAGGTAGTTTAATAAAATCTTATCCAACCTATTTCCCTACTAAAGACAAAAAAGGGAACACCTTAGGAAGAGTAAGGGGGGTTTATGGTGTAAACAAGCCGATACTAGTCGTAGATTACGGATATTTTAAGGATGCCATTAACAAGATTGAGGAAGTACAGGACACAGCTTATTTTGATTTACAAACAGGACAACTGAAACAAGTTGTTAAATTTAATTAGTAAACCTATTATTCAAACCTTCGCAAGAGCCTATTGTATTCAGAGGCTATATTTTGTAAAATCAACACATGCCGAAGAGGACATATCAACCAAAGAAATTAAAAAGAGCGAAGAAGCATGGCTTTATGGCCAGAACCGCCACTGCCGGTGGCCGAAAAGTTTTAAAAAGAAGAAGAGCGCAAGGCAGAGTCAAACTGACAGTATAGGTACTTGCATTCGCAAGAGATTCTTCGCTTCGCTCAGAATGACAAGAGCATGCTTTCCAAAGATAAACGGCTTAATTTAAAAAAAGACTTCAAATGGGCCGCCAGTGGCAAAAAATTGGAAACCAAGCACTTAAAGCTTTTTGTTAAACCGGGTGATAATGAGTTGCCCCGGGTTGGAATAGCTGTTTCCGGTAAGTCTTTTAAAAAGGCTGTGGAGCGCAACCGGGCCAGAAGGTTAACTTCCACGGCTTTTGAAGCGTTATATTCTTCTCTTCCGGAAAGGGTAAATATATTAGTCCTTCCCAAAGCCGGCGTAACTAGTGTAAAATCATCAGATCTGCTTTTAGACTTGGAAGAAGGATTGAAAAAAGAGAAGATATTGTAGTCTTTGAGGAGAGGTTCTCCACTGCGGTCGAACGATAAGTAATTATTCTTCGAGCGAAGTCGAGAAGTACATCTGAAAAATATGAAAAATTTATTAATTACTCTATTAAATTTCTATCAAACCTATTTATCTTTTGATAAGGGCGCCTTGGCAATCTTTGCCCCGGGCGGAGCATGCAGGTATAGTCCCTCTTGTTCCGAATATACCAAAGAACAGATTAGGGAATTTGGGGTATTTAGGGGGACTTGGTTAGGGTTGAAAAGAATCTGGAGGTGCAAATGAGTGCCATAATCGGCATTTTTGATTTAATATTTTTTGCTCCCGTCGTTAATATTCTGGTACTAATTTATCAGGGTCTTTCGGCTGTTCATATCCCGGGAACATTAGGCTTTTCCATACTGATTTTGACGGTTTTAATAAGATTTTTAGTATGGCCTTTTATGACTTCTCAAATTAAAGCTACTAAAAAAATGGCCGATTTAAAGCCGCATTTAAATGCTTTAAAAGAAAAACATAAAGGTGACAAACAAGCCTTTGCCGGTGCCCAGATGGCGCTTTATAAAGAACACGGGGTCAATCCGGCCGGCGGTTGCCTGCCGGCCCTGATACAGATTCCGATTTTTATTGCGCTATACCAAGCAATTATTAATATATTACCCGGCGCGGGCGGTCACATTGATAAAATAAACTCACTATTATATTTTCCGCAATTTAAACTCCCATCTACCATAGATCCCAATTTTTTCGGTCTTAATTTAGGCGCTAAACCTTCGGAGTTTGGAAGCCTGGGGATTGGCCTGCTATTAATCCCACTTTTAACAGCGGCCTTAACTTTTGTTCAATCTAAAATGACCTTGCCGAAACCGGTTAAAACCTATCCCTCTGATTCACCGAAAGAGAAAAAAGAAAAAGAAGGTTTGGAAGAGAGTATGGGTCAGGTTCAATCTCAGATGGTGTATTTGATGCCGGTAATGATTGGCTTTTTTGCCTATCAGTTTCCGGTCGGGCTTGCAATTTATTGGAATGCATATACAATACTGGGAATAATTCAACAGCACCGGATATCCGGCTGGGGAGGATTAAGCGACATAGTCGCTAAGTTAGGAGTTCGTAGTTCATAGTTCGTAGTAATTTTTCTACTAACTAATAACTCATAACTGATTACTAATTATGGAAGAACAATTAGGTGAAGTACTGGATAACTTATTAGGCATGCTCCTTTTGGAGGGGAGCTATGACATAGAGGAGACTGAAGAGAGCTTTAATGTTTCAATAGAGACAAAGGATGCCGGCCGGTTAATCGGGGCCAGGGGTGAATCGCTGGATGGTTTGCAGCTTCTGGTGAATCAAATGGTGTCCCGGAAAATGGGAGGAGCAGGGCTTGCCCTGAGTGGAGCCGAAGGGTATAAAAGAGTGATTATTGATGTGGAGGGTTGGAGAAAACAAAAAGAAGAAGAACTGGCAAAAAGCGCCGAAAGTTGGGGTAAACAAGTTTTGGAAACCAAGCAACCCATGGATTTGGAGCCGCAATCCCCCTGGCAGAGAAGAATTGTGCACATGACAATTTCCGAGATGGATGGAGTGGAGTCTGAGAGTGCGGGTGAGGGCCGGGATCGGCATATTGTGATAAAGCCCGTTAAATAATTCTTCATGCTAAAATAGCTTGTGAGCCTTTTCTCTAAAATTTTTCAACAAACTTCCTGGCAGGTTTTGGGTAAGATTATCACTTCCCTGTCCACTTTTATTATCTTGGGGCTGGTTGCCAGAAATTACGGTAAAGAAGGCACCGGGATTTTTACTTTGGCACTCACCTATCTTTCAATGTTTTATATTTTGGCGGATTTTGGGTTTAATGCACACGTCTTGAGAAGAGTCGAGAGTCTAGAGTCAAGAGTCAAGGGGGAATGGAATAAGTTATTAGGAACAAGGATACTTTGGTCAGTTCTGCTGGTGGTGCTGGCTGTTGGAATGCTTCCCTTTTGGCCGTTTAGTACAGAGTTATTTACTAAAGCTGTCCTTTTTGGCGGTTTGACAATTATTGCTTCTTCGGTTTTTACCACCGCTAATTTAATCTTCCAAAGCAAATTAAGATACGACTTGTCAGTTTTATCTTCCGGTTTCGGTACCCTGGTTGGTTTGGCTGTTTTTGTTTTATTATCAGTTTCCGAATCCCCTATCCCGTTTTTGGTTCTCGCCCATTTTATTAGTTGGATTTTCATTGCACTGGCCGCCGTTTTCTTGATAAGAAAACTTATCCTTAATGTTATCCCGATATTCGATATGCGATACACCCTAAACTTATTTAAGGACTCCTGGCCCATTGCCGCCACTCTGGCGCTAAATGTCATCTATTTTAGAGCAGACGCTTTTATGATTGCCTATTTTAAATCAATGGCTGATGCCGGAGTTTACAATGTGGCTTACTCAGTTTTTCAATCCGCCCTGGTCCTGCCGACTTTTATTATGAACTCTTATTATCCAATGATGCTTAAAACTTTTAAGGGGGTGAAATTTGTGGTGACCGGCCTTTTAGTGTTGTCGTTTTTCGGGCCTTTAGCAACTATCTTTCTTGCGCCTGGTATTATTCAAATTTTAACCGGAGGAAACTTTGGCGGTTCGGTAACATCACTGCAAATTCTATCTTTAGGTTTTCCGGCTTTTTTTGTGTCATCCCTTTTGATGTGGATTTTGGTTGCCACGGGGCGGTATAAGAGTATGTTTCTCATTTACACATCCGGGTTGATTTTAAACCTGATTTTAAACTTTGTTTATATTCCCAAATATTCTTATATCGGCGCTTCCTGGACTACGGTAATCTCTGAGTATTTCATTTTGGGGATGCAGGTTGTAGTATTATTGTTTGTTAAAGTAAACAGACGATAGACGATAGAAAGTGGATGATAGATTCTTGAAGATAGATGGTGGATGGTAGAAATTATCTATTTTCAATCCACCATTTTCAAAATACTATCTTCTATATTCCATCATCTATTGTCATGTATCTATGAAACTAATTATTTTTACAGACGGAGCTTCCCGCGGCAACCCCGGTCATGCCAGCTACGGTTTTACTATTTCTGACGGGAATAAAAAACTGCTTTATGAAGAAGGCAAATATATTGGTATTACCACCAATAACGTAGCCGAATATACTGCAGTTTTAGAGGCCCTAAAATATATTAAGAGGAGGTATGGCAGCCAAGCCTTACAAATAGAACTTTATGCGGATTCCAAGCTGGTTATAGAACAATTATCCGGTCGGTTTAAAATGAAAAGCCCGCACCTTAAACCAATTTTTGAACAAATTAAAATCCTGGCAATGGAACTGGGCGGAGTGGTTCATACTCATATTCCGAGAGAACAAAATAGTGATGCCGACAGGTTGGCAAACCTCGCCCTCGATTCCCGCTAATTATTTATCCCGTGTGACATAGATTGTCCCGTTTGAGCACTCTTGCAATTTGTATTTAGCGTGCTACGATTTACGCGTGGACGAAATTAGTGACTCTATCAATAATAAAACTAGTATTTCGCTTTCGCGAAACAAGCCTGTTGCTTTAGTTGTGGGAGCAGCGGGTTTTTTGGGCTCGCATCTGGTTGATCAACTGCTCGATAAAGGAATACAGGTAATCGGAGTAGATGATCTGTCAAACGGAAAAAAGCAAAATCTGCAAGATGCTGCGGGAGACAAGAATCTGCATTTCTTGATTGAGTCCCCGGATGGTTTGGAATTGGAGTTATCAAGACTGGACTATTTATTTATATTGCCTTCAGAGAACTGGAATTTGCAGAAAATTCTGGATCTTTTTAGTAAGACTAAGTGCCGATGCCTTTTATTCTCCTCGATTGAGCTTTATGAAAACGGAGCAGACCTTCGTTGGTTAAAAGAAGCGGAAAAGAAATTGGCCAGGTGTGCAGATAGAAATCATTTAAATGCGCGGGTTTTGCGGTTGGGTCCGGTTTACGGACCCAGGATGGATTTTAAAGTTGATGACCCCATGATCAGACTAATTGCCCAGGCGCTAAAAGGAGATTTGCAAAAAGATGTTTCCCTGGAGTTTTCCTCAAGGGCGCTTTATGTTTCAGACGCTGTTGACTTAGGTATAAGAACAATATTTGCCGGGAGTACCGCCCAAAAGATATTTGACGGAGTATTGCCTGACCCACTGAAAGTTGCGGAGATAAAACAAGTCTTGCTTGATCCGGTCTGGTATGAACAAAAGGATTTTATTCCGTCTGAGCTGCCGCCCTGGCCCACCCCGAATCTGGAGAAGACGATCAGGACGCTAAGTTGGCACCCAAACATAAAACTAGTGGCCTGTTTAAGAAAAACTCTTGAATATTTGAAAGAAAATGAGGTTGAGATACCTGAACCGGAAGATGGTCCGGTGGCCGGCGGATCGAAGACGGATGAAAAAGAGAGCGCTAAGTGGGATGAGGCCAGGAAGGAGAGTTTGGAGGCATTCAAACGGAGCGGAGCCGATAGGGACAGGGTAGAAACAAAGAAGGGGAGATGGCGACTTAAATTTCCAGTCTCTTTTTCCAGGACGTATATGCTGTTTTTGTTGGCCTTAGTCACATACGCTTTAATTTGGCCGGCCTTGCTTTTCGGATGGGGGATTTTTACCTTTGATATAAAGTTCAATCAGGGACTAAAAAATTTACAAAAAGGGGAGTTTGAACAAAGTTTAGCAGACTTTAAACGAGCAAATGACGGTTTAACGGAAGTACAATCTATTTATAACAACCTGGAGCCGGTTCGCCGGATCAATATTTTCAGAAAACAATTTGAGACTATTGACAGGCTACTTAACCTATCGTCGCTTTCCGTATCCGCTTCCAGGAATACGATTCTCGGCATTCAGGCGTTAATTAAAAGTATAAAAGCAGTGACCGGAGAGATTGCAGATTCACCGGCAGAGTATCTTAGCAATGCTCAAGTCGAACTAAATTCAGCTCAGGAGGATCTATCTAAAGCGGAAGCGATCCTGAAAAACAGCAATTTAGAAAGGGGACTGCCGGGAATTCTTGCAGAGAAAGTCAATAAGATTTCCGGGCAAGTATCCGACTCACGAAAACTGGTCAGTAAGGCATATTCCGCCAGTATTTTATTTCCTAAGCTGGTGGCAGTGGATGGGGTAAGAAATTATCTGGTATTACTGCAGAACAATACAGAGCTCCGTCCCACAGGGGGATTTATCGGCTCCTTTGCCAAAGTCACTTTTGAGGAAGGAAAATTAAAAAAATTAAACGTTAATGATATCTATACCATAGACGGACAACTGGCTGTTCATGTTGAGCCGCCGAAGGAGATTAAAGAAGATTTGGGTCAGAAAGATTTCTTTTTGCGGGATAGTAATTGGGAGCCTGATTTTCCGGCCGCCGCCAAGCAGGCCCAGTGGTTTTATACCAAGGAAACAGGCGAGCGGATAGAAGGGGTAGTGGCTTTGGATGTTTCGGCTCTTGAGCATTTATTGGCAAACACCGGACCGGTAGACCTGCCTGATTATCAGGAAAAAATTACCGCGGAAAACATTTTTGAAAAAACGGTCGCCCATGCGGACTTAAGTTTTTCACCCGGTTCCCAAGCAAAGAAAAGTTTTTTGACAACTCTAACAAGCGGAGCGATGGAGAGGATTTTCTTCCTGCCGCAAAATAATTGGCCGGAAATTTTGACAGCACTGGGCAAATTGTTAGACGAAAAACATATCAGTGTTTATTTAAACGATCCCAAACTTTTTTCTTTTATAGTTTCCCAAAACTGGATGCACACAATGCCCGTCCAAACAGAGCAGAATAAAAATAGGGATTTTTTAAGCGTGGTTGAAGCCAACCTGGGAGCTAACAAAGCAAATTACTATCTGGACAGAAGCTACAATCTGGAAACGGTAGCGGGGAAGTCGGGAGAGATAAAACACAGATTGCGGATCAGTTATTTAAACAGAAGCCCGTCGGAAACTTTCCCCGGGGGAAAGTATAAAAACAGAATACGCCTTTATTTGCCGTTTGGTACTCAGCTGACCAGGGCGTTGTGGGGGGAGACTGATATCACTAAAGCGGTCAGCAGTTTTACGGATTACGGCCGGACAGGCTATTCGGTACTTTTAGAGCTTTTGCCAAAGGAGCAGAAAACTTTAGTGGTGGATTACGCAGTACCGCTAAAATTGGAGTTTCAAAACGGAGTTGCTCTCTACAGGCTGGATATTATCAAACAGGCAGGCACAGATAAAGATCCTTTGCAATGGACTGTTACACACCCAATTAATTACAAAGTAATCTCACCGCAGGTTAAACAAACAGGACCTCAGGAACAAAAAGTTTCTACAGACCTGTCAGTCGACAGGAGTTTTGAGGTAGAATTTAGGAAATAGATGGTAGTTCTCGACAAGCTCGAACAATAATTATTATATTCTTCGACCGAGCGAAGCGAGTGGAGAAGTACATTTTTATGATAGACTAAATAAATGGCGAATTTAGGTTTTTTGGCTGCCTTGGGAGCTGCACTGGCTTGGGGGTCATACATGGTCCCTTTTAAAAAATCCCGCAATTCGAATTTAACCCAATTTCAAGCCTTAATGGCGGCGGGGATTGGTTTTTCCGGTCTGCTGATTTCTTTGGTGTTGGGCTTTCCTTTAAGCTTTAATTTGTATGGGCTGGCCAGCGGAGTTTTATGGGCAACTGCCAATATGGTAGCTTTGATAGCTATCTCCAGCCTGGGACTTGCCCGAGCTGTACCGGTAATTTCCTCATTAATTATAGTTTCATCTTTTCTATGGGGAGCGCTAATTTTTAATGAGCTGACGTCAGGATTACTAGTTGGCTTTTCAGGGATTGGACTAATTATATTCGGAGTCATCTTAATCAGCGCGATTGGTAATACCGGAAGTAAAAATATTAAAAAAGGATTATTGGCCACAGTTTTAGCCGGGGTGATTTGGGGCAGCCAGTGGGTTCCTTTAAAGATGGGTAATACTAATGCCCTTAATTTATTTTTTCCGGTTTGTTTTGGGATATTCTTTTCCGGCTTAATTTTTTTTGTAGTCAAAAGAACAGAATTTAAAAGAGAAGCTATTGCTGAAAGCTTGTTAAGCGGATTGGTTTGGAACGTAGGTAATTTATTATCACTCATCTCACTTTCAATAATTGGTTCGTCAAAAATGGGGCCAATCAGTCAAGTGGCAACACTAGTGGCAGTGCTCTGGGGGCTGTTTTATTTTAAAGAAGTGACTAATAAGAAAGCCAGGATACAGGTTTTAATAGGAGCGGTGATACTTTTGGCTGGGGTAGCTACCTTGGCTTTTGCTTGAGTATTGCCTAGTGAGCCCAAATGTGGTAAATTGACACTTCGCGTATAATATCAAAATGCAAAGTGTCATCCTGAGGAACGAAGTGACGAAGGATCTAGATCGGAATGTAATAGATTGATTCGCTTCATCCGCAATGACAGGAAAATATTATGGACAGATTAAGTTTGCAAGCCGAAGAAAGAATTATCTTAGGTAAAAAAGTTAAAAATCTGAGGAAGGACGGAAAACTGCCGGGCCATGTTTTTGGTAAGGGTTTAGAAACCGAACATGTCTCAGTGGACGGCAAGACCTTCCTGCAAATTTTTAAAGAAGCAGGGGAGACCGGAGTAATTGATCTGAAGATAAGCAAGCTTGCTGCTGACGCAGTTGATGCAGAAAAAGTCCGTCCGGTAATGGTCAGGGGAATACAGTATAATCCGGTTTCCGGGGAGCCGGTCCACATTGATTTTTACCAGGTTAATCTGACCCAAAAAGTTAAAGTGCCGGTGCCGCTGGTATTAATAGGAGAGCAACCGGAATCAGTCCACTTGGGCGAAACAATTGTTTTGCAAACATTGAATGAGGTACAGGTTGAAGCTTTACCGACAGACTTGGTAGAAAATATTGAAGTTGATATTACCCCGCTCAAGAATATTGATGATGCGATTACAGTGGGCCAGTTAAGCTACGACAGAAGCAAGTTGACAATTGATGCCGCCGAGGAAGATATTGTGGTAAAACTTGCTCCGGCTGTGACTGCTGAGATGGAGAAATTACTTGAGGAACAGGCCGCAGA
>MFDZ01000028.1:29100-31878 GCA_001777455.1 Candidatus Daviesbacteria bacterium RIFCSPLOWO2_02_FULL_41_8
CGCGGAAACTGAAGCAGGCGCAGAGAAAGCTGAAGAAGCGGCTGAAGGTGAGGCTGCTGAGGGTGAGACTCCCGCCTCCGCTGAAGCTACGGCGGGCAAGCCGGCAGAAGGTGAACAACCACAAAAAGAAGCTGAAAAAGGCGGAGAAGAACCTCAAAAATAATAATCTGCGGATAATATGCGTTAATTTTGCGTTTATTGAATTAGTAGATAGTAGTTTGTAGCTGGTAGCTTGGGTCAGACAAGTCTTTAACCACTATTTTTAATACTTCTTATTAGGTCATTCAGTAGCTTCTGCACTAGAACAGTTTGTTCGGCAATACCATCAAATGATTTAGGATCGATGTAATTTAAGTCATTCGCAATTAGTAGTTGGTTTTGTAGTTCAGTTAATGATCCTAAAGCCATTTGGTGTCCTTCGCGCCACACATTTAAGTCGGTAAATGATCTTATCATTTTTAACCTTACTACTAACTACCAGCTACTTACTACTTATTGATGGCCAGTCTGTGGTCATGATACTTTTCTTGACATGGGGTAACTTCTGCCAGAGGTCTTCTGTTAAAAATGGCATAAATGGGTGCAATAACTCCAAAGATGTTTTAAGAACATATTCCAAAACCGGCTGGGCTTCGGCGCGCCTGGATTTAGTAGATTCAATGTATTTATCGGCAAAATCGTGCCAGATGAATTCATAAAGAGCTTCAGTAGCCAAATGTAGTTGAAAACTTTCCAGGTTTTTGGTGACGGATTTTATTGTTTTGTCTAATTCTTCCAGAATCTGTTTATCCTCAGGATGAGAACTGTCATTCTGGGGAGCGTTAGCGACTCCAGAATCTAGAGTAGGATTCTGGTCTTCGCCAGAATGACGTGTTGTGTCTTCCGGCTTTAGTTCAATAATGAATCTATAAATGTTGCGAATTTTCGTGCCGAAGTTACGGAAGTTTTTGCAACGTTCGTCCATTAGTTGCCGTGAAGTCCGGCCGTCCCGCCCGGGGATGGAATAGCCGTATAGCGCCATCCGGGAGGCATCAACGCCCCACTGGGCAACCAAATCATAAGGATTAATTCCGTTTCCTAGTGATTTGGAGAATTTTCTGCCTTGAAGATCCCGCAGCATGCCATGAAAGAACATATTTTTAAAAGGAATCTCATCTTTAAACCAAAGACTCAGCATAATCATCCGGGCAATCCAGAGAAACTTGATTTCCGGGGCTGAAGTTTCAAAGTCCCAGGGGAAGTATTTTTTAAGTTCTTTGGACTCAGAGGGCCAACCTAATGTAGCCATTGGCCAAAGCCCGGAGGAAAACCAGGTATCCAAAACCTGGTCATCTTGCACCCAGTATTTTTGCCCGCAGGTTTGACAGGTTTTACCGGGTTCTTCCAGTGAAATGACCATATCGCGGTCTTTACCTACCAAATGATTGGGGTTGCAATGCTCACAGTACCAAACCGGAATACGGTGTCCCCACCAAAGGGAGCGGGAGATTGACCAATCATGGATTTCTTTTAGCCAGTCGGAGAGGATTTTCCGGTAGTTTTTGGGTAAGAAATTAACTCGGTCCAGATTATTTAAAGCCTTCTCCGCAAGAGGCTTCATTTTAACAAACCACTCCTCGGAAATAATCGGCTCTATCACTGTTTTGCACCGTTCGCAAACCGGCACTGAATGTTTATAATCTTCAACTTTTACCAAAATGCCTTTTTCTTTTAGTTCCGGCAACATAGCTTCCCTGGCTTCTAAAACTTTCATCCCGGCGTACTTGCCGGCGATTTCAGTTAGCCGACCCTTCTTATCAATTACCTGGATAATTGGAAGACTATGTCTTTTACCAATTTCATAATCGGTAAAATCGTGGGCCGGGGTAACTTTAATCACACCGGTGCCGAACTTGGGGTCCACTGCCTCGTCTGCAATTACTTTCATTTTCTTTGGTCCGCTTAAAGTTTGGATTTCAAACTCCTGACCTACATACTTTGTATATCGCTTATCTTTGGGGTTAACTGCCATGGCTGTGTCGCCGAATTTTGTTTCCGGGCGGGAGGTGGCCAGTGTAAACGGGCCGTACTTAAGGTAGTAGAGCTTTTCTGTCCGTTCCTGATACTCCATCTCCAAGTCTTCAATGGCGGTAGCATCCTTCGGACACCATTGGACAATGTAGGCCCCTTTATAGAGCAAATCCTGATCCCAGAAGGTTTGAAATTCGGCAAGAACCGCCTGTTGGATTTTCGGATCCATGGTAAAAACTTCTTTTGACCAATCTGCCGAGATACCCATTAAGGTCCAGGTTTTGTGAAAGGAATTGTACATTTCTTCTTTAAATTTCCAGGCTCTTTTTAGCCACTCGTCCCGACCCAGCTCTCGTTTTGACAACCCCTCTTTTTCCAGAGCTTTGTTAAAAGTGCCCTCAAAGAGAATGCCGGCGTGATCCACCCCTGGCAGGAGCAATACATCAAACCCCTGCATTCTTTTAAAACGGGCAACGGCGTCCATGATAGAGTGTTGCATGGCATGGCCTACGTGCAGTTCCCCGTTAACGTTGGGAGGGGGCATGAGGAGGGAGTAGGATTTTTTACCTGAGTCAGGATCAGCCTTAAAAAGCCCCTCTTTCACCCAGAAATCATACAGCGAAGTCTCGTCCATGGAGTAAGTATATGGCTTACAGTCTCCTAGGTCAATCCAGGCTTAAGAAGCGGAAAAGCTGAGTGGGACTATTTCTGCTCTTGAGCATCTAAAATAGTGACAAGTCATCGCTATATTGCTTGCCCGGCCGATTA
>MFDZ01000028.1:31892-33294 GCA_001777455.1 Candidatus Daviesbacteria bacterium RIFCSPLOWO2_02_FULL_41_8
GTGATCTGTGAATTCTCGCTTCGGCTGGAGGTAAAACAATACCTACCAGTAATCCTTCCGAAGTAAGCGGGATTTTCTCCGTTGTATCTACAGATTGTAAAGAACTAAAAGAACGTTCTTTCATAAAAAAACCTCCCATATGGGAGGTCTCAAGTGCTTTTGGGATTTAAGCCAAACTACACAAAAAAACCTCCTTTATCAGGAGTAGTCATTAAAGGACAACAACTTACAGATAATTTACTCATTGATGGAATGATATTTTGTTATGGAAGATTTGTCAAGCGCAAGCTACAAAGATAGGTTAGGGTTAGCTTGGAGGGTTAAGGGGTCAACGGGCTGATTGTTAAAAAAAGCAGCTGCAGCGATCATGGCTGCATTGTCAGTACATAAATTTGCACTGGGAATATGTAGATTAATTTCTGCCTCCGAAGGAGGGGTGTGCCATTTCAAATTTCTAATTTCTAATTTCAAATCAGAAGCTAACTTCTGATTTGCGGCCACACCGCCGGCGACTATTATTTCTTTAACCTTATATTTTTGTGCGGCTTTAAGCGTTTTAGCGATCAGTACATCAATAATGGCTTGTTCTATGGAAGCCGCTAAATCCTGGATGGTATTTCGGTCGGCACTCCCGCTCACTTGCTCACTAACGCAAGCGTCCTGCGGTCGCCTTAGGCGACCTCGGATACGCTCGCCTTTGGCGAGTCTAGAGTTCGCTGCGTTCGGGGACAGCGCTCCCTCATTTTTCAAAAGATTCGAAACTGCAGTTTTTAAGCCGGAAAAAGAAAAATCAAAATCTTTACTATTAATCATAGGCCGGGGCAGGTTGAACCTCAAGGTGTCGCCTTGCAAGGCTAATTTAGCAATCTCCGGGCCGCCGGGGTATGGCAAATTAAGCAGCCGGGCGCATTTGTCAAAGCATTCCCCGGCCGCATCGTCCCGGGTGCCGCCGAGGTATTCATATTTGCCGTGATCTTTGAATAGAACTAAGTCAGTGTGCCCGCCGGAGACGAGCAGACCAAGACAGGGGAAAGTCGGTTCCTTGAAACTGTCATTGCGAGGAGCCGTAGGCGACGCGGCAATCTTTATTAAGTCTTGAGATTCCTCACTGACGCTCGGAATGACGAAGGGAGAAATCCAGTTTGCATAAAAGTGGCCGAGGAGATGATTTACAGGGATTAAAGGTTTCTTCCAGACAGTGGCCAGGGTTTTGGCAGTTTCTACCCCTACTAATAGTGAGCCGATCAGTCCCGGGCCATAGGTGACGGCAATAGCATCGATCGCTGGAGGATGGATGATGGAAGATGGAAGATGGTGTTTTGAGGATGGAGGATAGAGATTGGATTGAACAAGAGCTTCCCGGATAACAGGAATAATGGATTTTATCTGTTCTCTGGCAGCT
>MFDZ01000028.1:33306-36791 GCA_001777455.1 Candidatus Daviesbacteria bacterium RIFCSPLOWO2_02_FULL_41_8
ACGCCGCCGTATTTAGCCTGCAGAGCAGCTGAGGAGGCTATAACATTGGATAAAATAGTTACCCCTTTGTCCGTCGAAGGCTTGCCGGAGGCGGATATTTTCACCACAGCAGCCGCTGTTTCATCGCAAGATGTTTCGATACCCAGTATAATCATGAAGTTATTTTAACAGAGTGCTCTTTTAGCCATTTGGAAATTTGTTCAACAGTATAATCTTCATCATGTGCTTTTCTGATAAACTTGACTGCCTCTTTTCTTTTAAATTCCACATTCCATTTATTGCGCTCCAAAAATGTAATAGCAGAAAATAGCGAGGTTCTTTTATTGCCATCTAAGAAAGGATGGTTGTTAATTATGGAGTGTAATAATGCGGCAGCTTTATCAAAAATGGATTTGTAGGCATCTTGGAATCCGACTGACATTTGAGGTCTGCCTATAGCTGATCTAAGTAATGTTAAATCTCTCACACCATGGATGCCACCAAACTCCGAAACCATCTCTTCGTTGATAGCAATTACCTCTGCCTCAGATAAATAGTGGATTACGTTTTTCACTGAAAAAGGAAAGCTTTGCTTATATTCTTGCCAGATCTTGCCATACTCCAGCATATTTTTTGGATAGTTTTTTGATAATTCTTGCTACTTCAGGGTCGATATCGGTAGGTTTTTTAGTCCTCTTTTCATGAACCAAAAGCAGGCCTTCATTTGTCTCTTTCCACTCTATTTGTGATCCGTCCCTAATGCTTAATTGGTGGGCGTATGCTTTGGGGACTGTGACAGCTAATGAATTACCATTCTTAAATACTTTTCTCATAGTACTATTATACCATATTTATACTGACATTGTACTGACATTTTTAGAATGGTAGAATGAAGTAATGATCCCCAAGCAAAAACAGGAATATATCAAAGATGCACTGTGGGTTTCCTACACAGCTTTAAAAGATTTTCTAAGATGCCCCCGGGCATATTATCTTAAAAACAGATACCGGGATCCCAAAACCGGCAACAGATTACAAATTGCCTCGGCTCCGATGACTTTAGGTTCTCTGGTGCATGATGCCATCAAGTGGTATTTACAGACTAACCGGACAGCCGGTTTGGACGCTGTGATTGCGCAATATAAAAACCACTGGTTAAAGTACCGCGGCAAAAAAGGCGGGTTTTCCTCCCGCGAAGAGGAGGCGGATTTTGGCAAGCGGGGACTAAAGATGCTGGATAACTTTATGGCAAATGCCAAGCGGTTGGAGCCGAATGCGCCGGTGTTTGACTTTTTAAAGTATAAATTGGATGAAAAGATAGTTTTAAACGGCAAGTTGGATTTTGTGGGGGAGCTGCCGGATAAGAGCTTGCATGTATTGGATTTTAAAACCGGCGCAAAAGAAGAAGAGGATTCTACGCAACTTCACACTTATGCCATTCTGGCAGAGTCAAATCTTCAAAAACCCGTCTCCAAAATCAGCTATTGGTATCTGGACCGAGAATCTACCCCGAAAGAGGCAGTGTTGGACGGGTTGGAAGAAAGACTGGCGTGGCTTAAGGATAAAGCCCTACAGATTAAACAGGCGATAGAGGAGAATGATTGGGTTTGTATTAAGGGGGGGCCGCCGGTTGGCGAATTATGCAGTGACTGCAAAAATTATCAGGCAATTATTGACGGCAAAGGTGAATTCCAATTTTCGGATGCGGCTTTCAAAAAGGATGTATACTTTTTAGACCTAACTAAATTAGTTTAATTTCTGCCAGGGTGTTGTGGGTATGTAGCCCTCCTTCTGGGACCGATTCAAAAAGCTTAATGGAGGTAATTTGTATCGGAGTGAAGTTGCTCTGCATCATTTCTTCCAATCGAACCTCGAGATTTCTGTCAATTTGGAAGCTGTGATTTAGTTTGGCAACAGAGATATGGGGAACAAAGCGCCGCTCATCTACCGGCAGACGCAGCGCTTGCAAATCATCTTTAATCCGTTCGCGGATGATGTGTATTTTATCAATATCACCCTTTACTCCAACCCAGAGTACCTCCGGATGATGAATTTGCGGAAAGCCGTCAATATAGGCCGGAGTAACTTCAAAGGTGGGAATGTCGTTTGTTGAGCTGGTAATAACAGTGATTAAATTTTCCTTTAACCCCTCATCTTGTTCTCCTACAAAGGCTAAAGTCAGGTGGATTTTATCTACATTGGTTAGTTTTGCCTGAGGAATTAATGTATGCAATCTATACTGAATAGATTGAAACTCCGCAATATTCTCACTTGGTATTTCAAGAGCCACGAAGAATCTCATAAATATAATTGACATTCATATAATAATCGGTTAGTCTAATAAATACAATTTAATATTTAATCAAGAGTGATGGCCTCTTTCGCTAAAGCTTCAAAGGCTAAAGGGAGAGATAGAGAATTGGCTCGAAACCATCCAGCAACCGAACTTTTAGTCACGGTGCTACACCCAAACCCTTTAGGGGGAGGATTAGTCCTTAAGTGAAATCAAAGGAAAACTAGTTTAATCCCGCTATGGCGGGATTTTTTTATGGAAAGGAGGTGAATATTGTGGCAATTACAAAAGAAGCAATCGGAACAATTGTAAATTTTTGTCTTCCTGATATATATGGTGAAGTGTTGTCACCTCGGCAGGTTTATTTAGGCGAAACCGGTGGCTACGGCATATTTTTTGGCAGAGTCTCTTATCAACTAAGAGTTCAAGAGCTTGATGGCGAGCCATTAATTCCAAAGTGGACAAAACAGCCAATTGTAGCTTTAGTAAAGAGAGACCAGGTGACCACCCTAGCTTATGCTATTGATGTGAGGAATTTAGAAGAACCATTAGCTGCAGCCGTAGCAGAACGACTTAGTTTATGGAATAGTCTTACTTGGCCGGAGGAGTTCTAAGTTCCTTCGTTCCAGGAAGCGAGGTATTTTTTCTGGTCTTCTGTCAGAGAATCGATGGAAATGCCCAGTGATTCCAATTTTAGTTTGGCAATCATATCATCCAGCTCTAGCGGCACGGTATAAACACCGGTTTTTAACTTACCGCGGTTTTGCACCAAAAACTCGGCCGCCAAAGCTTGATTAGCAAAGGACATATCCATTACATCAGGCGGGTGGCCTTCGGCTGAGGCTAAATTAATTAACCGGCCTTCGGCCAATACAAAAATCTTTTTGCCGCCATCAATAGTAATCTCTTCCAGGTGATCCCGCAGTAGGCGTTTATTTTTGGCTATCTTGAGCAGTCCTTCGTAGTCAAATTCGACATTAAAATGCCCGGTGTTAGAGACAACAGTACCATCCTTCATTTTTTTGAAGTGTTCCACAGTGATAACTGATTTATTACCGGTGGCGGTGCAGATAATGTCTGCGACTTTGATAGCTTCAGCAATCGGCATGACATCAAATCCATCCATGGTGGCCTCCAGCGCTTTTAAGGGATTAACTTCGGTAACGATGACCAGCGTGCCCATACCCCGGGCCCGTTGCGCCAAGCCTCTGCC
>MFDZ01000028.1:36862-57733 GCA_001777455.1 Candidatus Daviesbacteria bacterium RIFCSPLOWO2_02_FULL_41_8
CATTGACGGCAATAACCGGAATCTGTAGAGTGCCATCTTTGAGCATGGCCCGCAGTCTAATCACCCCGGTGGTGGTTTCCTCGGAGGAGCCGATGACGTCTTTGAGTTGAGATTTGCGTTCGGTATGGAGTAGCGTTACCAAATCTGCTCCGTCATCCATAGTAATTTGCGGGTTAAAATCCATGACAGTGTTTAAGTGTTTGTAATAGGTATCTTTGTCCTCGCCTTTGATGGCGAAAGTGGGAATACCGTAATCTATGGCCAGCGAGGCGGCTACCTCATCTTGCGTGGACAGGGGATTGGAAGCACAAAGAGCCAGGTTGGCTCCCCCTTCTTTTAGGGCAATCATTAAATTAGCGGTTTCGGAAGTGACGTGCAGACAAGCTCCCAGTGTAATGCCTTTTAATGGTTTTTCTTTAGCAAACCGCTTTTTAATTAGTTCCAAAACTTTCATTTGGGACCCGGCCCACTCGATTCTGAGTTTGCCCTTAGGAGCAAGTCTAATATCTTTTACATCGTGCTTAATCATGGTTTGTTCCTCTGTCATTCCTGCGAAAGCAGGAATCTATATAAATAAGCAAAGCTTGCGATCCTTCGGATCTAAATTATTTTATGGATCCCGTTGTCTCCTGACACGTGTTATCTAGTACGGGATGACGCTTTATTACGAAAGCGTCAGTTCTTCCTCAAAATTACTTTTGTATCTCTCACAAAATTCCCGGACAGTAAAACTGTGATTAGTTGTACCATATTTTTCTATCGCGTAACAAGACGCAACTCCGCCCATTTGTCCGCAGATTTGCAGGTCCAACTCTTTAGTAAAACCGGCCAAAAAGCCGGCCCGGTAAGCATCCCCGGCGCCGGTCGGATCCAGCACCTGGTTTGGTTTGGCGGCCGGGATTTGTAAATTTTGGTCCTGTGTTTGGATGATAGAACCTTTTTCACCCAAAGTGGTGATCAGGATTTTAACCTGTTCCAGCAGCCCCTTATCATCCAGCATCAACTTTTCTTTGAGTAAACTGATTTCATAATCATTGCCGATTAAAATCTCGGCACCACTTAACATATCTTTTAAGTCTCCGGGAGAGAGAGCCGGCAGCTGCATGCCGGGATCTAACATATAAGGAATCTTTAATTGCTGAGCTTCTTGACATAATTTGATCATAGCCGCCGGGTTATTGGGAGAAATTACCGCGAAATCTGTTTTTGCATCTTTTAAAGATAGCCTGTCAGCGTACTCCATTGCCCCCGGGTAAAAGGCGGTGATTTGATTATCTGCCTTATCCGTCATAATAAAAGCGGAAGAAGTTAAGTTGTTATCAATGGTTTGAATCCCGGAAATGTCCACTCCGGCATCTTGCAAAAATTTGGCATAATCCAAAAAATCCGCCCCTACTACCCCGGCTATTTCCACCGGAGTATCGAGTAATCCTAAATTGTAGGCAATATTGCCGGCAGTACCGCCTTTTTGTTTGGTTAAAGTGTTGACTAAAAAGGATAAATTAATCTGGTGGATTTTATCCGGCATGATGTGATCGGAGAATTTTCCTGGAAAATCCATAATATGATCAAAAGCCAGTGAGCCGGTTACTGTAATCATTGTTATAAGTATATATAATTCCAAAAAAGTAAGCTAGATTGAGATTATTCTTCGAGCGAAGTCGAGAAGTTACCTGAAAAATATTAATGATTTTTTCTTCACACTTTTGAATACAGAATTGGGAAGAAATACAAACGCGCGCAGTTCCTAGTCAAAGATGAGAAAAAAAGTATAGAATTTAAAGTTTGAGATGATATAATTTTAGGTATGGGTATAACATTTCATCCACCTAGTTTCAGGCAATTTTTAGGTAGTCCTCAAGAGAAGAATAGGTTAGGAAGTCGTGAAGGAGTGGCTTTTATCGGGGAAAACTTAGCCGATTTGCCGAGAAGCGATTGGTTTGCGGAAGGCAAACTACTTGAAGTATGTGCTGAAGCAACAGAATACTCAAAATTAAATCCGGAAGCAAGAATTCTAGTTTTAGAAGTAACTTGTGGTGCAGATTATGCGATAAAAAGACCACGAGAAGGTTTTGGCGGTAAAGAAAGAAGATAGTCCTTTTAAGATATAAGTAATCCTCAAAGGTTGCAGGCAGAACTTTTAATTTTCCGGCGAAAGACGCAATTTGCACTGAACACAGTCGAAGTGCTTGCCCTGAGTTTACCGAAAAGGTAAAATTTCTGCAGCATGTCTACAGTTAAAACTAAGATTAGCCCGGAAGAGGTGGTGACCTTTTTGAGGAAAAATGTTTACTCCAGTATATCTACAGTAGAGTTTCTAAAAGGAGGAGAGTTGTCTCAAGCTTGCGCATTTTCTACACATAAAGGAGATTTTGTCATTAGGATTAATAAAGATAAATATACTTATGAAAAAGATAAGTATGCTTTTGCGAGTTTTGCCGGTGCCGGCATTCCCGTTCCGGAGGTATTGGAAATTGGTAAATTTAATGAACAGTTGTTTTATGCTATTTCAAAAAAAGCTGTGGGCAAAACCTTTGATCTACTGGATAAAGAAACTGCCATTAAACTTCTTTCGCAACTCATAAACACGTTAAACGAAATTCACTCTATAAAATTGGATGATGGCAAATATGGATACTGGGATAGTTTTGGAAAAGCAGAGATTGTCAGCTGGAAGGAATTTATACTGCACAGAGACGATAAGTTTGTGAATGCCCATCCAGACGATGATTTTATAAAGAAGCTGCACCAATCAGTTCGGGATCTTGGCGAATATTTGCCGGAGGACAGATATTTAGTTCATGGCGATTTTGGCTTCAATAATTTAGTCGCAGATGGGGAAACTATTACCGGAGTTTTGGATTGGGGAGAGTCTGTTTATGGTGATTTTATGTATGACGTGGCCTGGCTTACTTTCTGGCCTTCAGAAGTGCCTTTTGTAGATATCTTTAAAGAACATTATAAAAAGAATAATAAGAAAGTGAAAAATTTTGAGGAAAGATTAAGATGTTATCTATTGCAAATAGGACTCGGCTCCCTAGGTTTTTTTGCTAAATCTGAGCAGGAAGATGATTATAATTGGACTAAAGATAAACTGCTTGGAATGATAAACCGCACTCCCTAAAAGATACAGGCAGATGCTTGCCCTGAGTTTATCGAAGGGGTAGAATTTGTTTCGTATGGAAGCTGAAAGTGTTATTGAGTTATATAATCTTCTCCAATCAAATGGGATTGAAGTTTGGATTGATGGTGGTTGGGGAATTGATGCGTTGCTTGGAAAGCAAACACGCCCGCATAAAGATTTGGATATAGCCATAAATCATAAAGACAAACCAAAACTCCGTAAACTACTCGAAGAAAGAGGATATAAAGACATAGCCCGAGATGACACAAGCGATTGGAACTTTGTTTTAGGTGACGGAGAGCGGGAGATAGATGTTCACACTTTTGTGTTTGACGAAAAGGGCAATAATATATACGGAGCAGCATACCCAAAGCAGTCACTTACCGGAACAGGAGCGATTAACGGAGAATCCGTAAAGTGTATTCCTCCCGAATGGGTAGTTAAGTTCCATGCTGGCGCTAAATATGAACCTAAGGCAAAAGACATCCAGGATGTAAATGCCGTATGTGATAAATTTGGCCTAAAACCACCAGAAAATTATAAAAGATCCTAAAATTTGCCAATTTGTTCCTTGCTTTTTAGCCTCAGAAATACTATAAAATCTGTGAGCACCCTTTTTTACTAATTTGCAAATTATTGCCAGCTATTGACCAATTACGTGGTAAACCTATAGTTTGCCTTTTATCCTCTAAATCGCTATAATAGTCAGTATGTTTATTGGCTACTCCCCTGAGAGAAGTGAGTTAACAGAGAAACTATCAGCCCGCCGGAATATATTACTGCATGCTGGTGGAGACAGAGTTGATGCTTTTGACGAGATCGGGAAGATGCCCGGAATGGAAGTTATTGAGCGTTTTGATTCGGCAAATAGTCATTATTTTGATTGCCGGGATTATGTTTTTGGCCGAAGAAGAAGGGAAAAATGGTATGACCCCCGCAGTGACGCCTTAGAAGAAACAATGTTGGGACATCCGGCTAACTTTTTAATCTCTCAAGGCTATAATCATACAGAAACTCCCCTTAGTGGTGATGTAGCAGTCTATATTCATAATCCTTCATGGTATCCAGGTCCCAGAGCTGCCCATTGGGGTATTTATGATCAGGGAAAAGTTATTTCAAAATTTGGTGCAGGACATGTTTATCGCCATAGCTTTGATCTCGTCCCCAACTTTTATGGGAATAGGGTTTTATTCTTCCATCCCCCCACTCCCAGGAGGATGAAAATCTGGGCTTGGTTTAGGAGGCTATTGGATTAAATTTTCAAATAAGCAGGTAGAGCTTTTAATTTTCCGGCGAAAAGGGCAAGATTTGCAAGATCTGGTTGAATTCTCTTACAAATCACTGACTTGACCTTAAAAGCTTGCTAAGTTATAATTAATACATAAACGCCTCACCTAGTGCGCAAGCCCGGTGAGGTTTTTTGTGGCATAATATGTTTATGTCCAACTGTATCCTGTTTATCGACGGAGAGAATTTTCTTCATAAGGTAGAAGAAGTTATTGGAAAAGAGCAAGCTGTTAGAGACTCAAACAGGATTGTTAGTATTGATTTAGACAAATTATTTAATCTTCCGCTGAAAGGGTTAAGGATCACAAGAAAGATATTTTATGCTTCCAGGTTGCATCTTCATCCTGAAACAAAAAGAAAATCTGAACAGCTGATAAGGCTTCAAAGAAAGCTAAGAAACAATTTAG
Organism: Candidatus Daviesbacteria bacterium RIFCSPLOWO2_02_FULL_41_8; assembly: GCA_001777455.1. Lineage (GTDB taxonomy): Bacteria > Patescibacteriota > Microgenomatia > Daviesbacterales > UBA10151 > UBA10151. The sequence goes on from MFDZ01000028.1 coordinate 41,681, forward strand.
TAAAACTGGGGTATGAATTTATCATTGCTGGAAATGTTAGGGCCCAAAAAGTAAATGGAAAAATAATTTTTAGAGAAAAAGGAGTGGATGTCAAAATTGCCGTAGATATGGTGTCTCTGGCTTGTGATAAAAAATTGGCAACGGCCATCCTTTGTAGTTCGGATTCTGATCTTCAGCCTGCTATTTCCGAAGTTAAAAATAGGAATGTTGAAGTAGTATATTTGGGATTTGAGAATAATCCTAATAAGGGCTTGACCTATACTACAAATAGAACAATCTTACTTAGGAATTCAGAAGTCTTGGCATCTTTATCCCAAAGAAAAAAGGCCTAAAGCCCCAGCTTTTCAGCCTCAGAAATACTGGAAACAAAAAAACTCTTTTAGTTAAGATTTCATTTGTACCACGATCGTGGGATATTTGTTACACCTCGGAGGTGTGATAAATAGAGCTTTCCTCTTCCGGCGAAAAAACATTTGCACTGAGCACAGTCAAAGTGTAAAATTTGCTCATAAAAGTAGCATCTTAATGAAAAAAACTAGTATTGAGTTTATACAAAAAACAGTTACGGAATTAGAGAATGGAGCAACAGATAGGAGAAGTATTTTCTACCTGTATACAATATTAAGGGAGGAATTTAAGGAGAATTGTGATAGTGCCTGCGAGTTCATTATTGATATAGGTGACTTCATGGCTCATTCCCAGAAGCGTAAGCGAGGAGATGCGTTTGATAAAGTTAACAGGTTCGCAACAGCTCTACTTAGTTTTACTAAAACTTCTGATCCTAATATTCCACTTATATTAAAACCTCTGGACGATTTATTATTTACTCAGACACAACTTATGGGTGAAACAATTAAAGCGTTGGAGTGTATTGGGAATATTAATTTTAATAAGGGGAAATTACTAACAAGATCTGAAGCTCTTATGGTTAGTGTAATGGAGAATTTAGCGGGAACAGAATTTTTAATTGAGGATAAAGACAATTATGTGTGTAAGTTTTCTGATGTTGAATTCGATCAAGAAGGTAATAAATGTCTTTATGTTAGTATAGAAAGTTCTTTAGCTGGGATTCAACCGCGCACACTTACTCCTCGGTTAATTTTAAGTGACGGGGGGAGCATTCGTTGCTTAGCGTTAAAAACATTTTCATCTTGATGAATAATATTTAAATAGGTTTTGAGGAAGAAGGAGGCAATGTGCTGAGTAGAGATTGTAAAATACCGTTCTTGTCATAGAGAATTTTTGCTCCGTCTGAAATTACCCGTTTGGTTCCCGGATCAGTCGGATCTGTCTTGGCCCATTCGGGAGTAGCGATGCCGAATTCTATTTCCAGGCCACTTTCATAAAATACTCTTTTTGACTGAACCAGACCCCAGTCTTCATTTTTAATTTCCTTAATTTGCCCGAAGTTTTGTAGCCACTGGACGTCTTCTAAAAGTGATTTTGGATCATTAGTAATAATTACCAGATCAATATCGGAATCCGGTTTGGCCGTGCCCTTGGCGTATGAACCGACCAAAGCAACTGCCTTAATATTATCCTGACTTGTTGCCCATTGCTTAAATTCCTCTAAAAATAGATTGACTACTTCTTTCATATGGGGGGTTATTGGGTTCCGACCAGGTATACTGCCTGCCAGGGTTTGTAGTTGGATTTCCAGACTTCATTAAGTAATGTTTCCCCGTTTCTGGTAACAGTTCTTTTGAAGATAACAGTGGCGCCCCAGGCTGACCAGTCCACCTGTTTGACTGTACCTTTGGGTAAAGTCGGGTCGTCTTGTCGGAGTTCCGGCGGCGGCGGAGTTTGATTGCTGACTATTGGTTTAGTTAAACTAACAACTCTTCCGTCCGGCGTGCCGTATAAATCAAAATACAGCGTAGTGCCGGAAGTATAGGCCTGAATTAAAATATGGGCCGGCGTGTCGTTTTTAAACTGGAAATCCACACTGGGGTAAAAAACTGTCGCATCCAGCCCCGGCGGAAAACCCTGTTCGTAGTAACTAACCCGGTAGGCATGGGCGGTCCTTTTGACTATCGGCAGTCCGGCATTTAAGACGGCCCGGAAGAGAGTGGTGGAATCCTGGCAAACTCCGCCGCCGTCATCCAACACCGTCCGGCCGCCCTTAATCACATAAGCTTGTTTAAATCCGGTGGCGGCGGAAATATCACCGATGGTCCGATTAAAAGAAAAAACTTCCCCGGGAGGAACCAGCGTTCCGGTGATTTTCCCGGCAGTTAAGCCGACATTGTAAATCCTATTGGGGATCGATCCGGCAAAGTTGGAGATCCCCCGGCCCAGCAGTTCCTTAATACCTAAGCTGTTTACATCGGAGGTGGCGATTTTCGGTTTGACAATATCAACCGGCAGGGGAATATTTTTTACCGTGCCGCCGGAGATGGCTTCTGTCAGCAGTTCATAGGCTTGATTTAGGTTTAATCTGCGGCCTTCCTGGGAGGGCTTGAAAGCGGTGACCCGTTTTGTTTCCGGATTAAATTCAAATAAACCTTCCTGGACATTTTGGTCAATTTCCGCGGCCATCGTTTTCAAATAAATATAAGCCTGGTCTTTATCCAACAATAAGTTGTCGCCTTTGGTCAGGCCCAAAAGGGTTAACAGTTGCTTGGCGTCTAACACCCAGGTTTTGTCTCCGTAAGTTAGTTTGACCGGTTCCTGTATGAGTGTTTCCAACGCTTCCTTGGCCCGGATCACTTGGTTAGTGGTAACGGTGGGCGGAACAGTTTTTACAGGCAGCTCCGAATTATACTCTCCGGTTAATAAAAAATCCGAGACCGTTCTTAAAACAGTATTTCTATCCAGTGCCCGGCCATTAACCCCTTCTTTAATTTGGATATTGGCAGAAGGAGAGCCTTGCGGAGTGGGCGTTTCGTCAAAAATCAGTTGTGCATTTTGCGGCGGCTGGTCAATTTGAGCGGCAATATTGTCCAGTTGTTTGTCCAGGGATAGATAAATTTTGGGTTGGATTTTGTGAGGAACAAATAAGGTTTGCAGCTGTTTGCCGGCGCGCTCCCAAGGTGTCCCCCGACGACTGTCGTCAAAACTAGAAATAAGACTAGAATAGTCCAAGGCGGCTGAGGCGGTGGCCGGGTCAATGGTTAACCCGTTAAATTCCAGTTTTTGTTGCAGTCTTTGCTCAAAGTTGGCCTGCACTTTCCTGATGGCTTGCCCTTCAGTTAAAAAAGAAATATTAGCGTTTCCCGTAAAAGTAAGGGGATAGAATTTATCGGCCATAATCAGCTGATAGGTAATCGTGGTTAAAATTAGCAGAACAGCAGAGAGAATAATCGGCAGTAAGCTTTTTTTAAAAAATTTTAAACGGGATTTTTTCTTTTTTTTAGCCACGCCGATATTGTACACGAGTTTTACACTCCTGTCATTCTGATCCGGCTTTGCCGGAGAAGAATCTGATTAGGGTATAATTATGGAGATGAAGAAGATTATCATTATTGTCTTATCTTTAAGCATAGTTTTGGGATTTCTGTTTTGGAAATTTGCGCCCAATATTTCTCTTTTTAATAAGCCGGAACCACAAGGCCCCATTACGCTAACTTATTGGGGACTCTGGGAAGACGATAATTTAATCAGACCGGTGTTGAACGAATACCAAAGACAACATCCAGACATTATTATAAATTACGAAAAGAAATCTTCCTTAAACTATCGTACCAGAGTGCAAGCCCAAATTCGGGAAGGAGTCGGTCCGGATGTTTTCCGGATTCACAATTCCTGGGTTCCGATGCTTCAAACTGATTTAGCGCCTGCTCCGGCAGAATTATTTACACCGGTTAACTATAGAAATATATTCTATCCGGTAGCTTCGGATAGTTTCATTAAAAATAACCAAATTTACGGGGCGTCCATGGGAGTAGACGGGTTGGCCTTATTTTATAACGAGGATATGTTAAACGCCGTTGGAGGTAGAGTTCCTAAGAATTGGCAGGAGTTTACAGATTCTGCCGTTAAAATGACAGTCCGTGACGAAAGTGGAATAAAAACTGCCGGAGCGGCTTTGGGAACTGCCGGAAATGTTGATCACTGGCCGGATATTTTAGGGTTGCTGCTTTTTCAGCAACCGGGCGTGGATTTAAATAATTTGGCAACACCGCAGGTGGCAGAGATTCTGCGGTTTTACACCGGTTTTGTGATAGATCCGAGAAAAAAGACCTGGGATACTAACTTGCCTAAATCCACTGAAATGTTTGCGCAGGGCCGGCTTGGTTTTTATTTTGCTCCTGCCTGGCGGGCATATGAGTTATCTGTAGCAAATCCTGCTTTAAAATTTAAAACCGTACCGGTACCGCAGTTATCCGGTAGCACGGTTGGTTGGGCTTCCTTTTGGGGGGAAGCTGTTTCGGCTAAATCCAAAAAAATCCTTGAAGCCTGGAAATTTGTTAAATTCTTAACCTCTGCTGAAGCGGAGAAGTTGACATACCAGCAAGCCGTACAGATCAGGTTATTTGGTGAGCCTTATTCGTTAGTTTCTTTAAATGCGGAACTTTTAGGAGATCCGGTTATGGGAGCATTCGTGGCCCAGGGGCCGGTTTATAAATCCTGGTATCTTTCTTCAAACACTTCGGATCTCGGAGTCAACGACGAGATGATTAAAAATTTTGAAGACGGGATTAATGCGGTATTGGCCGGAACTGATCCGGCAGTTGCTTTGCAAACCATCAACAGCGGAGTAAAGCAAGTTTTGGATAAATATACCAAGTAATATGTTTTCTTTTGAAATACTGATCTTTTTGTTTTCGTCACTTACGATCTGTTCCCTGATTTATTTAAGGATTCCACAAAGCTTATTACAAGCATTAGCCGCCATCTTATTGGCAGCAGTCATCATTGTGAGCCGTATAGTATTTTTAAAGTCAAAACAACTGCATGGACAACTGTACAGGTATTTACTGCTTTTCATAAGTGCTCTTTTTGTTCAACTTTTAGTAATAACTACCGGAGGATTTTTGAGCCCGTTTGTGATCTTGCTTTACCTGTTTACGCTGGGGATTAGTTTTTTGTTTAATCTGCAGTCCTCGATTAGTTTTCTTGTTTTTTCGGCGCTTACTCTGACAGCCAATATCTTTTTAAATTCCCAAATGCAGGCAATTTTCCGGGACGATCCCTGGTCAACTATTCTTTATTTTATCTCCTTTGCAATAGTGATTCCCTTAGCTCAATTTCTAACGCGCAGTTATCACATCAAAGATGCTCTTTCTAAAGTGCTTAAAGAATACATCCAAATAAGCGAAGAGAGAGAAGGCTCAATTCTCAAAAGCTTGAGCGAGTTTGTTGTTGTGACAGATAAGTCTTTAAATATCATTTCTACTAATGAGGCTGTTGAAAAGGCGCTGTCTTTATCGGCTTCCGAAATAATCCATCGTCCGTTTTTAGAGATACTTTCTCTTAAAGATTCAGCAGGAAACCCGACGACTGCGGACTCACTCTCCGTCGGTGATATTTTGAATGATAGATCTGCTCGAATTATCAAAGGTTTTTATTTCCAGACCAAGACTGATCCCAGGCCACGTCAGATAATTATTCACGCCAAACCCGTTACTGATCTTGACGGCCAGGTTAGTCAGATAGTTTTTATTATCAGTGAAACATCTTTTTTTGATGATACTAAACGTCATGATAATCTTGATCCTGCCCGTAAAAGGTACCAGATGATTTTTAAGACTTTAGGACAAAGCTTGCTGGATGCGAAGCTTCGGCGGCCGGCAGCGGAGGCCGGATTGTTGGCTAAAATCGGAGAAGATCTATTGCTTGCTCAGGAAATAGAAGATCATCCCATCCGGGAAAATATTGATTTCCCGGATGTAGTCATGATTGGCCAGCAAGCCGTGGCAAACAAACAACAGTTTGCTCAGGCAATGGGAGTTACGCTTAAGTTTTTTTTACCGCCGGAAGAGGTCAGCGAAGCGGCTTGGCTTAATCTAAAGAGTTCGGGTTTGCCGGAGAAAACTTTACCTATGTCAGATTTTGCTGTTCCCGTTGACGGGAAGTGGTTGGGGATGGCGCTTCCGAGGTTGCTTGATTTGGCAATTCTTCTTTCCGGTGGAGGGAGTAATCCGGTTGTTGAGTTAACAGCCAGACAAGAAAATAAAACCACTGTAAGTGTTATTATTACTACATCCTCGCCTCCCCTAAGCAGGGAGCGACAAAAATGGCTTTTTGAGACAAACTACGGCAACTTAGGAAAAACAGCATTTCTTTATTTGGGCAGTGGACTGGAAGGATTTATTGCCAAAAGCATTTTAACTCAACTGAATATTCCTTTAAAAATACAATCAGAGGGACTTTCTCCGCACCTTAGTTTTGTAATGACATTTTCCAAGCTGCGAGCTTGACATTTAAGTTTTGTTTATACATATAATATAACGTAATGTAGTTGTATTAAATTATTTATGCCCAACCAAAAAGGATTTGCCCATCTGTTCATCCTGTTTGCTGCTTTAGGAATTATTGTCTTCCTGTTAGTTTCCTCCATGGCCCCTTTTAAAGATAAGCTGTTTTCCTTCCTGTACCCTAAACCCTCATCTTTTGCTGAGTCAATAAATACTGAGCCATATGGGGTCAATGACTGGAACTGGATTGATGATTCTATGCTCGGGATGCAGGAGATGGGAGCAAAATGGATGAGGGTAATGGTTAACTGGTCCAGCATTGAAGCCACCCAGGGAACATATAACTGGAGCCAAGGAGCCAACAATAATCTGGACTTCTATTTTAACCAGGCTCAAAAGTACGGCATGAAAATAAGCGCTTCTGTTTACAATGCTCCAGCCTGGGCCAAGCAGCCAGGTCTGAGCGAACCTCAACCTGATCTTTATGCTAATCTGCTCAAAGCCTTTATTCAAAAGTATCCGGGGAAAATTGCTGCCATTGAGATTTTAAATGAAGAAAATACCGGAGGCTGTTGGCCGGTAGCCAAATGCCGGGATTCTATTTATTATATTCCGGTCTTAAAATCCGCTTACCAAGCTGTTAAGTCGGCTGACCCGAATATAATAGTTACTACCTCCGGGTTGTGGGCAAACCCGACAGGTTACCTGGAAGATCTTTATTTAATGGGAGCCAAAGGCTCTTTTGACGCGGTTAACTTCCACTATTATCCGGGTAAAAATGCACCCTCTGGGAGTTATACCTGGCTCATCAGCCACTTCCGGAAGGTGATGGAAAAATACGGTGATGGGGATAAGCCTATTTGGCTGACTGAATTTGGCTGGAATATTACCGATGAACAACAAAATGCCAATAATATCGTCTCTCCCCAAGAGCAGTCAGATTACATGAGCTATGTCCTGGATAAATCAATGAAATCCGGCTTTGTCAACAAGGTTTTCTGGTATGACCATCACGGTGATGATGGGATGACTTTAATCCATACCACCAACAACTACTCTTGGAATACGCTGCAGCCAACTTTGGTAAGCTCCCTAGGAGCCGGAGATACCTCTTTGGTCGTATCAAATACCACCGTAAAAAACGGGGCACCCCAAACAGCTGACTGGACTAGAAATTGGCCCAAAGACGGAGTATTGCAAGTTGATAACGAAAAGATAGGCTATACTTCGCTCACATCGGCAAATGGCAATACCACTGTTTCAGGGTTGACCAGGGGTGCAGGCAGTACCACAGTTGTCAGTCATGCCCAAGACACAAGAGTTTTAAATCTGGATTTAACAGCTAACTTTAAAAGACAGGCCTTTTATACTTACAAAAACTTTATCCAGGCAAATCCAACCTGGTCATCCTCTCAGGTTGCTACTTTGCCTGATGTTCCTCCTCCGGCTTCAGCAGCCATCCCGCTTTCTAATGCCGGCTTTGAATCAGGCATCACTGATTGGCTGGGCAGTTTGACAATTGATTCTACCCAGGGTCATTCCGGCACGTCTTCAGCCAAAGTAGTGAATACTACCGGCGCTGTGGTCAGAGGCTGGCATCAGGCCGTTCCTGTTGAACCGGGCAAGTCATATTTTATCAAAGGCTGGGTTAAAATTGATCCTGCAGGCAGCGGCAATATGAATGCCATGATTACGGTTGACGCACAAGATGCTTCAGGGAAGTATTTAACCGGAGGCCCGTCCAATTATTATATTTATGATACGGAAGGTACATGGAGAGAGGTCCATTATCCTTTTAAAACACCGGATAATGCCGGCAGGTTAGTTGTTTATCTCTCTACGGACACAGGTACTGGCACTGCCTGGTTTGATGATATATCTATTGAACCATATGATCTTTCCATTCCCACACCAACACCCACACCAACACCCACACCAACACCAACCCCGACACCTAGTCCTACATCTACTCCACTCCCTACTCCAACTCCAACACCAACGCCAACACCAACCCCGACACCTAGTCCTACATCTACTCCACTCCCTACTCCAACTCCAATAGGCGATACGCAACATCCAACAGTTCCCACAAATGTTTTAGTCGTTGCTATTTCTTCCTCCCAGATTAACCTATCCTGGAATCCTTCTACAGACAATGTGGGAGTAGCAGGCTATGATATTTACAGGAACAGCGTCAAGGTAGCTACGATTACTACCACCTCCTATGGTGATGCTAATTTGCTACCCTCCGCCACTTACTCATACTTTGTAAAGGCCTTTGATAAAGCTGGTAATATTTCCGCCTCCTCCAATACTGCATCAGCTACCACTAAATCTCCACCCCAGGCAACCGGAGCCATTTCCGGGACAGTTTTTTCCTCTGTCAGTGGAGTACTTAAAAGGGCCACGATTTCAACTCTGGTTAATGGCTCTAGGCGATCTGTTACCGCTAACTCATTAGGTGTCTACATCTTGTCCAACCTGCCGCCGGCCACTTATTCTGTTAATTATCATTACTCAGGTTATCAGGATCAGAAAATTAATGTGACAGTAAATTCCGCCCAGACCACTACTAAAAATGTGACTCTGATTAAAAGGAGGTAATTAAATGAAAAAAGGCAACCAACAAGGATCAATACTGCCCGCACTCGCGCTTATCCTGATAGCAGGACTTACAGTTTTTGGCTATCTGTTCCTGGGACTAAACAAAGACCAAAATTTTATCACTCAACAAGTAATTCCTAACCAGTCGCCAGCTGCCCAGACAGTAACTTCGCCTGCTTCTACTGCCGTAATATCAATTACCGGGGATGGTTTTACTCCTTCCGTCATTACTATAGCTAAAGGTCAACAAGTGGTCTGGGTTAATAAAGACAGCCAAGCTCATCAAGTGACCTCTTTTCCCAAGACTGCTGCAAATGCTTTAAGTGGTTTAACAGATAGTGATGTCTTGGATCCTAATGACTCATTTTCTTTTACATTTGAGAATACAGGTACTTTTACCTATCATGATGAACTAAATCCATCAAAATTTAAAGGAACAATTATTGTTAATTGATTTTCATTTGGTATGTATAAAATCATTACCTTTCCTTGATGAAAATGAGTTAAATTAAGGGTGGAAGGTTGATTAGTTGGACTTCGGGTTCTAAGATAATGCCGAATTTTGTCTTTACCTTTTCCACATAAGTTTTGGCTAAATCATAAAAAGCTTTGGCGGTTCCGGTGCCCTGATTAATAAATAAATTAGCATGATAGTCTGCAATCTTGATGCCATCTAAGCTTTGTCCTTTGGCGCCGACTTCTTCCAGCAGTGCTCCTGCCGGAAGTTTGCCATAAACAATTTTTTCCGGAGGAATATTTTTTAGGATTTCTTCCGGAATTTCCGAAGCCACTAAATTCTTGAAAAAACTACCCGGGCATTTTATCCCGGGAGGATATTTAATCAGTCTTTTTGATAAAACTTCCTGGGCTTCCTCTGAAAGCGTTTTTGGGTCTCCCGGTTCAAGTCGGAAAGTAATTTCTAAAATAGTATCATGAGTCTTTTTGAAGATGCTGTCACGGTAACTAAATTGACAATCCTGTTTTGTCATCCCGTACTTGATACGGGATCCATATAAATTATTGGTATAGATTCCTGCTTTCGCAGGAATGACAGAAGAGGGGTTCAGGGCAACAACAGAGATGATGTGGTCAGAAATTGTTTGGCCGTAGGCACCGGCATTGCCGTAAACCGCACCGCCAACAGTACCCGGAATGCCGGATAGTTTTTGTAAACCAGAGAGTCCATGGTTAATGGCGTAATCAACCAGTTCCTGGAGTGGGGTTCCGCTTTGAACACTCAACGCAACTGCACCTTCCAGGTGTCTGCGTTGTTCACCTGGAAGGTGTCTGTGTATGCCGGAGGTTTCATTTTTGATTATCAGAAAATCAACTCCTTCGTCGGCCACTAATAAATTGCTCCCTCCGCCGATTACCAGATATGGTATTTGTTGTGCTTTAGCGTATTGGATAGCCTCTATCAATTCTTCCTGAGTGGTAACTACTGTAAACTTTTTAGCCGGACCACCGATCTGTAAGGTAGTTACTTTACTCATCGGAAAATTATCTTCAAGTTTTTGCATAAGCATTATTATACCTTAATGCTTGATTTAATCAGTCCTTGACAAGTAGTGCTAGTTTTTGTATGATTCCCTTCACTTCCGCCTATCGGCGGACAGGCTGCCTCCCAAAATTTCATATGCCAAAGGTAAAAAACAATAATTCGGTTAAAGTCAGCATCAAGCCCCTCATGGGTTATATATTGGTACAACCCAGCGAGGCTGAAGGCAGAACTGCTTCCGGCATTATCCTTCCAGAGTCTGCCCAAGAAAAACCGGCCCAGGGAACGGTCATTGCTTGTGGCGATGAGATGGTTTTTGAAAACGGCAAAACCTTAAAATGTCCGGTCAAAGTGGGAGAAAAGGTAGTTTATAAAAAATGGGGCGGAGATGAAATCAAAGTTGACGGCAAAGAATTAAAACTCGTAAAATTCGATGACCTAATGGCGATATTGGAGTGACGCTTTGCGTCATCCTGAGGGCGAAGCCCGAAGGATCTCTCGCGGATGCGAGTGGAAACTGAAACAAGTTCAGAGATTCTTCACTTCGTTCAGAATGACAAGTAAGAAAAAGGAGAAAATATGGCTAAAATATTGAAATTTGATAGCGAAGCAAGAGAGAAATTATTAAAGGGTATTAATACCCTGACTGAAGCTGTGGCAACCACCCTTGGTCCAAAAGGCCGCAATGTGGCCTTAGATAAGAAATGGGGAGCTCCCAGCGTAGTACACGACGGGGTGACTGTGGCCAAAGAAATAGACTTAGAAGATCCCTTTGAGAATATGGGAGCCCAGCTTTTGAAAGAGGCCGCCAGCAAAACCGCCGATGTGGCCGGAGACGGCACCACCACTGCCACCATTTTGGCCAAAGCAATTGTGACCGAAGGCTTAAAAAATATTCAGGCCGGTTCTAATCCAATGATTTTAAAACACGGCATTGAAAAAGCAGTGGTTGTTTTGGTGGACGAGCTTAAGAAAATGAGCAAGAAAATTGTCTCACAAGAAGAAGTGGCCCAGGTAGCGACCATCTCTGCGGCTGACGAGCAAATCGGCAACTTAATAGCCGAATCTTTGCAAAGAGTTGGCAAAGACGGAGTGGTGACAGTTGAAGAGGGGAAAACCATGGAGATGAGTGTGGATTACAAAGAAGGTATGGAATTTGATAAAGGCTTTGTGTCTCCATACTTTGTAACCGATGCCGATAAAATGGAAGCTTCGATTGAAGATGCTCATATCTTGATTACCGATAAGAAAATTTCTTCGGCGGCTGATTTAGTCCCGTTCCTGGAAAAATTTGTGGCTGTCAGTAAAAATCTGGTGATTATTGCCGATGAAGTGGAAGGTGAAGCTTTAGCGCTTTTGGTAGTTAACAAACTGCGGGGGACGTTCAATGTTTTGGTCGTTAAAGCTCCCGGGTTTGGTGACCGTCGTAAAGAGATGCTAGAAGATATTGCCATTTTAACTGGTGGTATGGTGTTATCTGAAGATACCGGTCGGAAACTTGAATCAGTGGAGATTACGGAACTGGGTCGGGCCGGCAGAGTTACCTCCGATAAAGACAATACCCTGATTGTGGACGGCAAAGGGGCAAAAGGCAAAATTGAAGCCAGGATTAGTCAGATTAAAAGAGAGCTGGCCGCATCTGACAGCGAATTCGATAAAGAAAAATTGCAGGAAAGACTGGCAAAGCTTACCGGTGGGGTGGCAGTAATTAATGTGGGAGCAGCCACAGAGGTGGAGTTGAAAGAGAAAAAGGAAAGGGTAATTGATGCGGTGGCTGCTACTAAGGCTGCGATCTCAGAAGGAATTGTGGCCGGAGGTGAAATTGCTCTGCTTCGAGCAGGCAAAGCTTTGGATGCTATTACAGCAGAAGGCGAAGAAAAAATTGGAGTGGAGATCGTAAAAAGAGCATTAGAACAACCCTTCAGGATATTAGTTAAAAATGCCGGCATGGATGACGGAATTGCCCTCTCAAAAGTAATGGCCAGCAGTGGCAATATGGGTATTGATGTGTTGGATGGCGAGATGAAGGATTTGGTCAAAGTAGGTATTATTGATCCGGTTAAAGTAACCAGATCGGCTTTGCAAAATGCCGCCTCCATTGCCGTGATGGTAATGACAACAAATTGTTTAATCAGCGATAAACCGGAACCGGAAAAAGCTCCTCAAATGCCCTCCGGCGGCATGCCGGAATATTAATCTGATACAATATTGGTAATGGCCAAGTTTCATTACCGGGAATCTCCCACCGAGAAGCAAAAAAATACCTTCAAGAAATATCTTTCCGAGGATGAAGAGTTGGTTTTAATCACCGGTTTATCCCGGGCTTTTATAAGATCTAAGTTTGTAATGTATATGTTGTTTCCGGGGATGCTTTTTTTAGGGTTGGGTCTGGGGTTGGGCTGGGTTTTGGGCCTGGATAAAATGTGGGCTTTGGGGTTAGGGACAGTAGGCATGTTGTTATCGGCAACTGTCAAAACAATGCATATCTATCATGCCAACAGATATTTATTTACCACCAGAAGAATCATTATTAAAAAAGGACTATTGTCTGTTAAGCTGACAGCGGCGCTGTACGACAAAATTACGAATTTAGTGGTGGATCAGTCGTTTATGGACAGGTTGCTACTGCATCACGGCACCATTGTGGTAAATACTGCCGGTGTCAGCAAAGGAGAAATAGTACTGCAGTTTGTTGATTATCCGCTGGAGCTTAAGAATCTACTGGAAAGATTGATCAACAGGGAACGGGAGCAATTCGGACTCAAAGGGGCGATTTTGACGGAAGTTGAAGGGGAAATTCTTACGTAGTAACAAGCTCCGCTTATTTCGTAGATGCCATTATGGGCATACCGGGAATTTCCGGTAGCAGGCCTGCCGGGTCGACATAATTTCCATTTAACGTTATTTCCAGATGAGTGTGCGGGCCGGAAGTATTACCAGTTAACCCTACCTCTCCCAACATTTTTTCCTCCGTGACTTTGTCCCCAACCTTAACAAAGATCCTTCCCATATGAGCGTATTTTGATTTGAAGCCATTTTCGTGACTAACTTCCACAAAATTTCCCAATCCCCAAAAATCTCTGCTCACTTGAATAACTTCCCCGTCGATAATCGGATGAATTGGCATACCTAAACCGATGGCAATGTCCAAACCCGGGTGATAAGATGAAAACTTGGTTGACAAATAACCGGGGTGAGGCAGAATCAGCGGTTTGGAAAACTTGTTGGCAATGACTTCCCCCCTCTGCTCGTCTGCGGAAGCTTTAGCCACAGAATGCCTGACCGGCGGGACGGCTAAAGCCGGGTAATACCCGAGCAAAGAGAGAGAAAAAAATAAAATTATGGCAAGCTTAGTAAACTTCTTTAAGAACCCTGGCTTGATTTTAGATAATTTACTGTTTAGGGCCTCCCTTTCAGAAACTATCTTAGGCAGAAGGTTTTCGTTTTGATTTTTCAAAACAGGTGCGCATAGTAACACGATTGAACCTATTTGTCAAAGACTTAAGGTATAATAATGTTCGATGAAAAAGATAATTGCCTGGTTTTTGATTATTATTAGTTTGAGCGCACTGCTCCTCCGTTTCAGCGATAAGATAACTGAAGTTGTTTTAGGTGTTAAAAAGACCAGCGGGATTTCTGTTTTATCAGAGCCTTCAGACGCAACAGTTTATTTAAATGAAAAGCAGGTTGGTCAAACACCATGGGGAGAAAAAGGCTTGGATATTGGCGACTATTTGGTGAAGATCGAAAAAGGGAAAGCTTCTTGGCAGGGCCGGGTAAAACTAACAGGAGGTACAGTAACTGTTGTAACTCGGGATATAGCTACAGACTCTGCCTCAGCTGCCGGGGAGGTTTTAACTTTGGATAAGGGTAAAGGGTTGACTGTTATTTCAAATCCACCTGACGCTTTAGTAGAGATAGACGGGCAACCTTATGGCAAAACCCCGGTTGCCGTAAATATTAATAGCGGGGAGCATGCCATACTGATAAGTCATCAGAACTATTTACCCAGAAGCTTTAGCGCGGATTTGCCGGAAAATTTTAATTTAACCGTTTCGGTAGATTTGGCTTCCACCGAAGCGGATCTAGCCGCTGCCTCATCTCCATCTTCGTCTCCGTCTCCTGTAATTACTCAAACTCCAGCAGTTTTGGTCAAACAAACACCGACAGGGTTTTTAAGAGTACGGGATAAACCAAGTCTGAACGGAAAAGAAATAGCGCAAGTTAAGCCGGGAGAAAGTTTTCCCCTTTTGGCAGAATTAAAATCCTGGGATAAGATACGTTTGTCTGACGGAAGAGAAGGTTATGTATCTTCCGCATATGTAGAGAAGAAAAGTCTTTAGGGTGTTGATTCAAGCATAGATTCTTTTTTGAGTTTTTGCAGGTTTTTGACCACCAAGGATTTTCCCAGGTGATTGATTAAACCCTCTTTTTGTAGTTGTTCCATTTCCAGGCTAACAGTTTCCCGGGCTATTCCAATAAGGTTAGCAATATCCTGGTGCGTTAAGGGAACTTGGATAAAAATGTTTTTGCCCACTTTTTTGCCGTATCTTTCAACACAAATCAAAATTATTGAAACTACTTTACTACGGGCATGGCCGAATATGGCATGTTCCATTCTGGTTAAAACTCCATGAAAACGCATCAAAATGCGGCCGGTTAGTTCAAGTAACACCTCATTGTCCTGCTTTATAAAATTTAAGAATTCTTTTCTTGGCGCCTGGTACAATTCAACATCAGTAAAGGCCTCCATGTAATAGATGTGTGGAGTGTTGTTGATAGCCCAAATTAATGGGAAGATATTTTCTGGCCGAAAAATAATTAAAGTCAATTCTTGAGCATCTTTGGAAATAGAATAAAGTCTGACGTATCCTTTTTTTAGATAAAAAACTCCCTTAGGCTCCTCTTTGGCATGTAAAATAGTTGCATTTTTTTTAAATGATAATTTCTTATATCCGGAGAAAAATTTATTTATTTTTTCGGAAACATGCTGCTCCATACAATAAGATTTATGTCCCCAGGAAGTAAATAATTCCCAGTACTAATACTGCCCAGATTATTACAGCAGCAAGCAAGGGAGTGTCGGTCAGGATAATCCGCTCCGGTGATTCACCCTCTTTCTTCTCATAAATAATATAGAGATATCTCATCACGGCAAAAAGCACAATAGGCACTGTGGCCATTAAGTATTTAGCTTCGGTTAAAGGCAGTTCAAAGCCGCCAAGTAAATTGGAAATTACCTTTCGTGCATGTATAGGAGGCTGCAGGAAAGCAAAAAAAGCATATGTTAACCAGGCGGAATTGGCAAACATGGAGGTTAAACTGTCCAGCAAATTTTCCGGATAATGAAGCAGGGTTTCCCGGTGGTGGGCGGCTTGGGAAGTCAGCAAAGTTCTCTCAGACCGCCTTTTTCCTACTGCCAGAAACAAGGCAAAGCTAGTAATTGACAGCAAAAACCAGACATTTAAATGGGCATCTATGGCCCAAACGCCTGCATATACCCGAAGGACAAACCCGGCTGCAATAACTAATATATCAATTAAAATAATTTGTTTGAGATAAGCGGAATAAAAAATCTGCATGATTAAATAC
>MFDZ01000029.1:0-8808 GCA_001777455.1 Candidatus Daviesbacteria bacterium RIFCSPLOWO2_02_FULL_41_8
AGAAGCAGAACTCCAATACTTACTAGTATTGCTGCTATTATTTTCTTGGATACATTCTCTCTTTCTCCCAAAAATAATGCAGCTAAAATTACGGTTATAATTACAACTGATTGACCAATAGGAACAATTTGGGAGGCGTTACCACCTGCTTTATATGACAAATAAGATGCCACTAAGCCTATGGAGTAAAAGACTCCAAGTAATAATATCTTAGTTAAAATGCCCAGGTTTAAATAATATTTCAGTTTTAAAGTTGATGATGGAAAAACTATTAATGTTAAAACAGCTGGAAAAATAAAAGCTAGCGCTGCGTAAGATATAGTATCAGCATTTCTAAGAATATAAGAATCATTTACAAAACCAATGCCAATACAAAAAGCTGCCAAAAGAGCATATATATGTCCTTTGTTTAACTTTATTCCTTTCTTCTTTGCAGAGACATATACTACTGAAATAAGTATTAGAATAGTCCCAATTATTTTAGGAGTGTTAAAAGCTTCCCCCAAAAATAGTAAGGCTGCTCCTATAACCCATAAAACTCTAGTAGATGAGAATATAATTAAGTCCGATGCCCCAATCGTTCTGGAGGCTTTAAATATTAAAACCTGAGAAGCGGTATACAGTACAGCCATAAGCCCAAAATTAAGATAATAGTGTTTGATATCAGGAAGAATAAAACCGTTTTTCAGTGAAACCAGTGAAATCAGCAATGCGCAAACAAAGTTAAACACAATAGTGTATGCAATAGCATCACTGCTTTTCTCCTTGAGGAAAACTCTCGTAAGTATATAAAAGACGGAATAAGAAGCGACTGCTAATAAAGCATAGCTCAACCAACCCATACATTAACTATAGCATTTTCTTATTATTTATACCCTTGATTAAGGATATTAGGGGTTGCACCCCTCAGATTACACGGAATATTATCTATTAAATACGGGAAAGGATTGTTATAACAATCTAAATATTTGGAGCGGGAGACGGGATTTGAACCCGCGACATCCTCGTTGGCAACGAGGCACTCTACCACTGAGTTACTCCCGCGAACGTTAGTGAGTGGAAGAAAGCTCTGCTTTCGAAAACTTCCTCAAGTGCCCCAAGTGATTTTAACTTCGAACTTTTTCTAGGCTGGATCACTGAGCTAATGGAAGTATATCAGAAAGAGGAGGAAAAATGAACTCAAATCTGATTACTTCCCAGTTATATGATGAAAAAACATTTTATCAAACGTTCTTGCGTGATCTTAAAGGCTGTACTAAGGAGGTAATCATAGAAAGCCCCTACATTACTACCGGAAGAATGAGGACGTTTGATCGTTTATTTAAAGAATTACTTAAAAAAGGAGTAAAAATATACATAATTACCCGTGATCCAAGGGAACATGAGGAGTTTATGGAGCCACAGTCAGAAGATGCCATCACCTGGTGTGAAATGGTAGGCGTACAAGTTTTACTTTGCACAGGAAATCATCACCGGAAACTGGCAATTTTAGATAGAAAAGTCCTTTGGGAAGGAAGCTTAAATATCTTATCTCAAACAAGAAGCAGAGAGATAATGAGAAGGATTGAAGGGCAGGAATTAGCCTTAGAGATGTTTAACTTCTTAAAGCTGGAAAAATCTATTTAGAGTTTTACTTTAAGAACTTTGGAGATTTTGATTAAATTACTGCCTGAAGGTTCTATTTCTCCTCTTTCAATTCTGGCGTAGTTGGTAATATTCATACCAACTTTATCTGCAACTTCTTCTTGTGTAAACTCAAGTTTTTCTCTGGCATTTTTAAATTTTTCACCGGTTTCTTTGGCGAATTTTTTATCTTTACTTCTGGTCATATATGCACAGTATATCATTCTCATTTCTGGATAGCAAAATTTAGAGGCTGTTTATAACATTAAATGCTATAATCGCTTGCGATTACATCGCGACGCTTCTTGTAACGCGTTGCGTTATAATACAGGCATGAGTTTAGTTAGAGATTTAATAAAAGATTCAGAAGAATATAAAAAGCAGATTGAACAACTGTCTACTGAAACCATAGTCAGACTGGCTGGGAATCGCCAGGATGCCCTAGAACAAGCAAGAAAATTGCTTGAGAAGAACTACCCAAATGATCTGATAGAGGAAACTATAGAAGCTGTGGCAGATGAAATACAAATGATTGCTAAAATGATCTGGGAAGAAAGAACAAAATAAGATGATACCTCCAAAAATATTGGAAAAATATAAGAAACTCCATTGGGATAAATATAGAATTAAATTATCAGATGAAGAAGCAACTGAATCCGCAACACACTTCTTAAATTTAATGAAAATCTTAATATACCCAGACCCCAAAAGACGTCCTTAAGTAGCTTTCATATCTTTCTTATAACCTGAATCTCTGCTACTATTGACCTGCATTTATGCCCACGCAGCTGATACAAATCAAGATCCTAAATAAAAGCTATGGTAATTTTTCTGGTGTTACTATTTTTGTAACTCCTATTGTAAAAACTCGGCTAGAAAAGATTAAATCACAGCGTCATGAAACTCTCTTTAAATCTCTACAGGCTAATGGGTTTAAAGGAGGCAAGCATCTTTTAGAGATTCTAGCAAATAATTTAGGTAAAAGCCTTAAATTAATCCTCTCTCATGAGAAGTCCAAGATAGATGGTAAGGAAGTTACTATAAACCTTGAGGCTTTTGATGGTTTGGCAAGAAAGAAGTTTTTTGAAGTATATAGACAAACAGGAATTAGAACAGCTACTAGATTTATACAGGACAACTTTAGTAAAGAAATTCCGGATCTAGAAATACTTCCCTCAAAAAAGGAAACAGAGCAAGTTATTGAGGTTTTACCTGAAGCCACAAAGACTTTATCTGCCAAAAAGACAGATAAGTTAATTGAAAAAGTAACACAGGTGGTTAAAGAAGCAGGAGTTGATAGAAAAAAATTGACTGCTTCTACGATGAAAGAGTTACAGGCTGCTGCTAACCAAGCCCTGTACAGAGGTAAATTGGAAGAGTTGATTGATAGATTGGGTAAAAGTTTTCCGGAAACAAGTGGTACAAACTCCTGGCAAGCTTGGATATATGCAAATAATTGGTTATTTGGCTCTAATTATTTGAAACCCATTCAGAAAAAACAGGTTGGTTTTAGTGAAATTCCAGACTTTTTATTTCCTACCTCTGATGGTTTCCTGGATATTCTGGAAATAAAAAAGCCTGACAAAGAAATACTAGTTGCTAATGGCAGCCACTCAGGATCATTCTATTGGAGTAGTGAGGTTTCACAAGCAATCGGGCAGGTAGTAAATTATCTTTACCAGCTTGAAATTCATCAGCTGGAGATTGAAAAAAAATTAAAATTAAGCACGATTAAACCTAGGGCGTATATCCTTATAGGTAATTCTGAAGGTTGGGATGAGTTAAAAGATGAGTCAAAAAGAGAAGCTCTTAGAAAATTAAATTTTGCTCTTCATGGGATTGAAATCATTACCTATACCCAACTACTTGAGAGAGGAAAATTATTGGTAGAAATGTATGATAGGGAAAATTAATTGTTATGAAAACTGAAGACAAAAAAGAGAAAATGTTTACTGTAGTACTCCATAGCGGAGAAAGATTTCAAGTGAATTTTGAGTCAAAAGAAGAGGTTCTTTCTTGGATAAATACCGGAGTTGCAGGTTTTATGCCTGTAAGAAGTCAGGAATTTATACATTTGAACCCTGAAAAAGTAAAAGAAATTATTGAATGGGAGGAAAATGAATAGTGTTATTTACCAGACAACTTTTTATTGCGATTTATGTAAAAGAAATATCCCTATAGTTGTTTATGGGGATAGGGACAGTTCATTTCCTTCAGATAAAAGAGAAGAAAATGAAGCAAGAGAAATGGGTGAGCATTATCACTGGATTGATAATCACCGAAGATGTGCAATCTGCGGAGAATTAGTGGTTGGAGGTAAACAGGAAGAGCCAGAGGGGTTAAATCTTATTGATAATGACGGACAGGTGGAAATTCATGAGAAGTATGTTGCAGAAACTATGGATAAGGCGCATGGAGAACAACTTCTTGTAGCGCATAATGGTTGTGCCCAAAAAATTATATCTGAATCAGAAAATGAATCTATTTAAGGAAGAAGAAAAGAAACCTATTAGTTTTGCTTCAGTTGAGATGCAAAAAGCCCCAAGAAGTTATGTTAAATGGATTGTAGCTGTTATTTCAATAGTACTTTTATCTATCTTCTTTTTCAAATCCTATAGTTGAAACAAGGTGCCTGCTTGAGGTATAATCACTTCATGACACTTGGTGTTGAAGTATACAATGCAATGGCTAAAGATTGGGTACAGTTACCTGAGTTAAAACCAGGAGATCGTCCTGGTTCAGTATCTCAAAACAAACCTGACGGAGAAAGAGAAGTCTATTTATTTGAATGTGCACCAGATAATTCTCATTCTACAATTTATCGCTCCACATTTGGTGCAGATACAGAAATAGCAGAAACCAGAGTTATAACTACAGCAGGATTAGAGATTGTAAAAGAATTAAAACGTGGGGAAGAACCTTACGTATTAACCCTTAAAACGGATATTAGCGATGCAAGAAGAATTATTAGATTTACCCACAAATAAAGTTAGTTAGGGTTTCCCTGTCCTAAGAATGTTCTTGGGTTGACTGGTATTCCATAAACCCTTACCTCAAAATGCAGATGTGGGCCTGTTGACCATCCGGTACTCCCTTCTCTACCGATAACCTGCTTAGTTGTGGTTATCTCCTGCCCTTTTACTACAAAGATTTTATCAAGATGGGCATACACTGAAGTTATATTGTTACCGTTATCTAGAATTATATGTTTACCATACCCCCACCAGATCTCACCCGCATAGATAACTTTACCCGGTAAAAATGGATTTACAGGATCACCGATTTTTCCCTGTGCATTGGCTATATCAATCCCTGCATGAAAAATCTGGAAACCGCTGCTTTGTGCAAACTCCAAAGTGATAACTCCTGTTGTAGGCCAGGCAGCTGTTACCTCTATTGGGGTAGCTTCACCAGTTGTAGGATCATGGATTTCAACATTTTGTGTAATTTCATTAACAGATACCAACTTATCTGAAATAATATCCAGCCCGATTTGGGTTAAAAGAATTATGGCAATTATCGGAACGAGGATCGCCAATCCAAAAGCCAAAGCCACATATTTTAATTCATTTCTAAAGGAGAATAGTGTTAAAAATAATTTCGGGTTCATTCATTCTTAGTTGAGTACTAATCTTTCTGCAGGATTTGTGGTAATTAATGGATGTTCTGATTCTGAGGCTACAACTTTTAAGGCTACGTGGTTTTGGTCGGCAATAATTAAGGCTTCACCCCTGTCACAGGATAATAAGAACTTTTGCTCATATTCACTCAAGTTAAATTCTTCTGCTATCTTTTTAATAGTAGTGGTATCCTGCCTCATTAAAACCCGCAGGGATGATTGTGAGGCTATGGCCTTGCCGTATTCACTGTTTAGAAAATCATTAGCCTGCTGGGAAATGACCGATACGCCTAAGTAGTATTTTCTGGCACGTCTGGCCAGTCCTGCTATAAAATTTGCTGTTTCTTCATGTTTTAACAGCATCCAGCCTTCATCTATTACCAGCAGCCTTTTGACAGGATCTTTTTTAACCTGGTTAAAGACAAAAGAAGCTACCACAAACATCATTATTTGTCTTAAGGATTCCGATAAATCCTTGATATCAAAAACCACCAGTCTGTTATTTAACTCAATATTAGTCTGGGCATCGAATACACCCGACAACGACCCTTTTATGTATTTTGCAAGCCTTGTGCAAAGCTTTTTCTGGCCTAACTGCCTCAGGGTTTTATATAAGTCTTTGAGTATTGGATAGGCTCTTATCTTCCTCGGCCTGCCTCTTTTAACTTTCTTTTTCCGGCCTCTTTTCTTGGTGTTTATATCCTCACTGACTGTTTCATCTTTCATGGAATGGTGGAACTGCTTATATGTTTGTATTATGGCTTTATCTACCACGGCTTTTTCTTCCGCCGTTAATCCGTCTGCCATTAAAGACACAAGCTCGGTTAAATCCTGAATATGTTCCGGCAGGCCGTTTCCCTCCTCAGTATTGGAAGTTAGGGAAAAATCAAAAGGATTGATCTTTTCTTTTGATCTCACTGATAGCTTGATGTAAGTTCCCCCAACAGATTCAGCCAGTCTTTTATATTCTCTTTCCGGATCAATAACAATGACTTTAGTGCCCTGCATCAGGTGCCTTAGGATCTCCACTTTGGCAGTATAACTTTTACCGGAGCCTGATTGGGCAAAGGTAATGCTGTTTGAGTTGTTTAAGGAAAACCTGTCAATCATCACCAGGGAATTGTTGGATTTGTTGATTCCGTATAAAATTCCTGATTCCTGTACCAGCTCTGATGAGGTAAAAGGAAAGGTTAAAGCAGCAGAGGATGAATCCAGGTTTCTTCTCTGACCAAGTTGGTTTTCTGCCCTCGGTAGAACTGATTGCAACCCCTCAAGCTGCTGGAAGGTGGCTGTTTTGGAATAGAAAAGCCTGGTGGAAAGTACAGTTTCCAAAAGGGTGGTGACTTTATTAAGCTCTACTAAGGAACCGGCAGTGATAGTGATATAAATTGAGATCTGGAAAAGCTTTTCCTGGCCTCTTTGGATTTTATTCTTCAGTTCAATGGCCGAGTCCAGGGGGTCTGAAATTTCCGAGCCGATTATTTTTCCTGACTGCTGCATGGATCTTTTGGTTGATTCAAGCTCGGTAATCTTCCTGTTCAGTTTGGGTAAAGCCAATATCGGGTCAATATGCTCTACATGGTAGGAGATATCGACGTTATGGTTAAAGTTAATTAACATGGTTAGCCACCCGGTTGAGGCTACATACGGATAACCGGAGACAAAAAGTGTTCTAACAAATTTATTACCCAAAACCAGGTAGTTAGACTGCTCTTCCAGTCCGGAGTAGGAAATAAGGTCGATCTGATCCTGTCCTCCGACATTAAACTTGACTGCCTTCTGTGTGGCCTTTTTTCTTTCCTTAAAATCCGAAAATATACTAAATTGCATAGCTTCCTTCAAAAATTGGCCTTAAGGTTTCAGCCTTAAGCGGCTGGGATTTTACCTGGTCAGAGTTGTAAAAGGTATAGAAAAGGTCAAGGATTTCAAGAGAATCCAGCACCCTGGTCTTCATGCCCAGCTTTTCCAGGCCTTTAATGACAATATCCTGGTTTAAAAGAAGCTGTTCTTTTACGAGGGCAAAATCATGTTTTCCGCCGCTGTCATCATAT
This sequence comes from Candidatus Daviesbacteria bacterium RIFCSPLOWO2_02_FULL_41_8, assembly GCA_001777455.1. Taxonomy (GTDB): domain Bacteria; phylum Patescibacteriota; class Microgenomatia; order Daviesbacterales; family UBA10151; genus UBA10151. Next base: position 7,294 of record MFDZ01000029.1, read on the forward strand.
GGAATCACCACATAAAACCTTCTTGATAATATTTTATTCCCGGAAACTAAATCAGTAATAAACGAGCAGTAGCTTTGAATTTGGGTTTTATAGACTTCCTCTTCTTCCTTGCTTTCTCTTTTACTGAACTCTTCCAGGTACCGGTCTATATCAACCTCCCTGACCCTGATCAGGATCTGCAGTGAGCAAGGAAGCGAATTTAGGAAATTCTGAAAATTATCAATAATTGCATCCTGTTCATCTTCGCTTTTTAGCTCAAAGTTAATGGCTGAAGTTTCAATTATCGCCCGGTACTTGTTACCGGGAAGAATTAGCATATTATCCTTAACTTCCTTAATCCTGATCTGCCTTCTGGAGGAAGATTTACTTTTTGGCTTGCCAAACAGCATTAATGCCCTCCTTATCAAATTTAAAGGATAATTTGGCCCTTGAGATGCCCAAAATACGCTCTACGCTGTCCGGATCAAACATCGGGGCTTCTTTTTCATTTCCGGCTCTATTTAGCCTGACAGCTTTTTTGGCTTTCTTTTTAAGAATAGGCTCTAAAACAATATCCCGAAGATAAACATCATTTTTATCGGAAACATAATAAGCCGGCCGTAAATAATATCCGGCCAGGATAAACAGCCAGTTCAAGACCACCCGGTCTTTTATCCTGAGAGCCAGCGTGCAACAAACAAAAAAACCAGCAATTATCAAAGGTATTTTATAAACGGAAAAGTGTAGTCTGGCAGGCAGGACGGCATAAATGCCTACTGCTATAAAGAGGGAGGCTAAAAGAAGCAGTATCTGGGTCAGGTTAAAGTTCCCTGCAATCTTATCCTCTACTGTTGTGATCTGTGCCGGTATTACGGTTGTTCTCATACTGCAAGACCCTTTCGTGGAGTTATTGCCTTTGTTCCATCCATCTTTCCTGCCATAGATGCTTCCCTAGAACTGGAAGAAATAACATTCATGATTTGTCCTCCTAATTTTTTTGCCAGACCCCTACCAGTGTTGTAGAAAACAAGCTGCATCATAATGCCTGGAGTTTTAAGAAGGGTAAACAGCAGGCCAATGCCTACCAGGATTGATATCAGTGAATTAGTGCCGGTCTGGCCGGGAACAGTTAAAAATGAAGCTGCCAGCTGAATGATTACAACGTGAACAAAAACAGTATAGACGGCAGTGATATATGCCTTAATTGAAATCTCGGCAAAATCTGCAAATTTAGGGATTGCCCACAGCAGAAAAATTAAGGGGGACATGACAGCACCCAGGGCAATGGTGATCAGCCTTGTCACATAAAATAGAAGCAGCACTATGGCCACAATGACAAATAAAATCATGAAGATAAATGTGATTAAGGGTGTGCTATCTGTGGCAATGGAAGCCGGGGTAAAGGCATTTTGTATCCAGGCAGAGTTTAGCCCGCCTGTTGCATTTAAGACTGCTGATATGAGTTTATTGCAGCTTAAAACTATCCAGTCGGCTAAAAATATGGACATGTTGGCTCCCAAAAAAGCCAGGCCGATC
>MFDZ01000029.1:8825-30817 GCA_001777455.1 Candidatus Daviesbacteria bacterium RIFCSPLOWO2_02_FULL_41_8
GACATGAAGTGAAACCCCAGCAAAGCTATTACCAGGACAAACAAAGAATCGGTAATTCCCACCATCACCAGCCAGAAATTAAAGATGACGGAGTTGGTCAGGATAGAAGGCGTATTGGTCAAAAAAGTGATAATTCCGTCTGTTAACGGCTTAGTGGCAGACTGGACAATATTCTGAAGAAATCCTGCTATTGCGTCAAGTAAAACCTGGGTTAAGCCGTCTGAAGGTTCTACAGGCTGGATGGGAGAAAGGTTAAGCTGGGCAGATGATGTGCCCTGGGACGGCGTATTAAAAGCTCCCTGGAGGAGAGATGAGAAAACAGCAGCAGAGATAACAATTACCAGTCCTATCAGGGCATTCCTGACTGTCAGCTTGGCATGTTCCAGCGCATCCGGCTTTCCGGTGGAGGTGATATACATATACCCTCCCCTGACCAGGAAAAATGTCGCGGCAGCCGTTGCAAAGATCAGCAGGGTACTTAGGGTTTGGTTTGTAAAGGCAGATATCTCGGAATTTGTGGTGGCCGCAAAAACCAAAGCAGGGTTTAGGAGTAAGCAAAGCATTGCTATAAAAGCTGACAAAAACTTCATATTAAAACCTAAGGGCAGGTTTTAGCGCGAAGCACCCTTATTGGGCACCGCCGAAGGCAGAAGTTGCAATCTGGGTGACTATATTGGATAAAACAAATGCCCCCAGGACTATTGCCAGGCCGATTGCGGAATACATGACGGTTTTCTTGGCTCCGTCCAAGGCTTCAGGATTGCCGGAACTGGTAATGTAGCGAAACCCTCCCCAGACTAAAAATGCCGTAGCAACCAGACCTGCCAGGGTCACAAAAATCTGGATAATATTCTGGATAAAACTTTGGACTTTGGAAATATCAGCGGATTGAGCAAATGCAGGAGATGCATTCAAAAGAGCTGTTAATAATAGCAAGTTAATGAGTAGTGCTTTTTTCATACCTCACCTCCAATCTTTTTTGGGCAGAGGCAGAAAACTTACAGAAACCTTACGTAATGCGATTTATAGCACAAGATATTGTGCCATGTCAATCCTTTGGAGGGACGAGCTTATCAGCAAACTGTAAGCTGCGACAAGCTTTGCTTATAAGAAATTGGGTTGTGCTATCTAAAAATGTAAGTTTTTGTTAAAATTGATCTAAATTACGCCTTTAATTGATAATCAAAATAAAATTTGGATTCTGCAATCGAGACCAATAACTACACTTTAAAATCTTCAATCATATTTACTGTAAGATCTGAAAGTCCATTATTTGAAGTTGAAGTAGGGAGGTAAAGAAATAGCGATAAATACTATACCTCCCATAATCCAGACAGCATAATTAGGTCCGGCTTTACGTTCAACTATGGATGAATAAGTAAGAGGTTTGTTTTCTTCCTTCTTAAAAAACCTTGCCATTATTAAGCATTTTCTATGAAATGACTACTCTTTTGCAATATCTGTTTTAAATGGTGGTTAATCAGATCATTTTAGAGTAAAATGTCTATAAATTAAGATTAAAATGAGCACTGATTTAACTTTTATTACTAACGAAAGGGATAAAAATCTTTCTGATAGGTTCAAAGTCCTCATCAAAGATACTAAATTCTTTGATGTTTTAGTTGGCTATTTTTATACTAGCGGGTTCTATGCTATTTACAAATCATTGGAAAATACCGAGAAATTAAGGATTCTTATTGGTATTAGCACAAATAGGGATACTTACAATCTAATTCAAAAATCCTATATCCCCAAACAAGAAAGCCTGCAATTTTCCCACGCCGAAGCAAAAGAAAAATTCTCTGATACGTTGGTTGAGGAAATGGGTGTTTCAGAAGACAACCACGATACAGAAGAAGGAGTTAATAAATTCTTAGAGTGGTTGAAAAGTGGAAAGCTGGAAATAAAAGCCTATCCCTCGGAAAATATTCATGCCAAGCTCTATATTATGACCTTTGCGGAGGGAGATAGAGACGTAGGCAGGGTTATTACCGGTTCAAGTAATTTTACTCAAGCAGGTTTAATTGACAACCTAGAATTTAATGTAGAACTTAAGACCAGAACTGATTACGACTTCGCTCAAACCAAATTCAATGAGCTTTGGGAAAATGCAGTTGACGTTTCTGAAAAGTATATCGAAACAATCCAGACGAAAACTTGGTTAAATAATACCATTACTCCCCATGAATTGTACCTAAAATTTCTTTACGAATACTTCAAGGACGAAATAAGCCGCACCAGTGAGGTATTTTATAAATATGTTCCCACAGAATTTAAAAAATTAGAATATCAAGAGCAGGCCGTATTAAATGCTAAAAAGATTCTTGAAGAATACGGCGGAGTATTTGTAGCCGATGTTGTGGGTCTCGGTAAAACCTACATATCAGCCATGCTTGCCCAGCAGCTTGATGGCAGAAATCTTGTCATAGCTCCTCCGGTTCTTTTGGAAAAAGATAATCCGGGGTCTTGGACGAATATATTTTCAGATTTTAGAGTACCATCCGATTTTGAGTCTCTTGGTAAATTAGATCAGCTCGTTGAAAGAGGCACAGATAAATATGACAACATTTTTATTGATGAAGCTCATAGATTTAGAACAGAAACGAATATTACTTATGAGGCTCTTGCTAAGATTTGCCGAGGTAAAAGAGTTATTCTTGTATCAGCAACGCCTCTTAATAACTCTCCGAAGGATATTTTAAGTCAAGTTAAACTATTTCAAAAGGGCAAGAAAAGCACTATCCCTAATCTACCTGACTTAGAAAGATTCTTTGCCGGACTCGAGAAAAGGCTTAAAGATTTAGATAGACAGCGCAATCATACCGAGTATATGAACGCGGTAAGAGATAACGCAAAGGATATTAGAGAGAAACTTCTTAAATATCTGATGGTGAGAAGAACCAGAACCGAGATTGTCAATTATTTTGGTGAGGACTTAAAGCGTCAAAAACTCAAATTCCCCGAAGTTGCCGATCCAGAACCTATTCTGTATGAGTTAAGCGATGAGGAGAATGAAATATTTAACAGTACCATTGAGTTAATAACAAAGAAGTTTGATTATGCTCGCTATATGCCCATGCTTTACTACAAAGGGAAAATTGATCAATTAGAGGAACAGTCACAGAAAAACATGGGTAAGTTTATGAAAATTCTCCTTGTTAAAAGACTGGAAAGTAGTTTTTATGCTTTTAAGAATACATTACATAGGTTTATTTCCTCATATGAGCAGTTTATTAAAGAGTTTGAAAGTGGAAATGTCTACATAAGCAAGAAATATACTTATAAACTATTTGAATTTTTAGAGAACGACAATGATGAGGCGATTCAGCGGTTAATTGATGAAGATAAGGCTCAACGCTATCCCTCTAAGGACTTTAGAAAAGAGTTTAAGGAGAAGTTAGAAAATGACCTGCGTGTTTTGAATGAAATTTCCAAGCTTTGGGAAAATATCAAACGCGACCCCAAACTATTAAAGTTCATAGATGTATTATCCTCTCGCACGATTCTAAAAGATAACAAAATTATCATCTTTACTGAATCAAAAGAAACAGCAGAATATGTAGGAACAAATCTACAAAGCAAATTTCCGGATGAAGTTTTGACTTTCTGGGGTGGGTCGAGCGCACAAACCCGCGAAAAAGTTATTGAAAATTTTGATGCAAGGGCAAGGTTTCCTAAAGATGATTATAGAATCCTTATCAGCACAGAAGTTTTATCAGAGGGTGTAAACCTTCACCGCTCTAATGTTGTTGTTAATTACGATATTCCTTGGAATCCAACAAGGCTAATGCAAAGAACAGGTCGTATAAATCGTATAGATACACCTTTTGACACAATTTACACTTTTAATTTCTTCCCAACAAAGCAATCAAATGACCAGATAAAACTAAAAGAATCAGCCGAAGCGAAAATACAGGCGTTTATAGAAATGCTTGGCAATGACGCTCGATTACTAACGGAGGGTGAGGAGATAAAATCGCACGATTTATGGGCAAGGCTTACTTCAAAGAAAACAATCACCGGAGAAGATGAGGGTGAAGAAAGCGAACTTAAGTATTTACAGATTATTAGGACTATCCGGGATGAAGAACCTGATCTATTCGAGAAAGTTAAAAGATTGCCTAAAAAAGCCCGCACCGCAAGGTCCTATGATAATAAAACAGATTCTTTACTGACTTACTTTCGCAAAGGAAAATTACAGAAATTCTATCTTGCCAGTAACAATTCTTCGGAGGAACTGGACTTTATATCAGCCGCAAAAACTCTTGAGGTAGAAAAAGACACAAAAAGAGAAAATTTAGGTAAAGATTACTACCCCCTTTTAGAGGAGAACAAGAAAGCCTTTGAATTCTCTACTGCTGAAGAGGTAATAGAAACAAAATCAAAAGGCGGAAGAGATACAGCTACCCAAGTACTGCGAATTCTCAAATCTAACGAGATTAAGCACTTCAAGGGGTTTACAGATGAAGACGAGCTTTATATTCGAAAAGTCATAAAACTACTGGAAGAAGGAGGTTTACCAAAACAGACAACAAAAACCCTTATTAAACAGGTTAGCGAACACTTCAAGGGTGGCCTAAGTCCTCTTAGACTGCTTGCCGTTCTTAAAACCACTATCGCTCCGGAGTTTTTCAGAGAAACAATTGCGGAAAGTTCAGCTCAAACTTCCGGACCAAGAGAAGTTATTTTATCGGAATATTTAATGAGTAAATGATATGGATAAAAATTATGCAATTAAACTAATTCAAGATGTATTCCAAAACCCCTTTAGTCGTGACCGATTCGTAGCTTTTTCAAAAAATCTTTTTAATTTCTTAGATACCGAAAAGAACTTCGTTTATCGTGGCAATCTCATTCCCGATGCCTATAAATCCTATATCCATACTCTTGAAAGAATTGGTAAATACGAGGACGCAGAAGAAAATAAAATAGACGTTCTCATAGTTCATTTAAAAAAAGCACGCTCCATTGAACACGCCCGTACCATGCAAAGAAATTTTATTGCTTGGTATTTAGCAGGTAGCAGAGGCGGTGAATTAAAAGACGCCGCACTAGTAGCTTTTCATACAGATAATCCTGACGATTGGAGATTTTCTCTGGTCAAAATGGACTATCAGATTGTTGAATCCTCGACCGGTAGGATTAAAACCAAAACTGAGCTTACCCCGGCCCGCAGGTTTTCTTTTTTAGTCGGTAAAAACGAGAACAGCCATACAGCGCAAAGACAACTATTGCCCACTCTGCAGGATGATAAAAATAATCCTCTCCTTTCCGATTTAGAGAAAGCCTTCAATATAGAAGTTGTTACTCAAGAGTTTTTCGAGAAATACAAAAGTCTTTTTCTAGATGTTAAAGATTCATTAGAGCGCCTTATGAAAAAAGATCATGCTATAGCACAAGACTTTACAAACAAAGGTGTTGATCCTGTTGATTTTTCTAAAAAACTTCTTGGACAAATTGTCTTTCTTTATTTCTTACAAAAAAAAGGCTGGTTTGGTGTTGGCCGGGATGATGATTGGGGTACTGGTCCGAAAAACTTTTTACGTCTTTTACTTGAGAAGATGATCGCTGATTACAAAAACTTCTTTAATGATATTTTAGAGCCCCTTTTCTATGAGGCATTAGCAAAAGAACGGGACAAAGATTTCTATAGCCGCTTTAATTGTAAGATCCCTTTCTTAAATGGTGGACTTTTTGATCCTATCAGTGATTATGATTGGGTTCATACAGATATACTTTTACCGGATGATTTATTCTCTAATCATGTAAGAACTAAAGAGGGTGATATAGGGACAGGCATATTAGATATTTTTGACCGCTACAACTTCACAGTCAAAGAGGATGAACCGCTAGAAAAAGAGGTGGCGGTTGATCCAGAAATGTTAGGTAAGGTTTTTGAAAATCTTTTGGAGGTCAAAGACCGTAAATCCAAAGGCACTTATTATACGCCCCGCGAGATTGTTCACTACATGTGTCAGGAGAGTTTAATCAATTACTTGGTAAACGAATGTGAGGAGAAGGTTGATAGAAAAGATATCGAGACTTTGATTCAATACGGAGAAACAGCAGTAGAGCATGACAGCCGGGTTGAACAGGAAGGAAAAGAAACTCTCACTTATTCTTACAAACTCCCCGAATCAATTCGTAAAAACGCGCAGTTGCTTGACGACAGGTTAAAAAATATCCGTGTTTGCGATCCGGCGATTGGATCGGGCGCTTTTCCTGTTGGGATGATGAACGAGATCATCAGGACTAGGAATACTCTTACAAACTACTTGGAGGATAAAGAGGATCGTTCAATCTATAGCTTTAAACGAGATGCTATCCAATATTCGCTTTACGGGGTGGACATTGACCCCGGTGCGGTTGAGATTGCCAAGCTTCGTTTATGGCTTTCGCTTGTGGTTGATGAAGAGGATATAAAACAGATTAAACCACTACCTAATTTAGATTACAAAATTATGCAAGGAAATAGTTTACTTGAGGAATTTGAAGGGATACAGCTTTTTGATGACAGATTACTTAATTCTTATATCCCTGTAAACGATGATCAAATTAAAAAACTCGAAGCAAGAGAAAAAGAAATACAAAAAAACTTGATGATTTATTACCAGAGAAATCCTTTATGGATGAAAAACCAAAAAATAGAACGACCTACGGAGCTTTACCAACTTGAGGGTGAATTAAAAAGAGTGCAACTTGCCATCAAAGATGAAAAAGGAGTTAGGTTTCAGATAAAAGACTCTAATCAAAACGCGTTGTTTGGTGATGAACAGAAAGCCCGTAAGATTTGGGAAGAACTGCAGTCGTTACAAAAAGAGTTCTTTGAGACTGCACAAAAAAGAGAGAAGGATGAGCTTAAAAAACAGGTCGAGAAGCTAGAATGGGAATTAATAGAGGCCACCCTGAAGGAACAAAACAAAGAATCTTCTCTTAAAAAACTTGAACAATATAAAAGGACAAATGTAAAACCATTTTTTCTTTGGAAACTCCATTTTTCAGAGGTATTTGAAAGAAATGGCAAAAGTGGGTTTGATGTGGTTATAGCTAATCCACCTTACATAGTAGTATCCCCTGAAGAATTAAGGGGGTTTAGTCTGACCGAAGGAAATCATAATACTTATGTTGCATTTTTAGAAAAGGCTCAGATGATATTGCACGATTCAGGAGTAATTTCTTACATCATACCAACCACATGGTTGGCCGGTAATAAGTTCAAAGAATTTAGAAGATTCCTTTTAGATAACAAATCAATAAACCAAATTGTCCAGTTGCCCTATGACATTTTCAAAGCAGCATATATTGATAGCCTAATATTAATTATTAATGGAAAAAGTATAAAGAATGCTATGGTAAAAACGTTCAAATTTAATATTAAGGACATTGTGACGCATGGGAGTGTTTCTCTCGTAGATTTCGATGTAAACAGCTGGTCTCAAGACAAAGAATATGTAATTTATTTGAATAGTAATTTACCCAGCTTACTTGCTAAATATAAAAACGTTAAAAATAAATTATTGGGTGAAATAGCAAAAGTTCAAAGGGGTACATTGCCCCCGAAAGAACATCAACTTATTTTAGATAACAACAATAACAATTCAGAACTTATTCCCTGGTTTACAGGACAAGTTTATAGATATTTTATAGATACTGGAAAAAAATGTTGGGTAAAATACAAAGCATTACTTGAGAATAAACCAATAAGTTTATTTTATTGTAAAAAACTATTGGGTAGACAATTGATAAACAGACAATTCAGATTACAATTCGCTTTTTCTGATGGTGAATTTGCTTTTAAAAAAAACTTATACGCCATATATGATTTGGGTGAGAAGATAAACTACTACTATCTTTTAGCTATTTTGAATAGTAAGTTTTACTCCTATATTCAAGTGAATCTGAATAGTAGTGGTCAACGTGATGATTACCCCGCTTTTAGTCTACAGGATTACAAAAACTTCTTAATTCCGATGATTAATTTTAGGGAACAAAAGCCGTTTATTGAATTTGTTGACAAGATTCTTGCTGTTACAAACTCAAATGGTTATCTCACCAGTTCAGAGAAGCAAGCAAAAGTTAAAACTTATGAGGATCAAATTGACCAGCTAGTTTATAAACTCTACGGTCTTACTCTGGAGGAAAAAGCAATTGTGGAGGGAATACAATGAATCATATAATAGCAAGGTATAAAAAATATGGATATAAAAATCTTTATCCGATTAGGAGTTGTGTGGATTAATTATGGAAAAAAGTGCGGGATTCTTCAGTTTTACTTTATATGACTTAATTAGTCATATACTCCCCGGTGCATTATTACTAATAGTGGTTTATTTTCTTGAACAGCTGCAGGAAAAAATCCCTAATGAGATTTTTCTCTTCACGCTTATTGTTGGATCTTTTATTACTGGGCAAATTCTTTTTGCAGTAGGTAATTTTCTTTATTACGTGTCTTTCTATCCAAGTGACTATAAGAATAAACGGCTGCGATATTCTGTTGTTAATTTTTTGCAAAATGTTGTTAATTTTATGGTAAGACAAAAGTATGGATATAAGGGGCTTGAAATAAAGAATGATTTAACAGAACAAATTGAACAAAAACTCAAGTTGAAAAACTTAAATAATCAAGCAAGATTTCAGTTGTGCGATGTAATAGTAGCAAAGGAAGGGTTTCCCGAACGAGAAGTATTGCTTGCAAAGCAGGGTTTCTATCGTTCAACATCTGCTCTTGTTGCGTTAAGCATTCCTTACATAATTTTTCGTGGAGGGTTCGGGTTACCTCTACTTTTCTGGTTAGTTCTTTACCTATTGTTTTTGCGAGTGCTTCTTTATGCACATACATATTATGGGGAAATAAGGAAAGTGCAAATTTATTCGTTAGCATATATGAAATTGAGGGAGATGAAATAATATGGGAGATTTCAAAATAATTACTTTTGACGTTGAGCATGGAAGTAGCCATGTTCTCATTACGCCAAATAATCATGTCATTATGATTGATGCTGGAAGCAGAGAAGATTTTTCTCCAGCACTTCACTTAAAAAATACGTGGGGATACACGCAATTGAGGTGGCTTACGGTAACACATCATGATTCTGACCATCTGACTGATATTGCCAATATAGCAGAACACTTCAGACCACTTACGCTTGAGCAGCCAACCGTAGAATTACATCAACTGACAGAACTATATAGCGAAGGATTTTCAACGCCTTTAGAGGTTTTTTTAGAGTTCAAAAAAGACTATAACAGACCGGTACCTCCAATGGGGGATTCTTCATATGACTGGGGCGGCGTACAGTTTGCAACTTTTAAGAATGAGTATCACGAACTTGAGAATCCCAAAATAAACGATATGAGTGTGGTAACTTTCGCGCACTATCAAGGATGGACGTTTATCTTCCCAGGAGATTTAGAAAGTCAGGGATGGCTTAAGCTACTAGAAAAACAGGAGTTTAAAGATTGGTTGAGTAGAGTTGATGTATTTGTTGCTTCTCATCACGGACGAGAATCAGGATTTTGTAAAGAGGTATTTGATACTTGCAAACCACATATAACAATAATATCTGATAAGAGTACGTCTGATACTAGTTGTACAGACAGTTATTACCCCTCCTGCAAAGGATTAGATGTGAGAAACCCTCTTAATGAGAAAAATAAGAGATATGTTTTAACAACAAGAGAGGATGGTGCAATTCATATAAATATTGATAGTGAGGGAAGATATTCAATAAGTACAACTGTTTAACAGAAACAATGGAGGAGATTGCAGTTGTAGAAAGTAAAAATGAAAGCAGAAGATAAGCCTAGGTACGTTAAAGAAGCAAAGGAATTATTCGAATCTATAAATATCGAAGAATTGATTTCCAGTCCCAATAATCTTCAGGAAATAAAGAAGATTAATGGTATCATGGCAATTTTTACAAATTTCTCATCTAACGACGGGCAAGACCTAAAGAATTTATTTTCAGAGTTCCAAAAGTGGGCAAGAGCGGGAGAACGAAAAGAACATATTGAGAATTGTGCATCCGATATGATGCAATTCATTGATCAAAAGATCAAAGATATGGATGTTTATCCATTAGAGCCCGAGGTGAAAAATGAAGTCGTCTTAGATAAACCGATTATTACTGCCACGAAGCATATACTTCCCTTTCAAAGACTTTCAGCAGATGATTTTGTAAGGCTTTCCTTCTGGATACTCCAGAGATCAAGTAACTATCAGAAAGTGGAATACTATGAGGGCATGGGAGATAAACAAAGGGATATTGTTGCTTATACTCCCGATGGTGAAAAACATTATTATCAATGCAAAAGATACGCACAAATCGCTGCCTCAACTATTAAGCATGAGCTGGATTTACTAAAAACGCATTGTGATGGGAATTCAGAATTTAGGCCTAATGAAATTTACTTTATTATTGGGTGTAGGGTGTCTCCCCAAACTCGTGATGAAGTTAATGATTATGGACGAGGGCTCGGTTTTCAAACTATTAGTATTTGGTCAGAGGTCGAGTTAGATGAGAGAGCAAAGGTGACAAATGGAGTACTTGAAGAATTCTTTGGATTCGATACTCATTTGGTACGATCTGTCGTTCAAGAAGCTGTTAGAGTTGAGGGTAGAGATAGAGACAATTTAAAGCATAGGGATATTCCTGTTTTGGATCTTGAGGGTTTGCGGAGAAGTGGGGGACCAACAGGGCAATTCATCCTATTCAATATTACAAATTTAAGTCGGACACAGACTGCAATTGACTGTCAATGGGAGGTTAGGGGCTTCGATTATTCTTTTCGATCTCCGGATAGTGATCGTTTTAGTTTACAACCTGTTTTTTCTAAGGAAGTAACATATCGCCTAGATGGTGAAAAACCGTATAAGAATGAACTCAAAGAGTTAAGTTTTGTTATGGAATATAAGGATATGACGGGTATGACTTATTTTACCAGGAGAGAATTAAAACATATCAAAGTACCCTCGGGAGACTTCTATGAGTTTCAAAGAGGAGGTATTTTTTATCCTGCAGAACAAATTACTGACATAGGAATTAAGGGAGTATCCGTGCCAATTCATACTGATGATAGATATCAAAGCGATTTTGAAGTTGAAATAAGTGGAAAGGCTGAAATTGTGAATATTGGTGTCAGTAGAACTTTTCTATCAACATGGGGATTTTTGGATGACATAGAAAGGATTAAATCGGCTATTGCAGAATTAGGGTCACGCATAATTCGGAAAATGCTTTTAAAAGGTGAATTAAAGGATTACTTATTTGTTACGCATGACTTTCCGCTAGAATATCAGAATGGTTTTAAAGGTTATCAGTTATTAAGGGATTCCTTGTAAAATAATGCATAAAAATTTAACTTATGACCTACAGAAAGAAACCTGAGCATAATCCAAATAATTATTTAAAAGTTATTCTGGAATCACTAGAGCACTATAATTCGGTAGAACGACTTGATATAGCTAATTTACTTTTTGAGGGATACAAAAGCATAAAGGATAATCCACAAAGAATTGCAAATCAGAAGGCTCTAATCTTAGAAATGTTGTCAAAATGGATTCAAGTCTTTGAAGATTTAGCAGTTCTATCTTTGATGTTTGGAGGTAAGGTAGTTGGAGATACAAGAGACCCTTTTGAAATTTATTCTTACATTAGTAATCAGAAAATATTAGAATTTTATTACAAAGTTAAGAATGGTCTTCCTAAAAATATTATTTCAAAAATCTATGCAATTAAGACTCCTTTGGAACTTCTTAAGGAAGGTAAAATAAATCGAAAAGAATATCCATATTTTAAAAAACAAATAGATGAAATGGTAGATGCAGCTTCGAGTAATTTAACAAAGCTTGGAAAATTGTATTCGGCGAGACGCAAAGGAGGAAGATTAAACTATGGTTTCTTAGTAAAAATTTACTTTCAAACAAAACATGGATTTAAAATGATTCAGCCGACTGATACTGCAAAAATTTTATGGCAATTCAACGATACCGATGTAGCAATCCTTAAAGATGTGGTACAGATGAGAAGTGGGAGGAAAATTATGAGAATAGGTCTCTTTGAGAAATGGGATGAAGTAGAAATCGTATTGTTAATTGACAGAATAAAGGGTTGGAGCGAAGTAATGAACGAAATAATTGGAGCGCAACTTCGCTATTTAGATAATCCTAACTTTATAGTACCTATGGTAAGGAGACTTAAAACTGATGAATATATTAAGAATACCGGGGTAAAGCCAGGAAGAAATGATAAATGCCCTTGCGAAAGTAATCTTAAATATAAAAAGTGTTGTTTTTCGTAAAAAAATTGCTTATTTTTGAAAAAAGTATTATTAGAGATAACTTACTTCTTGACATCAAATAAAGTCAATCTCTATCCTTATTATTATGAATAAGATTGAAGATATGAATCTCGAAGAGCAAATGGGATTAAAAAGACTTTTAGCTCTCGACCCGACTGTTTTGACTCCCACCCAAAGACTTCATCTACGAGCAAGAAGGAGTTATTTGACTTTTGCTCAAAAATTTGAATATTGTGGAGTTTTATATTTTTCAAGACCTGCTTTTTATCACGAACTTAAAACTGCCCTCAAATTTCTAACAAGATTCTCGAAGGAGATTATTTTTGGAGTAATTGTTTACATAGTAATAGTTTTAATAATGAAACTTACAGACTGGCAACCATAAGTAGTAAAAACGTAATAATAAAACTACTAGTTAACAATGGTTAAAAAGTAGTAGAGTAATATTATGATTAAGTTATCGAGGTCTAAATTAGAATTATTATTTGACTGCCCTCGATGCTTTTGGCTTTATGCCGGAAAGGGCATTGCCCGTCCATTCGGTGCTCCTTATACGATAAATAATGCCGTTGACTTTTTACTCAAACAGGAGTTTGATGAACACCGCAAAAACGGTACGGCTCACTACCTCATTGAGCGGGAAGGTATTGACGCAATCCCCTATATGCACAACGACATAGACAAATGGAGGAATAATTTTACTGGGATTCAATACCACCACCCTGCAACTGATTTCTTAATCTTCGGGGCAGTGGATGATATTTGGGTTGACTCCAAAGGTAACCTGATGGTGGTTGATTATAAGGCATCCGGTGCCAAGGAGGGTGAATTATACGACAGTTATAAACGCCAAATGGAGATTTATCAGTGGATTTTAAGACAGAATGGTTTTAAAGTTTTAGACCGGGGGTATTTTGTATACTGCCGGGTGAATAAGGATAACGGATTTGCTCACGGCAATTTAAGTTTTGATATTAAGATACAACCTTATGACGGAGATGATTTCTGGGTTGAGGAGAAGATAATTGAGGCGAAGAAGATCTTGGGTGGACGTATGCCGGTTTTTTCTGAAGAATGCAGTTATTGTAAATATGTTCAGTCAACTGCCTAGAAGATGTTGGTAAATGAAGACAAGAATTTTTAACAAAGCGAGACAAAACCTTACTGCACTACTGCGACTTCTGTTTTATCCAAAGATACTGCTGGTAATTACCATCATTATGCTTTTAGTGGATTATGTATTATTCCAAAAACTTGGGAGTAATTATGAGGACAAATACAGAGTTGTTGCGGCTTTGTTCATCATTGGACAGATATATGTAATCATCGGATTTTCAATTGTTCTGTTCTCAAAATTACGAATGGTTAAGTGGTATAAATCTTTCTTGCTGCTTGGAGTACTTCTAATAATTAGTATCAACATCCTTACCAGAGTTACAAATTTCAATGATACTTTCAGAATTATAAATAATACAGCTTCTCTATTGATCTTTATTTTCCCGTTAGCCGCTGTGCTCTTGATAATAAAACATATCAGGACTTATATTGCGCAGAAAAAGGAGCGGACAGTTTTGTTGCACCATATCGGAAGAAAGCGCAATTTTACTTTGCCTATTAGATTTTTGATTATTGTTTTTGTTATTGGTGTTGTAGTTTTTGGCATATATCGGATTAATACACTCGAAAATAGATTACAAACTATTGAAAACAAGCTTGGAGGACCTAAGAAAATTGGTTGCAACGAAAAAGATACAATAGATAAAGTTCGTCAGTCTGTGGTTCGGATTGTAGGAGGGGAATCAGAAGGCTCTGGCTTTGCTGTTAAATCCGGAGGCTTGGTTCTTACCAACTTCCATGTAATCGAATTTGAGCCTGCTCCCAAGGTAGTTTTACCGGACAATACATTTGAAACCGCAGAAATTATTATGGCTGATAAAAACGCTGATCTGGCAATTATAAAGATTAGTAAGGATCTTCCTATCATTTCCTGGGGTGATCCCAAAGAGCTTAATCCTGCTGAAGAGCTTTTGGCAATAGGATTTCCTTTAGGAGGATCTCTTTCAGGAGAATCTTCGGTGAACAAGGGATCCTTATCTGCCAGGCGAAGATCAAAGGATGTTGGTGTTGAATATCTCCAGACGGATATTACTTTAACTCCGGGAGTATCCGGAGGACCAATGGTTAATATTTGCGGTGAGGTCCAAGGAATAAACACAGCCGGTCTATCAGGGTTAGGATTAGCAATCTCTGCGGACTCAATAAAACAGAAGTGGCTGGAGATGGCCACAGCTAACGATTCTCTTAAGGATATTAAGAGAATTACCTTTGATGATACGGAAAGCGCCGAGTTCGCAGTAGCCACCTTCTATAACTACTTAAAAGTAAGAAGGCTGGAAAAAGCATTTGAGTTGCTTTCGGACAATTTTAAAGAGGGACACGGATTTGATTACTGGAAGGGAGGGTATGAGTCCTTGCTTGATACAACAGTTATAAAAATTGAGGATAATAAAAAGGTAAAGGATCGTGTAACAGTTAAACTCTCTACCAAGGATATGGTTGATGATGAGATTGTATATAAGTATTTTGAAGGTTTTTGGGATGTTAAAAACATTGATGGTAAATGGAGACTTTGGGACCCTGAAATAAAAGAGGTAGAAAACCCTAGTTTTCTTTGGTTTTACAAATAAGCGCTATTTCCACTCTACACCCCTAATACCTGCTTTTTCAAATAGTTATTGAAGCCGTTTTACTTCATTTGTATTTTGTAAAATTTTAATGCTCTTAAAATCACTGCCAATCTCGATTAATATCTTAATTTTTACCTTTCCATCCTGTCAAACAAATATGAGCCTCTTTTAAGGGGTTGCACCCCTCAGATTACAAGGGTCAAGAAGTGTAACCGATGTATTTCAGCCTACTCAAACTTTAATGCCAGTGCCTTAAAGTTTCGTCTAAAAGGCTGCTTTTGCCCCTCAACAGTCCAGCTAACAAGTATCGTTTCACCAGTTTCAGTATAATAATCGCGCCAACGCTTAAAACTGACGCCTGGAATAGTTTGGCTAGGATATATTAAAAATTCCCTTGATGTTCCATCATTATGACGGGAAGAACCATTAGAATCAAAATTGCCATCAGTATATTCCGGCTTGAATTTATTGGTATCTAAACCATATTTACCCATTACCTCAAAAGCTACATTTTGAAGTCTACCTTTTTCACACAATCCAACTTCTTCTTCACTTCTTACCGTTGACATTTCTTCATCAGCGACCATGGAAAAGACATTAAACTTTTTCCTCGAATCTATTGGAGATTCAAGGAATCCTGTGATTTGTTGGGTTATTGCTTGGGCACGCTCCATGTTGCCAACAAGAACATTTCTTACTTCTACATCTGTTAAAACAGGAAGGGGGTGTTTCTCTGGTTGTGGTCCCCTTCTTAGAGTTTCAGGATTAATCATACCAAGATGGAATTTAATACAAATTCGTTTAGTTTGCAATAGGGAAAATATTACTCTTCTGATTACACTGTACACGGAATATATAATCTCTTTTAGCCTCAGATTACAAGGGTCTAGAAGTGTAACCGATGTATTTCATCTTCCGCATTACCGCTTTTTGGAGCCTTAGAATCAAAGAAACTTGAGTTTTTCTCTGCTATAGGCTATAATTAGCTTTCATGGACAGAAAGTTTGAACAAGCTCCAAATGGCGAATCCTTAGGTATTCCTAAGGATCTTTTTAGTGATCCGGCAAGGTACGATGAACAAATCCCTTTATGGAAAAGAACTGTAGGTTTCGTAAAACAATATGAAAAATCAAAGCCTAAAGGGAGAGAAGTTTTGTTAGAGCAGCTGGCGAATTCTGCCGTAAAAGATCTCTCTACATTAAATCCGCTATTTGATAATTTCGCCTTAGCAAGCCAATCCAGACCTGATATCGACTTTGAGGAAATTACCGATGGGTTTATTAAACACTTAGAAAAATCAGCTACCCGCCGCTCTGCTTTATCCTCCTGGACACCAACAAGAATTGAACAACTTATGAAACTGGGATTAGAGGAAGAAGGAAGAGTTCAACAAACAGCAACAAAGATAAAAGCTGTCGTATTTAACGCACCAGATACTATTCAGGAATCAGTTGATCTCCACTACAATGCAGCCTGGGCTATGGTCGCGACCATAGATCCTAAGGTCAGAGAAGAATTATTTTCAGGTCTTTGCCTGGAAAAAGATTGGTTTAAAGAAACTTCATTCTGTGCATTAGCTTTCCATTTCGGGAGTCTAGAGACTGGTGAAATATACTCAAAGTATTCCGCCGCCCGCAAAGCATTAGAATATGTCGGCCATTTGTTTAACGTACTGCATGGTTTAAGTATAAAAGCAGAGAGTCGAAGAGTAAAAACTAAGTATCTTCGTGCGGGTACTGCAGCACCACAGCTACCTACAGACCTTTACAACAGGATGCACAAATTAAGCATGGAAGCCATGCAAAAACACCCCGGTGAAATTCAGCGGCAGATAGATTATTTCGCAGCCGGAAACTCAGACTATACCCAACCTTTCTTATACACTAGACTAGAAGAAAATGAGGACTTGGCGAACGCTGTTCGGAAAGCGCACGAAAAAGAAACCCGGCGGTTAGGAAAACTTTTAGAAGAACCAACCAAAGATGATAAACCATATAATGATCTGCTTGATATTATTACGACCAACATTAGTCCTTTAATTTTTAGAGTTTTTACTGAAAATGAATTTCTACGGTATAAGCAGAATGGTTTCGAAAAGCTAACCAAAATTCCCGTTCAATTACCTGATTCAGCGGTTTTAAGTATTGCTGCAAAGGGCTGTCAAACAGTGGAACAAAGGAATGCGATCATTAGAGAGGTATACGAAAGTATAGTGCAAAAGAAAGCCGTAAATCCCTCCCGGACACTACTAATAAGTCTGGATCAAATTTCAGAAGCCATTAAAGTTTCGCAGGGATTTATTAGCGCTTTTGACAAAGAAATCACCATTGCCATAGCCATACATCGTCCTATTCCAACCGAAGAATTCGGCAGGCTCTCTTCTATTCTTGAATACCATCGTCCTCCGATTTCTCCGGAACAGTATGCTGCTATTAACCAGAAACTAAAAGAATTGAAAAATGATTTAAAAATTAAATTTACGAAATCAGTCGGAAAAAGAGGATATTCTATTCTTGTTTCTGATCCTCTTTTAAGAGAAATGGGCTATCGAATGCTGACTTTTAGACAGGAGGATAAAGGAGGAAGATTAAGTACAGGGTTACAACTTGCAGGACAGCAGTTTGAATTTAGTCTTGATCCAAATTATGGACTTATTTTGGGAAAGGATTTCAAAAAAATTGTCAGCCCCCAAGATCAAGCCTGGTTAGAGTTACTTACGCTCTCCCACCTTAAAAAAGTAATGTGTACGGATGAAGATGATATTGCAGATGATCTGGTGGGAGGACAAAAACAGCTTGAGATCTATAGAAAACAGATGATCCACCGGGCAGAACATTTAAGAAGACAGGTTCCGGGTAGAAACTTTTCTACTGAAGCTTTTAGTAAATGTTTAAAAAGCCATTTACCAATGAGAAACCTACTAGAAATTAATCGGTTAAGGGCAGGAATTAATTTGGGAGGTACTCTTCAAACCGGTATCTGGACCTATGTTTCAGGTGTAGAAAAAGATATTGATACCCAAACAGCCAAACCTGTCAAAGTGGCTTTTAAGGGAGCTTCGGATGACATGAGAAAGGTTATACCTCTAGGGGAGATTTCTGCTGAGGAAGTAAATAGAATAGAACAAGAGATACTCGCAGAATTGGAGGTAGCTTAATCATGGAACGTAAAGGCGGGAAATTACCTATACCACCAGGAGAGAACTGGGGGTTAATAATCGGCTATGATAAAGACAAAAGGCCCATTGAGCTTCCTAAGGTTGTTAATATTTTTAGGCAGCATGAAAAAGAACCGGCTGCTCAGGCAAAACTTGCCAGAGCCTGTATTTTACGTTCACTGCGTGAGGGAAATGCTGAACCTGATGATGTCATCGGTTTAGTCACAACTGAAGAGGTAAAGGATGAAATCAAAGTCTGGTGTAAAGGAAATAACATCCGATTAAAAGAAGAAGAGGGGAAGGAAAGTGAATACCAACACGCAAAGCATCTGCTCGCATCGGATGAAGATCTGATAGAAAAACTTGGATCTCATCTGAAACAGGTTGATTTGGCAAGACTCCTGACAGTAAGACGTTATCGGGAAGCAGATGAGGCGACTCAACAAACTCTTGTATACGGCACTTACCGCCTTTTAGGAGATGTTTTGGGTCCACGTAGACGATACAACTATGGGCAGGAACAAACAGCCACTCCGATCAACTTACCGGATTTACCGGTTGAGATTTTTACTGATGAATTAACCCGAAATATCCTACTTGAAAGCGAAATGGAAGCAGTTCTTCCTATTTTCCAAAGAAGCAAGGAAGAAGGCTTTAAATACCTGGAAGAGAGAAAACAACAATTATCTGATTCCGTGCTCAAGGAATTTATTACTTCCATAGAAAATTACTATAGAGAAGGACTTTCTTTATGGGTACCGGGATTTCACAGTAAAATCCCCGGCAGCCAAAAAGACATAGAAGATATAAGCGAGATTACCTATTCTGACTATCCGGCTCCCCACCAACAGCTTTATGCATACCGACTTCTGCATAAACCGGAATCTATCGGACCTGTTGATTTGTTGGTAGGAGATCCGCGGACGATGAAAACCGGATCATTTATATATGCCATGAAAGCTCTGGGCGCAAAAACCCCGCTTGTAGTTTGCCCTGCCAGCCTTCGTGACAACTGGGAAAGAGAAATTAGGGAAAAGTTTGAAGAGCCTGTAGATATAGTCAGGGTAGAAAGTAAAAAAGAGTTTGAACAGTTGGCAAAAAAAGGAGCTAAAAATAGACCTGATTATGTTATTTTAAGCTATTCTCTCCTCAGTGAATTTAATTCTTTGGAATTTTATAATTTGCTTCCTTCCTTTAGGGATAAACTTGGTATAGATGCGCTCGGAGCTGATGAAGCACATTTGGCAAAAGAACCTGATGCTTCCTGCACAAAACAACTTTATCTGCTATCCAGATCGTTGCCTGAAAAGACGCCCAGAATAGCCATGAGCGCGACTTTTGTTGTTAATACCGTGGAGGACTTAGATGAACCGGTCAGAATGCTTTTGCCTTATCGCTACCCGAAACCTGGTGAGTTTACTAAAGCTGCCAGAAACGATCCTCATTTAGTTTCAGCTCTTTTATACGGCAACCGCTTAATTACCCGTTGGACCAAGGAAGCTATTTTAGGAGATAAACTGCCTCCGATTGAAGACGGGGCACCACGGGAAGAACCGGTGCCGTTTTCTCCTTTTCACCAGTATGTCTATGATTTTGTTCACCAGGATGGCACTATTGAAGATACCCTAAAACGCGGCATGCTTCGCCAGGTTTCGCTAGACCCTTTACTTATTAGGCGTCACTACTACCCTGAGAATATACAAGGAATGATCCGGGATTTAAGGGTTAAGCAGGTTACAGAATGTGACGAGAAGAAACAGGAGATATACGAGGAAAAGATTAGGGCTTTAGAGGAAAGAATTAAATTGGTAATGAAGCCTTTTACTCAAGAAGAAGCTGTGGGTGCTCTGTTGGAGGCTCATGAGAGATTTGTGCAGTGGAAATTAACACAGAGTCTTGATGAAGTTTTTGATGAAGACTTTTTGGTGAAGGTAGGCTATGGAAAATTAGCTAACTGGGCCTTTTTTAATTTGCCTAACGGCATTAACGAACTAGTCGTCAAGTCTGGGAATGAATTTTTAAAGAGCGATTGGACGGGTCTAGAGGTTTATTCCAGTAAATACAGAAGACTTAAGGAAATTTTGGATAAGAAAATTGCTGCCGGTGATGAGAAGATTATTATCTTTTCCGGTTTCTATAAAACAAACGTCACTACTGGTATAGAGAATTTAGAGGATATTGATGAGGATAGTGAACTAGCTTTTCTTTCTCTCTACGACCATCTTCGAATTTGGTATGGCGATGAAACAGTTCTTAAAATGGATGGAGATGTTTCCCATGAGGCAAAAAAAGGCGAATTAGCTGCCAGAGAACGAGTTAGGCGGAAATTTAGGCTTAATCCTAAGAAGCTCATACTCCTTGCCACCTCCCGTTCTGCACGTTTAGGACAAGACTTAACTATCCCTCCTACCCAACTTAATGCACATTTTAAGAAATTAGTTGAAGGTTGGCTAGATTTACCCGATACCCAAGCTGATTTCACACAAGGAAATGGGCGGGGTCAGGGACCTGGTCAAACAATTCCTTTAGAAATTTTCTTTATGACAAGTACCAATTCAGAACAACCACAGACCGTCAGGTATGGCTTTATTGATCATGGAATAGCTCAGGCTTTGCAGTACAAGGATTTAATAGCCAGAATGACAATTGACGGAATTCCCTTGACATCCGAGGAGGAATCTTTTGTTAAAAACTTTACCAGGAATTTAAGGCTTGATGTCTACCCACAGACACCACACAGTTACATGAGAGAAAGATTTTTTGTTGACATTCGGGGTAAGGGAACTAAGAAAAATTTAGAATATTTAGAAAAGGTCGGTTTTGAAGGTTTAACCAATGAGGACTTTTTTGTCACTTATTACCCTCAAAATGACGAAACAAGTTTATCTGGACATAATGCTAAAGCTGTGGCAGAGATTTTTAAGAAATTTCAGGAAATTTCAGGCCGAGGACGCTTAAGAATTGGCAGTGTAGGTTCAGGTGCAGGAATTCTTCAAGCCGCTTTGGGTGAACCTTTAATTAATATTGATATGATGGCGGGAATATTGCAATTTGCCCGACAACGGCTGCAGAACCAGGGATCATTTGCCCGGGCTGATGCTACCCATCTCCCTATTGCTAATGGCGCATTTGATGCTTTTGATGCCTCAATGATGTTGCACTGGACAGATAATAACCCTTTGCTCCAGGAGGGTAATGGGGAAATTTCTGAAAGAGCCCTTATTCTACAAGAGCTAAATCGGGTCACCAAAATGAATGGTTTAGTGACTATCACTGTACCATCAACATATTTATCTGTTGAACAATTCGGCCGATGGAAAGCCGGTCTGGAAGAATACTTTGGTTTACGGATGAGGCAAGACCTGCCGTCAGGATTACTACGTGCTACTGACTATAGACCTGAACCTATTAGCTGGATTTTTAATTTAGAGAAAATTGCTGAACCTAAAAAGGGATTTGTCCTTCGTGATTTCCGCTTTGATTTTGAACAAATAGTGAAAATGATATCCACTAACAGAAGCAGAAACGGAGGTGGAACTATTAGTGTCCCGCAACCAATTCCCCATTCTGAATTTGAAATTATTCACCCTGAAAGCGGTAAAAGAAATGAGTTGACTTACAAAAAGCCTGTATCGAACCTTATTAATATCGAGGAAGAGTTACTACGAGAACAAACGGAACATCACCAGGGTGAAGAGGAAATTCTCTCCCAGTTGGGCGTTGAAGAATATGGCTTCTATCGCCGCCTTCGCAAGTTAGCCAAAAGCCGCTGGGATATAGACCAATCTGTAGCAGATCAACTGGCTGCAGAAGTGATTTATGAATGGGCCAAGAGCGGCACACAAAGA
>MFDZ01000029.1:30824-51016 GCA_001777455.1 Candidatus Daviesbacteria bacterium RIFCSPLOWO2_02_FULL_41_8
TGGGAAGAATTTTAACAGAGTTAGATATAATAGTGGAGGAAATCTTAGAGAGGAAAAAGCAAAAATGAATGTTGTAGAAGGTGAATTAAAAAGTCTGTTTGGTGGTTCTGTTGATGAAGCTGCTACCAGGATTGCTACATCCTGGAGTTGGCATGAAGACAGGAAAACTATAATGCCCGGAACAGGCCAAACATTTATTATACGGACAGGATCGGTTAATCGCTTTTACAGGCTGGAATACGCTATTGCTTACTCCCATGACTATACTATGCAACGTTGGCCTAAATCCCGCGGTCCCGAGATTGCTGAGCTGGATACAGTAGATGTTATCGGTTATAAGTTCCATCAATCCGTATTACCTTTTGTGAAAGTTGGAACCTATGGCAATGCAGCCAATATCCAACTAGCCACTTTCAGAGAATTGGACAAATTTGGCGAACCTATACCGGGTGAGGGAGACGAGGTCACTATTAAAAGTGCCAAGCTTTCTGAATTAATCGGCTTACGGCATCAAGGCAGAGCCTTTATCACCCCTGTTGATTTACGGGGGAACCGAGCCTTACTGTTGGCTACAGGATCAAGACAAATGAGTCCGGAAGAATTGAAAAGAATTGAAGAAGATCTTCTAAGCGAGCTTCTCTAAAATCAGAGCCCATAGTTTGCATTTTAACCTCATTTCGCTTATAATATAGGTTCACAAAACAACTATGGATAGAAGGTTTGAACAAAGAGCAAATGAAGAAAGCTTTTTGGAGGGAATCCCTCAGGAAGTTTGGGAGAAACCGGGAGACTATGAAGAAACTCTCCCTTTAATTAAAAGAACTGTTGGTTTAGTTAAACAGTTTGGGAATACTAAACCTAATAAAAGGGGTGCTCTTTTAGATCAATATGCTCAACCTGTGGCTAGAAATCCTCAAGCTTGGAAATCTTTAATTAACAATCTGGATTTAATTTCAGAACTAAAACCAGAGCTTAATGTTACGGAGATTAGAAATCAACTTTTTACGCAAATTGAGGCCCTTGCTACACGGAGAGCAAACCTTGCCCAATGGAAGCCGGAAAAAATTGAGGAACTGATGAAGTTGGGCTTGGATGCATCAGGCGAACTAGCCGGCACTGTTGAAAGAGTGAAAGCGTCGATCTTTAACGCCCCGAGAACACCAACAGAGGCGGTGGACTTACACCACAAAGCTGCATGGGCCATGATCAGCACTGATGATAACCAAATAAGAGAAGAGCTCTTCTCGATACTTTGTTTTGAAAAGCCTTGGTTTCCGGCTAAATCCCTAGGAAATTTTTATTTCACATTAGGTGCGAATTTTCCCGATGATGCGACCTGGGAGAAATACCAGGCAGTAATTGGAGCGCTAAAGCCTGTTGGTTTGCTTTTGGAAACCAAGGGAGAGTTTGTGCCAAATGTTCCGAAACGAGTTCAGCACCGCGATCTTCGTCTTTTAGAATCTCAATCCTTAATCAGCGAAACAGAACAAATAGCCAGGGAAAGGATTGTACTTCAGTATGTAAATCAAAACCCTCAAAGATTTGCCAGGATCAAGGCTTATGTTTTGAATAAAGAAGATGAGATTTATGCTGATCTATTGCAACCCAAAGCTGCATTCGAAGTTCTCGAAGGTGTAGACTTTCTGAAGAAAAGCCAAGAGCTTAAAGAAGAAAAAAATAATCCTGAAAATCAAACCTGGCCCAAAAACATTATATATAGCCGAAATGAGCCGCTGAATGTATTAGTGCGTGAAGCTTTCTTTCCTAAAGTTTACAGAACTTTGTGGGAAAGCTATCAGCGTGTCGCCCGGGAAAGGGGCTTTGAAAAGATTACAAACGCTCCTATCCAGTTAACAGATGATGTCGAATTGGATCTAATAGCAAAGGGTCCCCTAACTCTAGAACAAAAACAGGAAATCGTGAGAGAAGTGCGCACTGCCTTGGTTATAGGAGACACTGAAGTACCAAGTCCAAGGGCAGTACAATCCTTAACAGGTGTTATAGATATTGCAAGAAATTTAACAAGCGTGGTGGCAAATTATGATAAAGCAGGAAACATTATCTTTAATGTATCAAAGCGACTACCAGAAGAAGAAATCGGCAGACTTTCCTCGATTCTTGAGTATCATCGTCCATTTTTTACATTAGAGCAGATAAAAGCAATTGAAACCCAAATTGGTCATTTAAGAGAAGATCTGCAAAAGGGATTTACCAGGGCTGTCGGACGAAGAGGATATACTCTTATGGTCTCTGATCCCTTCTTAAGGCGGCTTGGATATAAAGAAATTACAGTAAACCAAGCTTCTACATCAAATAGGCTTCATGTCAGGATGGCAATTGACGGAGAAGAATACAACTTTGACCTGAATGGAGATTACAGAATCATTTTTGGGCAGGACTTGAAACAGATCAAAAATGCTCAGGATAAGGCCTGGCTGGAAGTTCTAGTCTTGTCCCATCTTAAAAAACTGATTTGTACAAGTAATGAGGAAGACGAGCTGAAAACAGAGCTTGTAGGAGGAGCAAGACAATATGAAAGGTATAGAAAACAGGTTGGGAGAGCCGAACATTTAAGGAGGCAAAAACCGGGATGGAATTATTCTGCGGATGCTTTTAATAAGTGCTTAAAAAGCAATTTGCCGGTAAAGAATCTCCATTTAATCAATAGAATGAAGGCTGAAATAGGCCAAGGTGGAACAAAAGAAACAGGAATCTGGACATATGTTAAGGGCGCGGAGTATGTAGATAACCCTGATGCCAAACCTATCAAACTTGCCTTTACCAAAGCCTCTGATGATATAAGAAAAGTTGTACCTCTAGGAAGGGTCTCACAGGAAGAGTTAACAAGGTTGGAAGAAGACTTATTACAGGAGATGGGGTATTAATTATGGACAAAAGATTTGAACAGGAAGCTAACGGCGAACCTTTAGGAATACCTGCTGATCTTTTTATGGATCCTGCAAAATATGACGGAGATATCCCTTTATGGAAAAGAACTGTAGGCTTTGTAAAACAATATGAAAAATCAAAACCTAAAGGGCGAGATACCTTACTAGAACAATTAGCCAGTTTTGCCATAAAAGATTTATCCTCTGTCGACAAAGTAATTGATAATTTTGGCTTGATTGGCAGTTCTAGACCTAATTTGAATATTGATGAAATTAAAGGTAGATTTGTTACTCTTTTGGAAAATTCTGCCTCTCGTCATTCCACCTTATCTACCTGGACCCCTGATCAAGTTGAACAGTTGATACAAGTAAGTTTAGATAGTTCTGTTGACTGCAGACAAGCCTTTCGGTGTATCCAAAGAGGAATGTTTAATGCTCCAAGAAATGTTGATGAGGCTGTCAATTTGTTTTATAACGCAACATGGGCAATGGTTCAATCTGATGATTTTGAAGTCAAAAAACATTTGTTTTCAGTTCTCTGTTTGGAGCAAAAAGACATTATTACAGAAAGTTCCATGAGCGTTTGGTTAGCAGAATTTGGTTTAGCCTCGCCAAACGATGCAATTCTCTCACGGTATTCAGGCTATATCAGAGCTTTACGGAGTGTTGGAATTTTGATAGAGGCAATGACCAATGGTTCAGCCTCATCTTCAAGTTCTCAGCGCTGCAAAGCCAGAGATAAAAAATTGAAAGACGGTTACAAAAATTTACTGCCAAATCAGAAAGTAGAGCTTCAAAGAATTTCACTGGATTTCAAGCAAAAGAATCCTCAACGAGTTGAACAACTTATAGCTCTATCGGAATCAGGTATAGATGCTCCCCCTATTGAGTTTGTTTCTGCCCAAGGTTTGGCAGATCAGAGAGTAGAAGAGGCATTAAAAAGAAGAAGGCATGTTCCTACTGAGTATGATAATCTAGCTATAGATCCAAAAGATCCACTTAGTCTTTTAGTAAAGGAAAGAATTAATCCCTTTGTAGTGCAACTTGATTTGGCAAAGACTGGGCCTCAGTTTGCAGCTAAAGGCTACCAAAGGTTACTGGAACGGTCTTTAGAGCTTCCGCAGGGATTAGAGCTTCAGGTATTTGCAAAAGATGTGACCACTCCTGAACAAAAAACTGAACTGGTTAGAGAAGTCTACTCAGCATTTTCCACCGGTAAAGCGGTTAATCCTAACAGGGCGTTAGTTTATAACCCTCATGAGCTAGTTGAATATACTCAACAGTATTTGGGGGCAACCGGATATTTTGATCAGGATAAGAAAATTGTCTTTATGCTGCAGCGTCCTTTACCTATAGAACGTTTAGGCTCCCTTGGGGGAATTTTAGAATATCATCGTCCGGCAATAGCTTTAGAACAGATGGGTTACTTAAATGAGCAAAGTGGAAGATTAAGACAAGATCTTCTCAACCGTTTTACTAAAAGTGTTGGAAGACGAGGTTATGAGATTGTTTTTTCCGATCCGGTGTTGCGGCAGTTTGGTTATGAATCAATGCTTTTTAAACAAAGCCCTGATAAAAAGGATCTAAAAGTAACAATTACCATTAATGGTCAATCATATGAGTTTGAATTGGATGCTGGCTACAGAACAATATTAGGAGAAGATAATCTTAAAAAATTTAAGAGTTTTCAAGACCAAGCTTGGCTGGAGTTACTTACACTTTCCCACCTTAAAAAAGTTACCTGTACCGGAGAAGATGAAGAGGAATTAAAACAGGAACTTCTGGGTGGAGAAAAGCAATACGGTCTTTACCGAAAACAACAGGTTGATAGGATAGAACATTTAAGAAGACAAGCACCAGGCAGGAATTTCACTACTGAATCCTTTGGTAGATGTTTAAAGAGTCATCTTCCCATGCGTAACCTGTATGAGATTAACCGGTTAAGGGCAGGAATTAATTTGGGAGGTACTCTTCAAACCGGTATCTGGACCTATGTTTCAGGTGTAGAGAAAGATATTGATACCCAGACAGCTAAACCGGTTAAAGTAGCTTTTAAGGGAGCCTCAGATGATATCAGACAAGTAATACCTTTAGGAGAAGTTTCAACTGAAGAGCTTAATAGGTTAGAAAAAGAAATACTTGATGAACTAGAAGTTTAAAGGATTCAGGATACCTCAGGCTGTAGTAAAGAAACAATATTTAATAACTAAATCTTACTTAGTAAAGGGGTTGCACCCCTCATTTTGCAAGGGTTTCCGTTTCACTCCAATAAACTG
Organism: Candidatus Daviesbacteria bacterium RIFCSPLOWO2_02_FULL_41_8; assembly: GCA_001777455.1. Taxonomy (GTDB): domain Bacteria; phylum Patescibacteriota; class Microgenomatia; order Daviesbacterales; family UBA10151; genus UBA10151. The sequence goes on from MFDZ01000029.1 coordinate 35,989, forward strand.
CTCCGCCTTTGGCGGATTGCCCTTGCAAAATTCACCCCGCTTAAAAAACTTCAGGTATAGGTAGCAGGCTGCTACCTAAAAATAAATTCTTTTTAGGAAGAGCCAAGGAGGGAGGTGAAATAGATGCAACTTCTTACAAAAGAAATAACAACAAAGTTACCTTTTTTATATACGCAGGAAGACGAGGAAGATCCAACTGTAATATGTAAATTCTTTACTACCTGGTCTAACTGGACATGGTATGCAATTGAATTTGACGGCAAGGATACTTTCTTTGGATATGTTGCAGGAGACTTTCCGGAATTAGGCTACTTTACCCTTTCAGAGCTACAGGGTTTAAAGGGTCCATTCGGTTTGGGGGTTGAGAGGGATATGTATTTCAGACTGTGCAGGCTTTCAGAGATTAAAAAGCTACACGAGCCACAGGATTAACAAACGGCCTGCCGTTTGTATCCCCGGCGGCAGGCATTTTTACAAATTTACATTATGAAAGGAGGTGTTAAAGATGAAAAAAATAGATTTACTTGATCGCGAAACAGTTCATTTAATCAATGAGTTAAGTGATGACATACTGGAAGTTATCGACAATCAGGACGAGTTTACTAGAAGTGACTTACAGGGAATAGTTCAGGCAATAGTTGTAAACATATTAAACCGCGGCCTTAATTTAGAGTAGGGTTACTCTACTTTTTGCCAGATATTTTGACCGCTTTTGCTAAATCTAATCATATCCTGGGTTGTTAAAAATAGGGAGATATCTTCCCAAGTTTTTACTAATTTTGCGTGGCCGTAATGATTTGCAAATTGTCTCCTTCTTTCATTAGGAAGAACAAAGAGAATTGCAGGGAAAGGGCTGTTATTAGTATTTGCCTCCCAGCTACCATCCCCGGAATAATTAATATACTTTCTGGTAGAAAATCTGATTGACCCGGGAGATTGTTTATTTTGATAGTCATCAAAAAGCTCCAGAAAGTATTTATCAGTCCCGTCTTTAGTTTCAACTGCAATATAAGCATCTGGTAATTCTTCAGGAAAAAAGTCATACCCTATTAAATCCTGTTGAGTTAAAAAATGAAGCGTTGCACCAACTTCTAATTGGGATAAAAAATAAAAGTAGATATCTAAAATAAAAAGACAATGATTTATGAACTTATCTTTTAACTTTTTTTCTTTGTACAACCTTTCTAAAAAATCCTTATTACAATCTTCATTTTTTTGAAGAATATACTTTGCTTTAGTAGAAAGACAATATATAAAAAACTTTGTAGGGTTTGCATCATCCATAATAGCTGATATGTATTTTAACTCTACTAATTCTGTTAGCCATGTTCTTATTCTTGATGGGTATTTATGGTTAAAGTATTTTAGTAGTTGGTTTATTGTTAAGAAGCGGAATTTGTAGAGAAGAAAGAGAATTTGAGTTTGTTGGTTGTTAATAGTAGGTTGTGTAGTTGTCATTTTAAGTTAATAAGTTTTTGTAGTAGGAGGCAGAAGATTCAGAGCAGAGGTATTTTACATATCATTGTTTGGATTATACATTACATCCCCTTATATTTATACAAGTATAAAGAGTCTGTGTTTTTGACTTATTTAGGATCAATTTTCCCTATTTTGAGTGTTTACGCGTAGACACTACTTTTCTTGGGTAATCCATTACTATTTAGTGGTTCATTTACCTCTTTAGAAGATTCTGTCTTACTGCTTTCTTGACTTATTTTGTTTACCTCAACAGCAGGTTTTTGGTAGACAATTGCATGGTTTTTTCTTGAAGCCTCAATAAGTTTTTCGATCTTTTTTTCATCTTTTTTAAGAGGATTATAAATAGTTTCACCGGAGTATGGTTCTTCTGGTTCAAGTGCGGATACCTTTATATAAAAATTGTATTTAGGTAAGTTAGAAATATCTCCTTTAGTTATGTAGGGGGCAAATTGGGCTAACATTAAATCTTCATCAATCGGATTTGCACTTCTGAAACAAACAACAGTTGTAACGTTAGCTAAAATTACATTAACAATATTTCTGTCCTGCTGTTGGGAGGTAGTTTGTTCTGCCATAATAACTCTTAATTTATATTTCCTGCCTTCTGACAACATCTTGGTAAATGACTGGGTTGCAAAGTTTTGAAACTCGTCAATATATAAGTAGAAGGGTTTCCTGTCGGATTCTTTTATATTAGCTCTCTTAAGTGCTGCCTGTTGAATCTTGGTCATAATAGTTGTCCCCAAAAGTCTGGAAGTATCCTCACCTAACTTTCCCTGTGATAAATTACAAATAACAATTTTTCCTGAATTCATAATCTCACTAAAGTTTATGGTAGATCTTCTCTGTTCTAATATTCTTTTAGCAGTAGGAGAAAATAGAAATCTTCCTATCTTTGCTGTTACACCACCAACCATTTTAACTACCTGATAATCACCAGCTCTGCCAAACTCAAACTTCCAGAAGTTCTTTAAGTTTTCATCTTTTAATTTAGCAATTACCTGTTTCTGGAAAGGAGGGTTATTTAACAAATCATAGACAGTGAATATAGTTCTGTCTTCAACAGTAAAGGCAGTATAAATTGCATTTCTTAAAACATATTCAATCCTGTGTGCATTTGTATTTTCTTCTCTGGAAAATACTTTTCTGAATAAAGATATTACACCCTCTGCTACAACTTCTTTTTCCAACTCTGCTTCATCTTCATCAAGTCCGGGAGTAAGTTCCAGCAGGTTGATTCCGATGGGATATTTTAAATCAATTGGATTGATAAAGACTAGATCATTTAACCTATCTTTTGGAATAATGGAAATTAAATCATCTGCTGCATCTCCGTGAGGATCTAAAAAAGCCATACCACGGCCATCTTCAATGTCGTGCTTGGCCATTGAAAACATCATGGTAGTTTTTCCTGAACCTGTCCTACCTATAATATACATGTGAGTTTCTCTTTCCTCTTCTGTTAGCCCAATTAGTGTAGTAGTTCCGCCGTAATGATTATTACCAAAAGAAACATCCATTTTTCTTCCTTTTTTAAGAGAAAGAGGAGCAGGTAGGGTCTTACTGTGAGATTTAACTAAATTTTCAGTATTGGTCATGCTGGCATAGGGAAAATGGTAAATACCGGAAACTTCAGATATTGAAAGTACAGAATTATTTGTAAATGAAAGTAAACGCTTTTTGAAAACAAAAAACAGATATTTCTTAACCCTATCTATATTCAGATATCTTTTGGAAACTAAAGCCTGATAACCATTAGATGAGAAAGTTGAGAATGCAGACTTAAAACCCTGTTGCCTGTCAGCTAAATCATCTTTATCTTTAAAGATCATTAATAACCTTATTGTTGTTTCAAATAAAGGCTGGTTAATTTTGGAATCAATTAAACTGACTGCTTCCATCTCTGAGGGAGACTTTGTGTGAGGAACACTATACAAATTAAATAAAAGTCCTTTTAAAAAGCCGGGGGTTCTTAAATATTTAATCACATCACCATTTGAAGCAATAAGTTTTGAAATCTTTTTTGTATTGCTGGTTTTGCTAGGACTCAAAACTATCTGCAAAGAAATTAGATCCTGTGGATTTAGTTTAGTCATCATGCCGGTAATGTAGGCAATAGGATCATACATAGAAAGCTCGGATTGTTTCTTAAGAGAAAAGGCAAAATGCTTTGAAAGTTTAAATTCCATTATCTTGTAGAAATACTTTTTCAGGTTATTTGTATTATCAGGTAAATATTCATTGACAGTCTTAACCCCTAAATGAGGAAGGTAGGACAATAAACTTTTTCTTAATGTATTAACTTGTTTAGGAGAAGTCCTGATTATGTATCTTATACCTTGATTTTGGGTTGAAACTATCTCAAGAGAAAATCTCGTCTTTTTCCCTAAAATCTTATCTATAAATGATCTTTGATTACCAAGAGAATGAATAATTGAGAAGAGTTGATCTGTTGTATACGATTCTTGTTCTGTAAAAGAGGGCGGAGTAAGCTCTAAAAGAATAGAGGTTTCATTTAATGATTTTCTGATACTTAGGAGCTTGCGAAGAATAAAAACAATTACAATTAATCCAACCAAGGAATAGATTAACGGAACGAATGATGAATACTGAGAAATAATTGAATCTGTTTCTAATTGAAACGAATTAAAAATGTTGTCTAGTAAATAATCAGCCCGAAGTTTCTGAATGTCCATTTTACTCTCTTCCGGACAGTACGAACTTTATAGCAGAAAGAGCATTATAAGTAAAGAAAAACTTACCTTTTTCATACTTGACAACTGTGCATATTTACATATATACTAGGCATATATGCACAGTAGCTTCAGGATGAAATATGGAGAATCTTAACCTACAACTCTTCGGTGAAAATAGCTTAGAAATCAATCCTCCAGAGGAATTAAATAACACTGAATCTCTACCTAAAAGCCCTGTACCAACTCCAGATCCTATAAAAGAATTTGAGAATGTAATAGCTACCATTTTTCCTACTAATCAAGAGGAAAATAAACTTCATAAAGCCAGAGGAATTCTGGGCGAATCAGCCAGGGATTACACAGATGAGGAATTAAATTACTTAGTGACCGATTTTGAATATTTGGTTGATACTTGGCTTGATTTATTTGAGAAAAGAGTGTTCCAAGGTAAAACCCTAAAGGAACTTGTAGGAGAATCTGCCAATGGAAATACAAAATAGCTCTAAACCTAAAAATGCTGTTGTCTATATTCGAGTATCCTCTGAAGAACAGGTTGAAAATTACTCTTTGGGAACTCAAGAGGAGATTTGTAGAAGAGAAGCAGCTCGAAGAGGCTATGAAGTCTTAGAGATTTTTAAAGAAGAAGGTAAATCTGCCAAAAACATTACTGGTAGGCCAGTTCTAATCCAGCTACTTGAATATTGCAGAAAAAATAAAAGGAATATTAGTGCTTTCCTAGTTTATAGACTAGATAGGGTGGCTAGACAAACTTCTGATTATTTAGCTATCAGAAAGAAGCTATCAGAATGTGAGATCATCTTAATATCTGCTTCTGAGCCAACAGGTAACTCTCCCGCAGAAAAGTTTTTAGAAACAATGTTGGCTGGCTTTGCCCAGATGGATAATGATGTTAAAAGTGAGAGATCAAAGAATGGCTTAAGAGCAAGATTTCTGGCAGGAATTCGTACAGGTCCAGCTGCATTTGGATATAGGAGTGAAAATGGTTATGTAGTTAAAGATCCCAGGTCTTTTGACAAGTTAAAACAGGCCTGGGAATTAATGGCAACTGGCACTAAAACCTTAAGAGAAATGGCTCAAATCATGAATTATTGGGGACTTCGTCAATCTATTAAAGGAAAACAATACCCAATGATAATCCAAAATGTTGGCAGAATGTTCAGAAACAAATTCTATATGGGAATTTTGACCTCGGAGAAGTATCCGGAAGAAGTTAGAGGTCAACATCCTCCAATGGTCACTGAGGAGCTATTCTACCGAGTACAAGCGATTCTAGACGGCAGAAATACCAATTTAGCAGCTCCTTCGGCTAAAAGGATTATAGATAACCCTGACTTTCCTTTAAGAGGAATCGTCAGTTGTGGTAGGTGTGGCAGAAATTTTACTGGTGCTTGGAGTAAACAACACAGATATGCTTATTATTTTTGTAGATATCGTTGTACCAATGAATCAGTACCTAGAGATAAAGTAGAACAGGATTTAACTGATCTACTAAGAAAAATTACACCTACTACTCAGTGCCTTGAATTATTTATTGCCTTACTTCGTAGAAACTATATGAAAAGGATAGTAATTCTCAAAAAAAGAAAAGAGGAGGCTGATACTGAGTTGACTAAGCTTTATAGCCAAAGACAAACTTTAATTGAGAAAAATTTAGCTGGTATATATCCAGATGAGATCTTTAAGGAACAAAATGCCATCATAGAGGAAAAGATTATTTCTGTAAGAGCAACCAAAGATGACAGCCTATTGCAAAAATATAATCTTGAAGAAACCGTGAAATTTATGAAAAGTTTCTTTGTAGACTTGGGTAATACGTATCTAAAATCAAGCCTAACACAGAAGAAAGCACTCCTGAGTTCGATATTTAACTCAAAACTGTCTTGGAGCTATCCTGGCTTTTCGAACTCACAGATTAGCCCTATATATCAATCTATTCGACACTTTGATGAACAAAGCATCACCCTTGGTGCCACAGCCTGGAATCGAACCCGGATAAAACGCTCTTCAGGCGTCCGCCGTGACCAACTTGGCTACTGTGGCAATTTACAAAAATTCTCTGTTTGAGAATGGCAATTAGGACATAAGAAACATAGATTCTCAGGTCTATTATCTAATGGATTGCTATTAATATGCTCTACCTCCAACCGTACTGGCTTATTCCTCCATTTCGATATTTGACATATATTACATTTATACTCTCTGCCTATTTCTAAAAGCGCCCTTTTTAATAATTTTCCCCTTGCTCTTATTCCATCCCTCTGAACTATTAGTATTTGTTGAGGTGTTTTCTTAGCTGATCCGCCAACATGATTTTTACCCTGATTCCAAGCTTGCCCCAAAAAATGAGAATTATCTATCCGGTAATACTTAATCCTACCAATCAGATACGTTCTTAAAGCACCCGATGTTAAAGACGCCCCCAGTGACCGCATTACCCCCAACATTGAAACATTAGCCCTCACAGCCTTTTCTAAAACCTCTTTGGTGTATTTTAGCTTTGACACCTAATCATTATAACAATCGTCAGGCGCCTTGCCCATACCTCCATTATTTATTCCTATTTTTAATGTACTAACGGATTTTACATCATTTCTTAAAGAAATTGAAGAGAAGGATAAGTATAACGGAAGTTACAATGGTTGAAATAAAAGGAATATAGATTCTAAAGCCCAGCTTGTCCAAATAAATATCCCCCGGAATTCTCGGCAAACGGGGCATCAGATTAAACAATAACCCCAAAATTAAAAAGACCACTGCTGAAAGCGAAAAGATTTTTCCAATGTCTTGCATATTTGTATGGATCCCGTATCAAGTACGGGATAACAGAAGTCCTGTCATTTAACGGTCACGCTTTTGGCAATATTTCTGGGTTTATCGACATTATGCCCTAACTCTACAGCCAGATAATAAGCAAAAAGCTGAAGCGGAATTATATTCATAATGGCGGATGTTTCACCTGTGTCCGGCACCGGAATGTGATAATCAAACCCGGCGGAAGGAGTGGGGGAAATGCCGATCACTGTGGCACCCCTGGCTTTCACCTGGTTCACAGCATTAAGCACGTCATCCTTGGCTATATCTTTTGATATTACCACTATAACCGGCACGCCTTTTTCCATCAAAGTAATGGCGTAATGTTTCAAATCTCCGGCCGGAATACCGTGGGCATGGATGTATGATCCTTCTATTATTTTAACCATCCCTTCTTTGACAATATTAAAATTTTGGTATTTTCCGAGCAAAAAGATATCCTTGGATTTAGCCAACATTTTCGCCAAACTTTTAATAGCTTCTAAATTAGTACCGGTGTTTAAGTATTTATCCATTTCTTCCGATAAAACTTTTAGGTTTTGTTGGCCTTCCGGCGCTTTTCCCTGAACAATTTTAGAAAGTAAATACCCCCAGGCAATCTGGGAAGTAAAAACCTTGGTGGACATCACGCAAATTTCCGGCCCGGCGTGTGAAGCAAACGGGTAATCGGAAAGCCTACTCATAGTAGAGCCCGGCATATTAACATAAGAGGCAATCTTTAAGCCTTTTTTCTTGGCAACTTCCAGAACCTCTAAAACATCTGCTGTTTCCCCGGACTGCGAAGGGACAATCATCAGGTCTCCTTTACCGAGCAGATCATAATATTCATAAATATCTGCGCCTATGACGCTTTCAGCTTTAATTTTGCCGAACACCCGGAGGTAAAAAGCTATCTGGGAAGCGGCAATACCGGCTGTACCCGAACCAATGGTATAAACATCTTTAGCTTTTTTAAGCTGACTAACAAAATCCTCATACAAACTGAAGTCTTGACTTATCACCTGGTTAATAACATAAGGACTCTCGTGAATCTCCTTAAGCATAAAATGATCATAGCCTTCCTTATCCACCTTACTGCTTTTAAAATCAATTTTTTCCGGGCGGACAGGCAAAATCTTCCCGGATTTAATATCTGTAATTTCCAACCGGCCGTTGTAGCTGACCATCTGACCATTGTTCAGGATAATAACTTTTTTAACGTGCGGGGCAAAAGAAAGAGTATCTGAAGAAAGAAAAATCTCCTTATCATTCAGACCAATTACCAAAGGCGAACCGTTCCTGGCGGCAAAAATATGGCCGTCTTTTGTCAAAATAATAATGGTATTGCGTCCTTCCAGCTCCAAAAAAGCCTCTCTTACAGCTTCCTTAATTTTATCTGACAGCTGACGACTGACGACTGACGACTTCATCTTATCTTCTATCAACCGGACAATGACTTCCGTATCTGTTTCAGATTCAAATTTGTAACCTTTTTTCATGAGGCTGGCTTTTAGCTCCTGATAATTCTCTACAATGCCGTTTTGGGCCAGAGCAAAGCTTTTGTCGGTAGAAAAGTGGGGATGGGCATTAGTTTCAGAGATGCCGCCGTGTGTGGCCCAACGGGTATGGCCGATGCCTGTACGGGAGTCCAGGGTTATTAGTTCGGAGTTCAGAGAATTTAAATCTCCGATTGCCCCTGTTTTTTTCTCAAGTTTAATTTGGTCTGCCACCACAGCAATACCCCAAGAGTCATAACCACGGTATTCCAGCCTTTTCAGGCCTTCCAGGATGATTTCAGGGGCATTTTTAGGGCCGGAGTAACCAAATATTCCACACATTGAGAAATTATATCACGAAGTGTTTCAACGTTCTCCGCCACAGGCGGACAAATAATGTCTTACAGATTCTTCTAAAGCTCTTTTAAATATGCGTCCAGATTCCCGTATAATTTAACAAGGATTTTTTGGAAAAGCCGTGTTTGACTATAGCTCTGCCATCTGCTTTTTCGTCCGTTTTTCCGCGTCTGTTCAAGATTAATCCATTCATCGGTACTAAGATTCAATTGGAGATCATTCAAAAAACCATACATACTATCACGGTAATTTAATGCTTTTAGGACTATATTTTCCAGAACAGGCAAATCGGTCCCCTTGGGATACAATTCCTTTATAGCTTCCCTGTATAAAATTGCCATCCTGCCTTTTAATAATGTCCTGGCCGCTTCAAGCAAGCGGGGATTATCTTGATTAAAAAACCGGTTCGGCGGGACTCCGAAAAAATCACCAATAACATCTATCCCGGCAGAATAAAGAGCTGTTCTAGTTGCTTCATCAAACCCCCAATGCTCTATTCCCAGCAAATTATCTTCCATTCTACGATTGCTTTCCAAAGCCTCTTCTAGGACGATTGAACCAACAGGCAGAATTTCCCCGAAGCCCGGTCTATCCTCTTTAAAACGGATATTGCTTGTGTCGGGCTCGCAATACTGCTCATAGTAAGGTTTAAGGTGTTTGCTTCTTGCAGGATGACGCAACCTACTGAGAGCTTTTGCCTCAATTTGGCTAATCCTTGATCTTGTTAATTTTAATTTCTTTCCGATTGCTTCAAGCGTCATTCCCGACGGTTCCCGCCACCCAAAACGATCCTCCATAATTTCTCTCGTCCTTGGGCTTAGGGTCTGCAGCGCTTCTCCCATTGATTCTCTTAAGGCCCGCGCTAAATAAAGCCTTTCTGCGGAACTGCCTTCTTCTGCAACCTCTTCGGGGTCCAAACCGTCCGATTCAATTAAAGTCATTTTTTGCTCAATAAAAAGCCTGAGAGTAGATTCGATCACTCCTGTTTCAGCAACTAAATCATTGACGGTTTCATCTATCCCGTTTTGTGTGATAGCTCCGTTATCTTGACCAAAAATTGAATCTACCGTTTCAATAATTAAACGGCAGTCTGTATTTCTAACTATGCTGGACGGCACGCCTGTTTGTTGAGAAATATAATCTATAAGCGAGGTATTTACTTTATCATAAACTTGCCGGATAACAGACCGATCGATTTGTAAATCATCCCTAAGGGAGAGTAAACCAGAGAGGCCTTCGCTAGCCAGATCATCTAAATCTTCTTTCTCTACTAAATCCCGATATCGAATAACAAGAGTGCGAACTGTTTTGAGATTCAGGAGAACAAATGCATTCCTGCCTAAGGCACTGGCATTGGGATCAGAACTGGTTAAGAATTTAAGCGCTTCCTTCTGAGTTTCATCAGATACCTTTTCCGGTATTCTCTTTACCATAGTTGTTAACCATAAATATGGCCCTATCAGAGGGTTCTTGTTAACTATATCCGCATTAAGTTTATCAAATAATGCAGCATTTTCCGCCACACCAGCTTGTCTAAGTTGTCCCTTCATATGGTCAACCAGCCCTCTATCTGTAGTGCAATCTATTCCGGAAACTTCTATTCTTTCTCCAGTATTCATATTTAATCAACAGGGATTATACTATAAGATCTAGGAGATATCAAGATCGTGCAGCTGGGTGGAACCGTTCTGGCAAATGGTGGGCAGTGAGGGACTTGAACCCCCGACATCTACAGTGTAAATGTAGCGCTCTACCAACTGAGCTAACTGCCCTCACTTCGTTCGGTCTGTTGCGATAGTTCCCCGCCCACAGCTACGCAGTTGCTGGCGGGTAGTAACTATCTAAACTGCCCGTGTGGTTCATATTATATGCTAAGAACAAGAAGAAATGTAGTCTATTAAGAAGATCGTTTTTTCTTTTCCCAATCTTTGAATTGGAACAAACGCATCTCTTCCTAATTCTGCATTGATACCAAGGGCGTTAAACGAGGAAAATTTTGGCAGCAGGGGGAACCGGAAACTGACACCACGAATAGTGGAGAATTTCCGAGGGGGTGAGCCCCCGCTAGACAAAATCTGACGAGTAGCCCGACTATCACTGCAGAAAACTTTTACCACACTTTTGGTTACAAAAGTGTGAAGAGAACAATATTAATCTCTTTTATCCAATTAATTTATATGTTAATCTAGAAAACATGGATACCCAAGAAGTTTGTCCCAAGTGTGGTGCTCCCTTAAGCGAAGTAACAGAAACTCCAACAGGAAAAAAACTGCAAAGATGTAGTACTGGCTCCTGGAATAAGGAACTTCGCAAAAACGAGGGGTGTGAATATGTTAAGTGGTTAACAGTTCCACCGGTGGAGTTGGATGAAAAATGCCCTAAATGCGCTAATCCCTTGATTTTACAGGTGACCCGTTTTGGCAAGAAAATGAAGAAGTGTTCCAAGGGGGGCTGGGATAAGGAAGCCAGAAAAGCTACCGGTTGTGACTATGTTGAATGGTTAACAGGTAAAAGCGAACCACTGGATACGGATTGTCCGACTTGCGGGGAGAAATTGGTTTTATTTACCACCAATGCCGGTAAAAAGATGGAGAAGTGTTCAACAGCCGGCTGGGATGCTGCCAGCAGGCAAGCAACAGGTTGTGCTTATGTCAAGTGGTTAAAACGGCAGGTATACCCACACATCATGTAGATAATTACCACTACGCGTAGTGGTAAAAAATTAATAAATTTGAACCTAAAATTCGAAAAAGTCCTTCCTATTTATTACTTATATAAATATAAGAGGAAGGAAAATATAAAAACAAAAAGAGAATACTGCTATAATCAATTCATGAAACCGTTAACACAAAAAGAAATTCTAAAAAAACATAAAAATAATCCACAAGACAAATCATTACACAGCGCAATAGAAACCAAAGAAATAAAAAAAGATACATTTAATAAACTAATTCAACAAAGCATCAAACAAGAACCATTTGATAAAAAGAAGAAAACATAAACTTATCCATGATAAGGATTTCCTATAACGGTGGGTTATGGGAATAGCGATTATGGTACATTAGTATGATAAGATAGTTATAGATATATGGAAGAGTCAGGACAATTTTCCCCAGAAATAAGAGTTTCAAGAGAGCCGAATTTACCAAACTTAAGATACACAGGAAAATCAGAAGCTAGTATCAGCCACCCGGAAAGAAACGAAGATGCTATCGGGTATAATGCGCAGCATGGTATAGCTATGGTGTTAGATGGAGTAGGAGGACTTCACGGTGGAGATAGAGCAAGCAGGGTCGCTAGAGATATTATCGCTGCACAGCTTAAATTAATACCAATAAGTTCTGATCCAGATACTGCCAAAAGAGGGATAGGTGATGCTTTAGTAGAAGCTTCTACTAGGGTATTAGCTGAAGTGCCGGGTGCTGGGGCTACTGCTGTTGTGGCTAAATTTTTAGAAATCAAGGGAGAAAGAAGAGTTATTATTGGTTCTGTAGGAGATTCTCGGGCATATCTTTTAAGAGGTGGCGTCTTAAGACAAATAACAGAAGATGATAGTACTACAGCCAGTCTTCCGCTAGAAGAAAAAAGGGCTCTTGATCAGAAGTTGGCTTCGGTAGAGACACCACAAGATCTAGCTGCTTTAAACCAGAAGGAACGCGGCTACTGGCATACAAGAAACGTAATTTTAGAGATGCTGGGAAACAAAAATGGAACGTCAAGACCGCATGTTTATCAAATTGCCTTACAGAAAAGCGACAAGATTATTCTTACCACCGATGGTATTCATGATAATTTGAGCCATAGAGAAATGGAGCGGATTGCTAAAGAACAACCAGAAGTAGCAGAGGAATTAGTAAAACACGCTAAGGCCAGATCTGCTGATAATAGGCATACAAGACATAAGCCTGACGATATTTCAGCCGTAGTAGTTGATGTAGAACAGGAGAAACCATCAGCAGCTGACAGAATAGAAGGAAATCAAGTTCGTAAACTTGATAGAATCAGTGGGCATGCGCAACCAGAACAGAGTGTTAGACCTCCTGAGATCAATAACTCACAATCAACCGAAAAACCAATACAAACTTATGATTTGAGTGGAGGTAAGGAAGTTGCTATAACTTACGAAGGTAAACCAATAAAGGTTATTCTTCCCTCTGGGCAGGTTTTAGAAATTGGAGACCGGAGAATCCTTAATATGAATGGTTCAAATGTAGATTTTTTGATCATTGACCGTAAGGAATTGACCACAAGTAAGGTGCAGGCTGGTTTTAAAGGCTTAAGAGAGGGAGAAAGAGTAACTCTGGGAAGACAAAATCCTGGAAGATTCAGATTTGCAGATAATGTATCCCGACAGCATCTAGAAATTGGGAGGGAAAAAGGTAAAATTATCATTCGTGATTTGAATTCTAAAAACGGAACAAAAGTAGAAATCTAATTGTCAAGATTAGTATCTCCTATAACCATACATTATAAGAAACGCGTAAATATAATGCGTATATATTTATTTCTTAATAACCGTAATATTGCTGATCATCGGAAATGTGAGACTTAAGGGAAATTTTTATTGTTTATTTTGCCAAAAAATTGTACCTACGCGTGGGAACAAAAATTTACTCTTTTTGAGGCTAGTCTTAAGGAAAACACATCCTCTTTATTCTTATATAAATATAAGAGGATGTAAATTAAGTAATCTTGGCTGGGGAAATCACTTTCACATTATTTATCTCTTTCAGTAACATCTCAAACATTTTATCTTGGTATTTTCTGTTGTTATACCTCCAGGAATATTCATCAATGTAAGCTTGTAAATACTTTTTAGAAACCACCCTATATACTCCATAAATACCTCTTTTTAATATCGACCATAAATTTTCAACATTTTGAGTATAAATATCTCCAACAACATAAGTTTCTTTATGAGTAACAAAATCATGATTGTAACCTTGATATTTTAGTTGAGTGTATCCGTAATATTCATCAGTTATAACTCTGGCTTGGGAATCAATATGATCTTTGATTTGTTTTAAAAGTGTCCATTTGCCGGTATTAGGAATATGTTTTAAATATGCTTTATCTCCACCTTTTCCTATTTTTGATCTTTGAACCATTCCCATAATTACTTCTTTTGGTATTTCATTAAAGTTAGGTTTAAATTTTCTGTTCACTCCTTTACCACCAATGAATGTTTCGTCAACTTCTACTGTTCCATCAAGTAACCCTCCGTCATTATTTGCATTAGCCATAAGTATCCTGATTTGTTTAAACATTCTCCAGGCTGTTTTGTAGGTCACTCCTAATTCTCGCTGTAGTTGTTTAGCAGAAACACCTGATCTTGTTACACTCATAATAAATATGGCATAAAACCAATATTGTAGAGATGTAGTTGTCTTTTCAAAGATAGTCCCGGCAAGAGGGGAAACTTGATGACCGCAGGAGCATTGATAGACAGGTCTATTTTGAACCTTGGTAAAGTTAGTCACTTTCTGGCATTTCTCGCAAAATACTCCACCAGGATACTTGATGCTTTTTATATGCTTTAAGCAAGCTTCATCATCTTTATACTTTTTGAGGAATGAGTCGAGGTTAAATTTATCATTCATAGCCTCAATATATCATAACTATTACATGATGTCAAGGGATAAGTGCCGTTAAAACCGGGTGAAGCTCCAGCCTCCTCGGCCGGCGAAGAATTCCTCCCACCTGAACCCTAGTTCCATTTTTCACCTTGGGTTTTTTAGTCTGTTTTCATTTTTCGTGGAACCATAGGGATCGGAGGAAAAATGGTTATACAACATTGAAGAGGATTATTTACTTTATCCGAGCCTATTTCCCGAATAATTCTGGGCAATCAGTAGGGTTGCCTCCTTGTGTGCAAAGAGCCGCCGGACCTCTTTTTCCTTGCCCTTGTTTTATTTCACATACAGGCATACCTGACGCTCTGCCAATAAGGGCTGGTCCTGAATATTTTCTATCAAAACCTGGGGTTGGAATTATATTATTTGATCCTTCTCCTGTAAACCCACATCTGTACATACGTTCCATATTATTTAACCTTTCTGTTGTACAAAATTGTAACATACGTGTCAATATTCACCTTTCCCACTTGTGCCGGGAACAGGACTCGAACCTGCAAGCTTTTTAGGGCGTTACCACCTCAAGGTAATGGGTTTACCAGTTTCCCCATCCCGG
>MFDZ01000029.1:51054-51733 GCA_001777455.1 Candidatus Daviesbacteria bacterium RIFCSPLOWO2_02_FULL_41_8
TGCCGAAGAGAGGAGTTGAACCTCCACCCCATTGCTGGGACAGCGCTCTGAACGCTGCGTGTCTACCATTCCACCACTTCGGCTTTCACATAAACCATATTTTAACAATAGTGGTGTATAATATCCACTAATGGCAAATGGCAAGAAATATCAATATCAGCAAAAGATAGTCACTTTTGGTGGAGGAACAGGCCATTTTTCACTCCTAAGAGGCTTAGTGGAACTAAACCAACCGGAACTGATCAGTGCAGTTGTCGGCACTTGGGATTCGGGCGGTTCTTCCGGAAGACTGCGAACAGAACTCGGGGTACTGCCTCCGGGGGATATTCGGCAGTGCTTACTGGCCTTAATGGAAGACCCTAAACAACGCCAGGTAGCCCAGAAATTATTTGATGACAGGTTAGCCGATATTGAAGGACCGCTAAAGGGGCACAGTTTTGGCAATTTAATTTCAGCCAGGTTAGAACATATTTATAAAGGGGCAGACAGAGGTGTGGAGGCAGAAAGGCTTCTTTTCCGGATCAGAGCCAGGGTTTTGCCGGTCAGTATTTCGGAACTTAATTTAATGGCCAGGCTGGAAGGCGGAGAAGAGCTGGACGGAGAAACTAATATAGATCTGCGGGGAGAAAAGGATGACTATGATGCCAAAAAGAAAATTACCCGGATTTATTTTGAAACA
>MFDZ01000029.1:51769-54857 GCA_001777455.1 Candidatus Daviesbacteria bacterium RIFCSPLOWO2_02_FULL_41_8
CGAAGTGTTGATTTTTTCTGCAGGGGATTTGTATACCAGTTTATTGCCGCACCTTTTGGTAGCAGGGGTAAAGGAGGCTATTGAGCAATCAAAAGCCAAAGTGGTTTTAATCTTGAATTTGATGACCAAGATGGGGGAGACGGATAATTTTAAAGCTTCCGATTATTTGAAAAACTTTAAATATTATCTGGGAGATAAAAACGGGATAGATGTGATGATTGCCAATTCCAACGGACTGGATAGTGAAATCCTAAAGGTCTATAAAAAAGATAAACAGCAACCGGTTAAGGTGGACGAGGCGGAGTGTAAAAAAATTGCTCCCCACATCAAAATCGTTGAAAAACCGCTGGCAATTTATCACATCCGCGAACACCTCTTCCGCCACGAACCAGCCGAACTCGCCAAAACCATTTTGGAACTAAATTAAATTTGAGTTGAAAATTACAAGCTTCTGGGTATATACTTAGGCTATGAAATATCCATGGGTCTGTCTGTCAATCTGCGGAATTTGGATTGCCACAATTTTCCTGATGTCTTTTCGGATAGTTGAAATAATCCCAATGTACATTTATGCCTCAATAACTGTTCTTACACTCTTTGTACTAGGCTTTACCAGAAATTAAGCCAAATAAAATGTTCCGCCTATTCTATATCTTTTATCTCCTCAGTAAATATAGTCTTATTCTACTTTTATCAAAATACGGGTTGAGAAAAACCAGAAAACCCAAATTGATACGCCAGTTTTTTGAAGAGGCCAGTGGAACTTTTATTAAATTCGGCCAAATGCTGGCCCTGCGGGTAGATATTGTTTCCAGAGAGTATTCACTGGAACTGCTGGGCCTTTTTGACAACGTTAAACCCTTTTCCTATAAAGAGGTCGAGGAAACTTTTCTGGATGAATTAGGGGCAACACCTGATAAGATTTTTAAAGTTTTTTCCAGAGAATCTTTTGCTTCCGCCTCATTCGGACAAGTTCACGGCGCTAAATTGAGGAGTAACAAAACAGTCATCGTCAAAATTTTAAGGCCAGGGATAGAAATAAAAGCCCATATCGATTTTTTAATCATTGATCTTTTAGCCGCTATAGCCGACCTTTTCGTTAAAATTGAAGCGCTATCATGGAAGGAGTTTGCGGCCGAGTTTAAGGAATGGACCAAAAAAGAATTTGATTACCGAATTGAGGCTGAAAATGGGGAGAGACTTTATAGAAATCACATAAATAATGAAAACATTTTTATCCCCAAAATTTTTCATGAACTGACCACCAAGAAAATCTTAGTTGAGGAATATGTTGACGGGCTGCAGTTAAACCACATTTTAACCGGATTAAAAGACGGCCGGCTGGATGATCAGCAGTTAAAGAAGATGGGTATTGATCTAAAAAAGGTGGCCCGTACTTTAATTTGGGAACTACAAAAACAATTCTTCTTTCATGAGTTTTATCATGCCGACCCACATCCGGGAAACATTATTCTGCTTAGAAACGGTAAAATTGCTCTAATTGACTTCGGAATTGTGGGAGGAGAACCTCTCCCAAATAAAAAATACTTCGTCAAATGGGCTAAAGCCACTGGGGATTTTGATTTTAAAAAAGCTTCTTATTGGGCAGCTCATTTTGCCGGAGATGAATTGAAAATCATGGCCAGAAGCGCTCTTCCGGCCACGGCCGGGGAAAAAGCCGTAGATGGACTAATTGGATTACTGGCAGATCATTTCTCAGACATTGCCCGGGAAATTGTCACTGAAAACTTAAGCAATTTAACAACTTTAAAAAAAGATTACATAACTTTATTGATGCAAATTACCAAAACAGCCAAGCAATACAGAGTTAAATTACCTAAAGAATTTGTGGTTTTTGGCAGATCTTTAGCTATTTTCGGATTGCTGGCCAAGCACTTGGATCCTGACTTTCGTTTAACTGAAGAGATGAAAAACTTCTTTCAGGTTTATTCCGAGGAGGAAATAACAAAAAATGACCAACCTCCTCTTAACAAAAGAATTAATCGCGAAGTGGCAATTGAGGCTTTCGGTAACTGGCTTACCTATATTTACGAAGTGGACCAACCTGTTTACAACATTGTTAAAAAATATCTAAGTCAGTATAATATACTGGACCAATGATATGGATAAGCTTTTAAATTTTTATACCAAATATCCGTGGGTGGCAATTATAATCTTGGCCCAGTGGTTTGCCACCAGTATTATTGTTATTTTTATAAAAAATATTGATGTTACTTTGCTCATGGGTATTACCTTATTTTCTACAGTTTTTTATGCTTACTTTGGCTTCAAAACCCCCAAAGCCTAAGGGTTGACAAAATCCAATTTTTAGTGTTACTGTCATTACATAATTTTAATCCGCTTGAGAGTTTACTGAAGAGCAACGAGAAGTTTACTTCGAGCGGAGCGAAAAGAAAGCTTTGCTTACTTCGAGCGGAGCGAGAAGCAGATGGACACTGTAAACAAACAAGCCAGCATATGGTTTGTTGCTGCTTGGTTCGGTACGGCAGTAACTACCCTAATATTCTCTCTAACCCTAACTTTTTATCTAACAAACGTAAAAGTTGTTAAACCCGAAGTACAGAATTTTAAATTATACGCAGCACTTCCTAAATCCGAAACGTCCGTCACTGATGAAATAATTTCTTCCGACGGTAGGGCCAAAATTATTGAGGACTTTTTTGAAGGCCATAAATCTCCGCTTTCTACCTACGGTGATATCTTTATTCAGGTTGCTGATAAATACAAACTGGATTACAGACTTTTACCGGCTATTTCCATGCAGGAATCAAACGGTGGTAAGAAAGTGATTAGCGATTCTTATAACCCGTTTGGCTATGGAATTTACGGAGCCTTGGTAACCAGATTTGGTTCATGGGAAGATGCGATTGAACGGGTCGGCAGAGCCCTTCGTGAAGATTATCTGAATCAAGGCCTAAAAACTCCTGTTCAGATTATGGCTAAATATACCCCACTTTCTTTGGCCAAAGAAGGAGCCTGGGCCAAAGGCGTTTCCAGCTTCATGGAAGAGTTGCGCTGACTCTGTAAACCGGTATGTTCCCGTAAATATCCGGCACTCTATCTTTCC
>MFDZ01000030.1:0-1844 GCA_001777455.1 Candidatus Daviesbacteria bacterium RIFCSPLOWO2_02_FULL_41_8
ATTATTTTGCTGTAAAAGCTTTGCCGAATCCCCATATTTTAAGAATATTAAAAGAAGAAGGAATGGGAAATGATTGCAGTTCGCTTCCGGAGTTGATTCTGGCAGAAAAAGTGGGTTTTAAAGGTGAGGAAATTATGTTTACCTCCAATGATACCCCAGTCAAAGAATTTACCAAAGCTAAAGAGCTGGGAGCGATTATCAATTTGGACGATATTAGCCATATTCCTTTTTTAGAAGAGACAGCTGGAATTCCGGAAACAATTTGTTTTCGTTATAATCCTGGTCCTTCCCGACAGCATTCTGGCAATTCCATTATCGGTGATCCCAAAGAAGCCAAATATGGTTTGACTAAACCGCAGCTGTTTGAAGCTTACCAAATTATGAAAGATAAAGGAGTCAAAAGATTTGGTCTTCATACAATGGTGGTCTCTAATGAGTTAAATGTGGATGCACTGGCTGAGACTGCGGCGATGCTATTTGATCTGGCTGTGGAAATCAATCAGCAGTTGGGGATTAAGCTGGAATTTGTAAATTTGGGCGGAGGGGTTGGTATTTCGTATAAACCAGACCAAGAAGCAGTAGATTTGGAAGTGCTTTCAAAAAAAATCAGAGCTTTTTATCAGGAAAAAATTGTCAAAAACGGACTTGATCCATTAAGAATTGTGATGGAATGTGGCCGTATGGTGACCGGCCCTTACGGATATCTGGTTACCAAAGTAATTCACGAGAAACATACCTATAAGAAATATATCGGTGTGGATGCGTGCATGGCTAACTTAATGCGGCCGGCACTATACGGCGCTTATCATCATGAGACAATTTTGGGTAAAGAAAACGCTCTTAAAGATCATGTTTATGATGTAACCGGATCGCTTTGTGAGAATAATGATAAATTTGCTATCGACAGGAAACTGCCGAAAGTAGAAATTGGGGATATTTTAGTAATTCATGACACCGGCGCACACGGGCACGCCATGGGGTTTAATTATAATGGTAAGTTGCGATCAGCAGAGCTTCTGTTGCAATCGGATGGAAAAGTAAAACAAATTAGACGAGCGGAAACTGTGGATGACTATTTCGCCACACTGGATTTTCCGGGGTTTTAATTAAGGTCTTAATTCTTGGGGAACTACTTTAGGAAGCCCTCTAGGGCAAAGCTCTATCGCTCTTTGGTTCAAGCAACCTTTTAAAGGAACTAGTGCAGTTGCATTTTCTGGCGCAACACCTTCAGTGTAACCCATAATTTCATCATTAACCAATCCTTCACAAGGTAATTCGAGTTGAGTGAGTGGATCAAAATATACATATGGTAAGCGACGTTTACCCCGCGAGGGGTCAAGATAGCGGCAGCTTGGCATTTCAGGTGTACGATAGTTCATAATTAATTGTAGATATTTACACTTTCCCCTTGGAATGTCAAGAGATTTAATTTCCCACTTGAAAAAAGGGGCATAACCAATTAGGATCTCTCTTATGCCAAAGAGAAAAAAATATGTCCTTCGCTCCGCTCAGGATGACAATGGTGGAGTCCGGGAAATACTGGGGACTTTGCCTGATTGGGTGATTAAACAGCATATTAAAAAGGGCATTATTAAAATTGATCCCTTGCCGAAGGATTGGGAAGATAATGTTGATGAGGTTACCATTGATTTTCACTTAGGAAATAAGCTCCGTGTCTTTACTGACCAGGGTTTAAATACCATCGATACCAAATATGCTTCCAAAGAAGATATGGAATCTATGATGAGGTTGGTGGAACTAAAACCCGGCCAACCGTTTATTTTAACTGAACACGATTTTGTCATTGCCACAACCAAAGAGCGGTTAACTTTGCCGGATAATAT
>MFDZ01000030.1:1869-8580 GCA_001777455.1 Candidatus Daviesbacteria bacterium RIFCSPLOWO2_02_FULL_41_8
TTGATCCGGGTTGGGACGGGCATCCGGTTTTGGAATTCGGTACTTTTTTAAAGGGGAAAAAGTTGGTAATTTATGAAGGTAGTCCGATTTGCGCTTTTTCTTTTGAAAAGTTGTCAGCTTCCGTGGAGCGGTCGTACAAGAAAAGTCCCAATAACCGGTATGGTGGAAGCGATTTGCCTCAGGTGTCTAATTTAATGGGAAAAAGAAAAAAATGAGCGTACTCGGTTTAGATGAAATTCACAAAAGAATAAAGAAACATTCCCTTATCAAAAATCTGGGTCACAGGGATTTAGAAAATCCGGAAGGGGTGGGGATTGATTTGCGGTTAGGTGCTGTCCACAAAATCGTTAAAGGCGGGGCTTTTATTGAAGCTGACCCCGCACCGTCCGGTGCAGGGCAAGCGGGTTACGGAAGGAGAAAAGGAGTGGAGACAAAGTTGGTGGCAGAATTCGTGGAGAACGAAAAAGTACAAAAGGAAATTGTGGTAAAGCCTGGAGAGTATTACCTGGTTCAAACAGTGGAATCGGTTAATACCCCTCTCGATTTAATGCCGATAGTGCACGTTCGGACATCTCTTTTCCGGGCCGGACTTCTTTTATTAAATTCCAAAACAGACCCCGGTTACAGCGGACAGCTAACCATGGGGTTAACAAACTTAAGCCCTTTTTCCGTGAAATTACAACTGGGTGCCAGGATTTGTAATATAATTTTCCATAAGATAGAAGGCAAGACTATAAAATACAGGGGACAACATCAAGGCGGCAGAGTAAGCCCTAAAAAAGCAGAAAGACAGGTATAATTAGTAGTAGGTAGTAAGTAGTATGTATTAAGGGGTTAATGCGCTTCCCATACTACTAGCTACACACTACCAGCTACAAATTTATGGCTAGACTAAGGCATCAAGAATATCAGTATCTGGATTTATTCAAAGACATCCTTAAAAACGGGGTCAAGAAAATTGACCGGGGAACTGATGTAGCCCTTTACAGCGTTTTCGGCCGGCAGATCCGCTTTGATCTTTCCAAAGGTTTTCCGCTGTTGACTACTAAAAAAGTTTATTGGAAAGGAGTACTGGAGGAGTTGTATTGGTTTTTCTCCGGACAGACAAATATTAAATATCTGGTGGACCGCAATGTGCATATTTGGGACGACTATCCGTATAAAATATACAAAGGGGAAAGCGGAAAGGGGAAAGGGGAAAGTCTAACGAAAGAGGAATTTATCGAGAAAATCAGGACCGACGGTAAGTTTGCTAAAAAGTGGGGGAACTTGCCCCGGATTTATGGGGAGATGTGGAGAAATTGGCCAACCAGGACCGGCAGAACCATTGACCAACTGAAATGGGTCGTTCAGGAGCTAAAAGATGACCCGGATGCCAAAAATTTGATTGTCAATTCCTGGAATCCGGAATATTTGTATACTATGGCTACCAAAGAAGACACTTCTTATTTTCCGATCTGTCACAATATGTTTCAAATTAATCAAAGGGGAGGCAAGCTTTCGCTGCAGCTTTACCACAGAAGTTGTGATATTTTCCTGGGGGTGCCGTTTAATATTGCCAGTTACGCCCTGTTAACTTTAGTGTTGGCTAAAATTACCGGGTATGAGCCGGGGGAGTTTATTCACACTTTTGGCGATGTTCACATTTATGAAAATCACATTGAACAAGTTAAGGAGCAAATCAAAAGAAAACCCCGGCTTTTTCCTACCGTTAATATAGACCCCCAAATTAAAACCATCGATGACTTTAAACCGGAACTGGTGACTTTGGAAAATTATGATCCGCACCCGGTTATTAAGGCGGAACTGACAGTGGCAGGAGGTTATTTTGAAAAACCCAAAAATTAGCCTGATTGCCGCTATTGCTTCCGGCAATAGAGCTTTAGGCAAAGATAATGATCTGATCTATAAAATTCCGGAAGATTTAAAAATGTTCCGGGAGAAAACTGCCGGCCATGTAGTCATAATGGGCAGAAAAACGTTTGAATCAATCGGCAAGCCGCTACCGAACCGGGTAAATATTGTCGTCACCCGCGACCCGGCTTTTGCTAAACCGGGTATTGAAGTTACTCATTTGCTGGATGAGGCCTTGAAGCTTGCAAGGGAAAAAGAAACTGATGAAATCTTTATTATCGGCGGAGGACAAATTTATCAGGAAGCTATGCCCTTGGCTGATAAACTATATTTAACTATTGTGGAAGGAAGTCCCGAAGCAGACACCTTTTTCCCCGATTATTCGGAATTTAAGAAAGTAATTTGGGAATCGCCTGAGCAGGAATCAGATGGGTTTAAGTATAAGTTCTTGGAATTGGAAAGATAAAGTTTCCTCTTAGGGTTTACGAAGAGTTGTGAAATATTGAGTTTTCAGCTCATTTAAGGTATATTCTGTATCCAAATGGCTACACCGATAGAAGGAGATCTGCCGGACGGTAGAGAGGTTGCAGATTATCTTGCTGGATTATTCAGAAGAAAAGATAGAAATGAGATAAGTGCATTTTTAGACGGATTTTCTCCAGAAGAATTTAGAGAATCACGAGAAGAATACGAAAAAGCCTTTTTAATCGTTATGGAATCTCGTGGTTTAAGCGGAAGTGCTGTAGATGAAATAGAAAAAACAAATAATGCCCCTTGGCTTGAAGCTCAAAATGACGATGAAGATGGGGGTATTGATCTTCCTCCCACTCTGAGAGATGCTTTTTTTGCACCATATGTCGGAATCCGAGCTCCAGAAGAAGAAAGTCGCCCAGTTGAAGTTAGAAATATTACACTGGGCTTTAATCAGGGAAGAATTGAAATCGAGCCAAAACTTATAGAGTATACGGATGGACCAAAAACAGAAGGTTATATAACAGTCGCAAAAAACGGCAAAGCGTGTTGTTCAATGATAGCTTTTGATTTTAATAAGGAAGCATATTATGTGGAAATCGTCAGAGTAAATGTGTTGGGGTCAATAGTTCATGAAGAAGGTCAATATCCAGAGATTATTGAAGAGCATAAGTTAACACCTGATATGATGGCTGGTTTTGCTTCTTTATTACCTGTATTGGGAGCCAGAGAAAATAGTAAAATTTCTATCTCGAGGGATTCTTTATTTGAACAGCCAGATAATCCGGACTTTAGTAAAACTTAACGATCGTTAAGAAATGGTAAAGTTATGACAATATAGTGTGCGATCGTACAGGTTATTGACTGAAAGTTTGTTAGGATAGTTTGACTTATGAGGGATAGTCTTGCTTTATTTTATTGATCCTGGTAAAATACCCTCATTAAACATCTATCAGTTTATACCGATTATCTATATTAAGATAATCGAGTATATCCACGATGCAATTTATTGCAATCGGGATAAGTTTTCCTGAAACTATACTACTGGTAGAGGTGAACAAGGAAAACATGTACAAATTACCAACATTACAAGAGTTGCTGGAAGCAGGTGTTCATTTTGGGCATCAGGTTAGACGCGGTCACCCCCGAATGCGTCCTTATATTTACGGTGCCCGTGAAGGCGTCCATGTTATTGACCTAACCCAATCCGAAAAATATTTAAAAGAAGCCTGCGAGTTTGTTTATGAACTGGGCAAATCCGGCAAAGTCCTGCTTTTGGTAGGCACCAAAAAACAAGCTAAACCAATCATTGAAGAATTGGCTAAGGAAGTAGAGGCTCCGTATCTGGTAGCGCGCTGGATGGGAGGGTTTTTAACTAATTTTGAACAGATGCAGAAAAATATGAAAATCCTCAAAAATTATTTAGAGGAAAAAGAAAAAGGCAAACTCTCCAAATATACTAAGAAAGAGCAACTGCTTCTGGAGAGGAAAATGCTTAAACTGCAAAAAGATTTTGCCGGAGTGATGGATTTTAATAAAGTACCGGATGCTGTTTTTGTCGTGGATGCGGTATCGGACAATATCGCCATCAGGGAAGCCAACCGTTTAAATATTCCGGTGGTGGCGATTGCCGACACAAATTCAGATCCTACGGAAATAAGCTACCTCATCCCGGGTAATGATGATGCCATTAAATCAATTAAAGTATTGGTGGGAGCTATAGCTTCCGCTTACGGTGAAGGAAAAAAAGAGGCAGGGAAAGCAGCCGTAAAAGAAGCTGAAAAGGCGGAGAAATCAAAGGAGAAAGAAAAAAAAGCAGAGACAGAAATCGCAGAAACATTGCAAGTAGAGGTGGCAGTAGCAGAGGAGATGGTGGAGAAGAAGGCGGTTAAAGAGGCGGAGAGAGTGATAGAGTAAGTCAGACAGTAGATGATAGAAGGTAGAAGATAGTAATTTGAAAATAGATGGTAGAAAATAGATTATTTCTTTCTATCTTCCATTTTCCATCTTCAAGAATCTATCTTCTATTCTCCATCATCTATCGTCAAATATATGAATATAGAAGATATAAAAAAACTCAGAGAGCAAACAGGGGCTGGGATTGCCGATTGCCGGGAAGCTTTAAAAGAATCAGATGGGGACTTAACAAAAGCCAAGGAATGGCTGAAGAAAAAGGGGTTGGATAAAGCTTCTTCAAAAACCGACCGGGAAGTTAAAGCCGGTATTGTAGAAACGTATTCTCATGGCGGCAAAGTAGGAGTTTTGGTAGAGGTGCTTTGTGAGACGGATTTTGTCGCCAGAACAGAAGATTTTAAGGGTTTAGCTCACGAGCTTTCCCTGCAAATTGCCTCAATGAACCCCTCATCTGTTGAAGAACTGCTGTCACAGGAGTATATTAGGGATAACTCCTTAACTGTGGAACAATTAATTAAATCAGTGATTGGGAAGTTGGGAGAGAATATTCAGGTTGGAAGGTTTGAGAGAATAGCTTTAGGAGAGTAATGGATCCAGTTTTAACAGAACCAAACGCCAAAATCGAAGCTATCCTACACCACTTTAAGGTGGAAATTGCCGGTATCCGGGCCGGCCGGGCCAATCCGGCTTTGATTGAGGGCGTTTCCGTTGATGTTTACGGATCCCGCATGAAGCTTAACGAGGTAGGTAATATTTCTGCCCCGCAACCATCCCTTTTAACGGTTACCGTTTGGGATGCTTCTATTTTAGATAAGGTAATTAAAGCCATCCAGGAAGCAAATCTAGGTTTAAATCCTTCTAACGAAGGAACTTTAATCCGATTACCGATCCCGCCGTTAACTGCCGAACGCCGGGAAGAGTTTATTAAACTGCTTCATCAAAAAAAAGAAGAAACACATGTTTCTATCAGGCAAATCAGGCATGATTTCAGGAACACTTGGAAAAAAGAATCGGATGAGGGTAAATTCGGAGAAGATGAGTTTTTCCGGAGAGAGAGAATCCTGCAGGAGTTGGTAGATAAAAAAGTTGCAGAAATTGAAGAAGCGGCAAAGCTTAAGGAAGAAGAGTTAACACAGATATAAATTGACCTAATTGACCTAATTGACCTAATTGACCTAATTTCTAATTGTTCTAAATAATGCCTAACATCTTAATTTAGAAATTTGATCATTGGTGTTTATTTAGAAATTAGAAATTAAAAATTAGAAATTTATTATGTTATTTTCCATAATCATTTTCATTGCTACATTATTACTTCTAGTCCTAATCCACGAATTCGGGCATTTTATCGTGGCCAAAAAATTCGGCATTAAAGTTTTGGAATTCGGATTCGGTATTCCGCCCCGGGTCTGGGGTAAAAAAATAGGTGAAACCCTCTATTCCGTTAATTGGCTGCCATTTGGCGGGTTTGTTAAATTGTTGGGAGAAGATGAAGATGTATCTGATAAGAATAGCAAAGACAAAAAACGGAATTTCCAGTTCAAACCTGTGGGGCAAAGAATAGCGGTGGTAGTGGCAGGAGTGGTAATGAATTTAATTCTAGCCTGGCTGCTTTTTTATATTGTTATAATCGGGCAAAACTTTAAAATTATTTATCCTTCCGAGCCGGGAGTTTATATTGCGGAAGTTGAACAGGGTTTCCCGGCAAGACAGGCAGGTATTAGGGAAAACGAGAAGCTATTGGCTGTAAATGGTCAGGCAATTTCAGATATTGAACAAGCCAGGAATTTAATTAAAGCCAAAGGTAGCGTACCTGTAACTTTATCTCTGGCGGATGTGGATGGAAAAAATAAAAGAGAAATTACAGTTACCCCTCAAAAGCAGGACAGCGGAGATGTATTAATCGGAGTCATATTCAGTCCAATTCCTCTGCGGGAGTATAGAAGTATCCCGGAAAAGTTATTTTCCGGGATAACTTACTCGGCGGATCTGACAAGACTTACCTTTGCCGGGTTCGGGAAATTAGGAAGTGATTTAGTTTCCGGAAATTTCGGACAAGTTTCAAAATCCGTGGCCGGACCTGTCGGCATGGCGACCATTACAAATGATATTTTATCTTCGGGATGGACGGCGATACTACCATATATCTGGTTTGTAGGGGTTATTTCGCTAACCCTTTCTATATTTAATGTATTACCAATTCCTGCTTTGGACGGGGGCAGACTATTGTTTTTAGTCGTTGAGGCCGCAACCCGGAAAAAAGTCAGGGAAGATATTGAAAGGATAGTACACCAGGTTGGGTTTATTATTTTGCTGGCCTTGATACTGCTTATTACATTCTCCGATATCCGAAAGCTTTTTCCATAGTCGTTTTAGCTCCCTGTGATATACTGGAATTGTGATTAAACTGCTCAGTACATTAGCCTTGGTTTTTGCCATCGTTTTATTTCCTCCGGCTGTTTTAGCAGTAGT
>MFDZ01000031.1:0-3917 GCA_001777455.1 Candidatus Daviesbacteria bacterium RIFCSPLOWO2_02_FULL_41_8
GCCTGATCCGGCTCCGGTTTTTCTACAATTGATTTAATCTTGTAAACATTACCTTCCACCGGCTCCAGGTCTGCTATGCCGTAGCGGCTTAAATCCTCTTTTTTCTCTATTCTGACCCCGGAAATAACCATACCGCCGTATTTTTCATATACATCAATCATTTGTTTGAGCCTCGGTGGCTCGGCCTTGATAAACTCATCCCCCCAAATCACGGCAAACGGCTCATCTTCTATGACCGATTCCCCTGAAAGCACGGGTGTGCCGTTACCGTAGGGCCCTTTTTGCCTGACATAGATAAAGTTAGCCATGTTGGAAATTTTGTTGATCTGCTCCAGCAGTTCCGCCTTTTTACCATTAGTCAAATTTTGAGCCAGATCCTCATTGGGAACATCGAAGTGATCTTCAATTGCCCGCTTGGTAGCTCCGGTCACAATTATAATGTTGTCAATCCCTGAAGCGACTATCTCCTCTACCACGTATTGGATTACCGGCTTGTCCACAATAGGCAGCATCTCCTTCGGCATAGCTTTGGTTTGAGGAAGGAATCTTGTACCAAACCCGGCAGCAGGTATTAAAGCTTTGGTAATTTTTTTGGCCATAATTCTAGATTAGCACATTTGACAAACTGCGTAAAATTCTCTTTGTCATTCCGTGCTTGACACGGAATCTATATAAATAATTTATTGT
The DNA here is from genome assembly GCA_001777455.1 of Candidatus Daviesbacteria bacterium RIFCSPLOWO2_02_FULL_41_8. GTDB lineage: Bacteria > Patescibacteriota > Microgenomatia > Daviesbacterales > UBA10151 > UBA10151. Next base: position 688 of record MFDZ01000031.1, read on the forward strand.
ATGGATCCCTGCTTTCGCAGGGATGACACTTTGCGTCACTTAACCCGTTCAATATATTCCCCACTTCTCGTATCTACCTTAATTTTCTCCCCCTCATTCATAAACATCGGCACTTTTACTACTAAATCATTATCCATCGTTGCTTCTTTGAAAACATTGGAAACAGTATTGCCTCTTTCTCCCGGACCAGTTTCGGTGATTGTATAAACTAAGCTCATGGGGAGCTCCAAACCCAACGCTTCACTTTCCGAAACAATTAAGATTACTTCCAGACCGTCTTTTAGATATTTGGCCTGACTAGCAAGCACGCTCGCCGGAATAGTAAATTGCTCAAAACTGACCGGATCCATGAAGTTAAAATTGTCTCCCTCACAGTACAAAAACTGGGCTTTTTTCTTTTCTACATTAGCCTCATCTACGCGGGCTCCGGTAATAAAAGATTTTTCAGTCACTGAACCCGACCTGATATTGCGGACCTTAAGCTTAATATTGCCGGATCCCCGGCCGGTTTTCATATGCTCATAGGTCACCACCAGAAAAATATCTTTCCCCTCTTTATAAAACGTGCCATTTCTTAAATCAGTTACATTTAAAGCCATGTAGAAAATTTTACCATAATTTCTCAACCGTGGCGAGCATAGAGTGTACATAGACACCCCAGGCGTGAATTCAACCCATAATAGTTGACACTACCCGAATCCGATGTTATACTTCCCCCTGTTTATGGAGCGTACTAGACAACTTAGCAGAAGAGACCTGCTAAAACGGGCCCTTGGAGTTGGAGGTGGGTTTATAGGTTTAACCTTGAGTGGGTGTGATGATAGGGGGCAAAGATACCTAGAGACACAGATGCGAATTCTAGAACGCGAAGGTGTCCTAGGAGAACATCCACTTGTCGACTTAAGAGAGATACCCGGTTTTCAAGCCTCAGGATCAGTAGGTGGCGGATTGCTCTTTTTCGGTGGCAATCTTGAAGGTAAAAATATAACATCGATCCAATTCGCTTGGAAAACTAATGAACAAAAGTCACGAATAATCATTACCACCCTACCCATGGAAAAAGTAGCTTTTATGGTCGTTCCCAACGACGGCGATGCGAGTGAAAAATCTGCAAAAGTTCAGTTTGAACTTGACTTAAGCAATATTTCTACAAAGGTATATCCAGCTCAACCCTTAGATTCAAAAAACCCAAACGATTTTCTTGATACCAAAGGAATTGCTGTGTCTCTTAGACTGGCAACCTTAGAGGTGGATGAAAAAACTTTCCGCGATTGGAGAGGCATTAAATAACCAATTTTTAAACTTTTTTGGGCTCAAATCTTTCTAAAAATTTCTTAATTTTCTCTTTATCCCTTTTTAACCACTCTGCATTGGAATAAATCTGCTCCAGGGCTTGGGCAATGGTTCTTTTGGCTTCCGGAACCGGATTAATCTTCACAAATTTTTCAATATCTTTGGCATCTTCTTTTTTGGTAAAGCTTCCTGCCGGGCCGAATACTTTGGTAAAATAATGTCCTCCGGCATACCTTTCTTTTAACATCTGCCAGTTCTTTTTGACAAATTCCCAGGCTAAATATCTGCCAACAGGATTACTCCAAACTGAAGCAATAATTTGCAGGCTATTTTGATACCTGACGTTTTCAGAAATAGAAAACTCCAGGACTTTAGAAAGTAAGGTCTTGTTTTGGAATTTGCCCAATGCCCGGCCAATCCGGTCTTTTTCCTGTTGATTTTCCTCTTCTTTATACATTCTTAGTAAAGCATCAAGCTCTGCTTCCCCACCATTTTCCGCTACCAAGTTGTAAACCACACCCTTCAAATCAGGATTAATTTTGACACTATTCCTGTCATTCTGGAGCGAAGCGATAGAATCTTTCTCTTTATAGATCCTATCGGTCGCTTCGCTCCCTCCAGGATGACATTGTAAAAAGAATAATTCTTGTGCCATCTTTATAGTCTCTTCATCTCCAAACCCACCCATCATATTTAAAACCATACCCCGGAGCAAACTATCCGTATGCTTTTCACTCTTTTTAGTTTTCCAACCCAACTTCCTCGCTATGTCTTTATAAATACTTATGCCATATCTCCTGAAATCCGGGTAAAAAGGTTCCAGCGCCAATAAAGAATCGAGTTGTAACAACTTCCCTGTTAACTCAGCCCAGACCGTGTAGTCTTCTTCGCCAGCATAGTTTTGAGCCAGTTCCAAACTTAAAATTGTCGGGCTCTGTCCTGACTCCGCCAGAGAAAAGCTGTCCCTGATGAGGCCTAGCCTATCTACTGCCGATAGTTCTCCGTCTTTTACGGCTTGTTCTAATCGTTTCAGATACTCCTGCGGATAATCCACCCTGACAAATGACGCTTCCCCGGCATTTAATTTAATCCAATCATCACCTTTTGGCTGAGGAATGGTTATTGTTCTCTTATCCATTAATAGATCTGTCATTCTGGCTTGTCCAGAATCGATTCTGGAGTCGTTCTGCTTTGCAGAACTCCCCAGAATGACAGTGATAGGGATATTCCAAACAGTATTGTCTTTGCTTTCTCTCCTTGAAATCGGGCTGGAGAAAAACCGACTTTGAGTTAATTCTAACTTTCCGCTTTCCCCTTTACGCTTTACGCTTATCACTGGGTGTCCCGGCTGTGACGTCCAATTCTTCATAATCTGGCCCACTGGTTTGCCTGAGACTTCTTCCAATGCCTTCCACAAATCATCAGTTTCCGCATTTCCATAGGCATTCTTTTTAAGTTAATGTTGCAAGCCCTTTTGAAAATCTTTTTCCCCCAGGTATTGCCAGAGCATCCGTAAAACCGCCGCTCCTTTTTCATACGAAACCCGGTCAAAAATCTCGGAAATCTCAGCCGGGTGACCCACTTCCACTTCAATCGGGTGGGTATTCTTCAGGGAATCCAGGGTAAATGCCCCACCTATTTCACTGGCCACAAATTGAGTCCAGATATCCCACTCCGGGAAAATATGATCAATAGCCAAATACTCCACAAACGAGGCAAAACCTTCATTGAGCCACAGGTGCGTCCACCACTTCATGGTGACTAAATTGCCAAACCACTGGTGGGCTAACTCATGCGCAATCACCAAAGCCACCCATTGTTTGTTGGCAGTAGAAGAGGAGGATTCATCAACCAAAATCATGGACTCCCTATAAGTCACCGCTCCCCAATTCTCCATGGCCCCGGAGGCAAAATCCGGAATGGCGATCATATCTAAA
>MFDZ01000031.1:4058-4178 GCA_001777455.1 Candidatus Daviesbacteria bacterium RIFCSPLOWO2_02_FULL_41_8
AAGCGGGAATCTATACCAATACGATGAGTCCGACCTTCTACATATTCAAAATCTCCCACAATAAATGCCAAAAGATAGGTAGACATTTTAGGGGTCGGGGCAAACTCAACGATTTGATAG
>MFDZ01000031.1:4199-4264 GCA_001777455.1 Candidatus Daviesbacteria bacterium RIFCSPLOWO2_02_FULL_41_8
TCGGATTCCATAGTATTTGAAATGGCCACAGTTTGCGCCGGGATAATTAAAGTCACATCAAAAAT
>MFDZ01000031.1:4313-10972 GCA_001777455.1 Candidatus Daviesbacteria bacterium RIFCSPLOWO2_02_FULL_41_8
TTTAAGTTGACCTTTGCCTTTTTGAATATTTTGGGGAAAAGTAAAAGTGGCTGTTTCTGTATTCTTATCGTACGAGATCTTTCCAGACCAAATCTCCTGAGTGCCATGAATAAATTCCACAGATTCTATTTCCAGCTCCACTGCATGCAGGGTGATTTGCCTGGTAGGTTTTTCTAAAATCAGGTCAATTGTTTCCTCCCCGGTAAAACTAAATTCATTCAAATCAGGCCTCAGCATTATTTTATAACGCTCTGGTTTAACATGAGCCGGTAATCGAACACTATCTGCTTTCATTTTCATTTTTTCTTAATTGTCATATCTTCAATATGTAATCACTGTTATGTAATCTCTGTTGGCTATTTTCTCTTGTAATCATTAATAAATCAAGTTTTCTGCTTGCAATAAGTCAATTGCACGCATTATTGTCGATCGACAAATTTGCGTGCATTACCCACGTCTTTAGAAACAAGGACTAATACCCAGTCTTCGATTCCAAGTTCCTTAATAAAATTCCTTAGGTGTTCTGCCAAATCCTTTTGACTGGCCCAGACTGACTTCTGCCAGGCCCGAAATCCCCACTCTTTTAATCGATGGCGGAAGACATTTCTAACTTTTCTATGTTTTTCCGGAATATCAAATATTACTATTCTAAAGTTTCCATCCCACTTCTTTTGTATTAAAGCTTTTTCTATAGCAAGTTGATTTCTGCCTTTACCGGTTAATTTGACAAGAATTCTCCCCTCATTTCTGGAAGTCTCAATCCAACCCTTTTCTTTCAACCTGTGAACAATATGATATAGCTGATAGCGGTCAAGGTTGGGTTCCCCGTTGACATAGTGGTGCGTATTATATGCAAAATCATAAAGAAGTATACTGCTGTCGATAGTTTTTTCCAAGACTGATAATAATAGATCCGTAGTTTTTGATCTTTTACCCATTGACTGTATTATGGACGATCGATAAATATGCAGTCAATAGTTTACTTAAAAATTCTTAGCTCAAAATTCACTTTCTCGGTTTAAGTTGATATAATAAACATCGTTAAATGCCGAGGTGGCGGAATGGTATACGCGGTAGTCTCAAAAACTATTAGTCGCAAGGCTGTGAGGGTTCGACTCCCTCTCTCGGCACAAGTTCTTAAATCATGCTTTAGCGTGAATTAAGAACTTTGGCATGGGCAGGGTGAGAATCCCAGCTCAAAGAGCGGTTCGTTGTTTTGCAAGGCAAAACACGTGTTCTCCCTCTCTCGGCACATTTTTTGGTGGATCAAAAACCTTTGGCCCTAAAGATCATGAAAGAAATATTATTACAGGCTTTAATAGTTGCTTACGCTGGAGTGGGCATTGTCGGATTTATTGGCTATTGGCCAACGATAAAAGACCTGTACTACTTTCGAAAACCGAGTGCTAATATATCTTCATATACGCTATGGACAATAGCTTCTGGAATTGCATTTTTGTATAGCTTATTTATTCTCCCCGACTTACTTTTTAGAATTGTGTCTGGACTCAACTTCGGAGCCTGCGCTTTGGTACTTTTTTTAAGTATCAGAATTAAGAAATCATGAATAAATTATTTATACAGCGGTGGCTAGTTCTTTAGTCTCTTCTTTAGGCTTACCTCTGGTTTTTTCCATACCATAAAACTTGGTCCGGTCTGCCCTAAAGATCATGCTGATTTCCCCGGTTGAACCGTTACGGTGTTTTTGAATATCCAGGGTAACTTGTTCCGGTTTTTCCGGATCTTCCCGCCAAAGAAACATCACCACGTCCGCATCCTGTTCAATGGCCCCTGATTCCCGGAGGTCAGCGAGCTGCGGCTTTCTGGTTCCCCGCTGTTCAACCGCTCGGGACAATTGCGAAATTGCCAGTACCGGAATCTTTAATTCCCTGGCCAGATTTTTTAAATTTTGAGAAATTTCCGAAACTTCCTGCACCCTGTTTTCCAGATTCCGTCCATGAACCAACTGCAAATAATCCACAATCAACAGTTTTAAACCGTGTTCAATTTGTAATCTCCGGGCTTTTGTTCTCATCTCAGATATGGAAATCCCCGGGGTATCGTCAATAAAAATCGGTGCCTCTGCCAACTCCCCCATGGCCAAAGATAATTTATCAAAATCACTCTCTCCCAATCTGCCGGTTTTTAATTTCCAGGCATCAATATCCGCCTGCCCCACCAGGAGTCTATCCACTAATTCTTCCTGACTCATTTCCAGGGAAAAAATCCCCACCGGCAGTCCGGCCACTACTGCTACGTACTGGGCAATGTTGAGTGCCATGGAAGTTTTCCCCTGGCCCGGGCGGGAAGCCAGAATGATCAGGTTGGAATTTTGCATACCGGCCAGTTTATTATCCAAATCCCGGAAGCCGGTTGGCACCCCCCGCAGTTTTCCGGAAGACTTTTGCAGTTCATCCAACCGGTCAAAAGATTCTGTTAAGGCGTCTTTAATCGGCCGGAAATCACGGCTGACGTGTTCTTGTGAGATGGCAAATATCCCTGCCTCAGAAGCTTCCAGGAGATCTTCCACCGACTCCCGCTCATCATAAGCCCGCTGGATCATAGCAGTTGCCTGTACAATTAAGTTTCTTCTGACGGCATGATCCCGGATAATTTTGGCGTAATGTTCAACGTGAGCAGAAGTCGGAACGATATTAACTAAAGATGCCAGATAAGCCGAGCCACCGACTTTATCGTAAACACTTTTTCGCTTTAATTCCTCCGTCACAGTCACCAAATCGATCGGTTCGCGCCTTTCAAATAAACTCTGCATTGCCTCATAAATAGCGCCATGCTGTTCGTTTCTGTAGAAATTGCCGGGGTGTAAAAGTTCCGAAATCCGGACTATTGCGTCTTTATCAATTAAAAGCGCCCCCAGCAGGGATTGTTCAGCTTCTATGTTTTGTGGAGGGAGTTTGGTAATTGGACTGGCCATATCATTGTCATTCTGAGGCGAAGCCGAAGAATCTCTTGATTCCGGGGGGATCCTTCGCTAATCGCTCAGGATGATTTTGCAAGCAAAATCACCTGTGGTTCTTCCGGCAGTTTTTCTTTGGTAATCGACAACTTAGGAACCGGTACCACCCCTTCTGCTCCCATTTCTTTCAAAAATCCTTCCACCCCTTCCAGCTCAAACTTTAGTCCGTCTATTTTGTAGTGCATGGGGATAATAATCTTGGGTTCCAGTTGGGAAACAATTTCCGAGGCTGCTTTGGCGTCTACGGTATAAACAGACCCCACCGGAATAAGCAGGATATCGGTTTGGCCGATTTCGGCAATCTGTGTTTCTGTTAATTTTGTCTGCCCCAAGTCTCCCAGATGTACAATATCCAAACCGTCAAATAATAAATGGAAAATCGTATTTGCCCCCCGTTCCGAACCTTCGGAATTATCATGAAAACTGCTGATAGCCGTAATTACTACTCTGGCCACTTCATACTCTCCCGGCTCGGTAAAAGCCATCGGGACACCGCCTTGCGGATCTTTTACCACTGAAATAAAATTGTGATCCTGGTGGTCGTGAGTTTTCAAAACTACATCCGCAGATAAATCTTTGGGGGGCCTAAGGCCGGTAAAATCCGGATCATATGGATCTATTACTACGGAGGCATTTTTACCCTTCAATTTAAAGCATGCTTGTCCGTACCAATAAATATCCATCGGGGAAGATACTAACAAAAAATTAAAAACTAGACAATCCCTCAATTGTGTTAAAATGGGGTTTGCCGATGAAATCTGAAAAAAAAGTTCTTGCCTTCAGAAACAAGAAACTCTCACATAAGTCTTTTATTATCTCTCAAGTCTTGATTTTAACCTTAGGTTTAACTTTTTTAGGAGGGCTTTACTACATTCTAAATGTCCAATCTCCCCAACCAAAAAATGCTTTTTTAGCTGGTCCTGTTACCACGGCTCCCAAAAGCCTGCGGCTGGATTTGGATCAACCTGATCAGGATAGTTTGTCTTATTCGTCTTCAATAGTTGTCTCCGGTAAAACCGGGCCCGGCAGTACGGTACTTATTTCAACTGAGACACAGGATTTAGTTATTAAAGTAAATTCGGACGGCTCCTTTTCCACGGTTTTGAATCTGGATGAGGGGGTGAATAATATTACAACAGTAGTTTTTGATGCAACCGGTGAGTCCAGATCGGCAGAGCGAAGTGTGTATTATTCTAAGGAGAAAATATGAAAAGCGTTAAGGGGAAAGCGTTAAGGGGAAAGTTCGTGATTTTAACTATAATATTGTTATTTATTCTTCACCCTTCACCCTTCACCCTTCACCCTGTCCTAGCTGCCGATTCCAGTCCTTCTGCTGATATAAAGTCTAAACTAGAGGATTTCAAAAAAGAAATTGCTTCAAAGGCTGCCAAATTAAAACAGGAAGTAAACCGGAAATTAAAAGATAAAGCCTATATTGGCATTGTTAAGTCAAAATCGGACACCTCCCTAACTTTATCTGCCTCATCCGGGCCTAAAATAGTCAGTATTAACCAGGATACTGTTTTTGAAAGCGGAGTGAAATCCAAACAGAAATTCTCCCAAAAAACTATAGCTGAGGAAAACTATATTGCCGCCCTGGGCGATATTGATGAAACAGGCGTTTTAACAGCCAAGAAAATTATCTTACTACCAACTACCAACTACCAACTACCAAAAACTTATTTCTGGGGCCAGATCGTTTCCGTGTCAGATAATCTGATAACCCTCAAGGACAGAAATCTGAAAAATATTGCCGCAACCCTGCCGAAAGATTCAGAAGTCAAAATAAAGGATTTTGTAATACTCACCGGAATCATGAATAAAAGTGATGTTTTTGCTGTTAAATTTGTCTATACAATACCTCAAGGGGGAATTTTAAGGCCTAAAAAAGTAGTTTACCCCGCACCGAACGGTGCCGGGGCTACTCCTTCTGCAAAACCTGCTACTCCTTCTGCTAAGCCGAAGGCGGTTACCCGTTAAAGATCTCCGCCACTTCTTTTTCCGCCTCAGTTAAGTCTTTAACCGTATCTACACCCCTCCAGTAATCTGTGCTTTTGAAAACCAAAAACCGCTTGGTGGGAAGTTTGGGGAAAGTTTCTATTTCGTGATCGCCTTCATCCGGCAAGAGCGGTTCTACTTCTTTGCTGAAACAATAAATTCCGGCATTGACCCAATGCGGAAGTACCGGTTTTTCTTTAAAACCTAAAACCTCATCCGCGCCGTTAAATTCTACGATTCCATAGGGGCTCTTCAAAGGGACAACCACAATTGTGGCCATGGCTTTTTTATCCACATGTTTTTTTATTAATCCCTGGATATCTAATTTCCAAAGGTTGTCACCGTTGGTAATCACAACATTGTCCCAACCCGGAAACAACATCTTCATAGCTTTTTTGATTCCGCCGCCTCTGCCCAGCGGAGTCTCCTCAACGGAAAAGAAAGCTTTGATGCCGTATTTATTACCGGAGCTTAAATGTTTCTGCAAAGCTTCCCGGCGGTAACTGCAGGCAAAAACAACTTCCGTAATACCTGCTTTTTTAAGTTGTTCAAGCTGATAAGCCAAAATCGGTTTGCCGTTAATCTCCACCATCGGCTTGGGACGGTCGTTGGTATAAGGCCGGAGTCGCTCCCCTTTTCCCCCTGCCAAAATAATTGCTGCTTTTACCATGGATATTTATATATCCTACAACACCACTAAAGATAAAGTCCAGAGCTTTAATTTATGGTAAACTATGGTAATGAATTCAGGTACAATGACGTTGGAAAAAGCAGTAGATATGGGTGAATATGACCCCGAATATTTGTCTTCTTTTCCGGAGTGGCATACTTTAAGCAGACACATCAAGTGGGAATTCATTAAAAAAGCTTTGAAAAACAGGGAAGGACAAATTATGCAGCAATATGCGGCTGTAAATAATGTTTTGGATTTTTCTAAAAAACCGGAAGCCCAGGCAGCTTTAAAAAATATAGAAGAGCAGTATAAAAAATTCCGTGATACCAAAGAAAAACTCCTGATGGAATACTCCAAACCGGAATGAACGGGGCTTGAAAAGAGTAAATTAAACGATATATACTCTAACCGATGAACGACGCTAACCAAACCACAAAAATGCTTCAGGCGATTCTGAGCGGACAAACTGCACTTAAACAAGAATTGATAGGCAGGATTGATAAAGTTGACCTAAAGGTAGACGGACTAGACGGGAAGGTCGATAAACTGGATAAAAAAATAGATAAGGTTGAAAAAAGATTGACGGAAAGACTTGATAAAATTGGTATGCAACTTGCCTATTTAGAAGATGATACTCCAACCAGAGAAGAGTTTGATCAATTGGAACAAAGAGTAAACACCCTTTCCCCCTAGGCTCCGAAAAATATATTAACCGATAGTAAATTTGACAACTGAAGTTTTTGTGGTATACTGTATTTACGTTTTACCGAATGGTAAAAGGAAAGGTTCTGCAAGCGAGTAGTAAAATAATAAATACTACGAGCGAAGCAGGTTCTTACAACTTAATAACTAAAGACGTTTGTACCGAAGTCACGATTCGGGAGTCGAGAGCCAAATACTCTACGGAAGTTTAACCGTTAAATGAAACAGACGATGTTGGAAAACCAAAGTCGCCACTAAGAGTCTTTGAGTCGTAAGATTTAAAGGCACAAGGATGGGACCGCGGGAGGT
>MFDZ01000032.1:0-6650 GCA_001777455.1 Candidatus Daviesbacteria bacterium RIFCSPLOWO2_02_FULL_41_8
AAGAGTATAGAAGAAGTAAAAGCCGGAGATTTTGTTTTAACCCGGAGTGGTCCGGCTGACGCCGGAATGGTAAAAGCAAAGGTATTAAAAATTTATACGGCAGAGAAGGCCGGTTATCTGATCATCAACGGCACCCTTAAAGTGACGGCAAATCACATAATCCGGGTGAATAACACCTGGAAAGAGGCAGGCAGTATTCAAATTGGGGATAAATTATCCGGTAGCCAAGGTCAACCGGTGGTAGTTCATTCAATTGAGTGGCAAAGAGGAAAGACAAGTGTTTATAATCTGGAAATTGAAAAGTATCATACCTATTTCGCAGACGGTGTTTGGGTACACAATGCTAAAGGTGTAGACAGAAATGCGTTTAAAGACACGGCTTATTGGAATCCTTCCATTCATACGGATGCTTCCGGCAGAGCGCAGGTTAGTTTTAAATTACCGGATAATTTAACCACCTGGACGCTGGCCGCTGTTGCCTCTACCGCGGATACCAGGGTTGGCCAGGGCACCAGCGAGATAGTTGTCACCAAAGATATAATAGTGCGCCCGATCATACCTAATATTTTGCGCCTGGGCGATGAGATTATTTTATCTGCGCTGGTGCAAAACTTTACTCAAATTGATTTAGCCTTCGGTGTTGATCTGAAATTTGATTCCGGCAGTGTTGAACAGGCAGACCGGCCGGATGTTCAAATCGAGTCCAACGGAATGCAGCAGTTTTACTGGAAGGTCAAACCCGAAACAGAGAAAGAAAAATCCAAGCTGATTTTTTCTGCCCGGGTCAAAGATAATGCCAAGTTGGCGGACGTGGTGACTCAGGAAATTCCGGTCAGGGCCTTTGGATTTGAAGAAAAAAGGGCGGAGGCCGGAAACGGCGCAAAAACTTTTACCGTCAAACTCTCGCCGGATGCGGATCAAGAAAAATCAAAAGTAACACTATCATTATCTCCGACAATTATCGGTACGCTTCCGACAGCTATGAAATATCTGGTTGACTACCCCTACGGTTGTGTGGAACAAACCACCAGCAGGTTTGTGCCGGCAGTCATTGCCAAGCTGAACCGGGATTTATTTGCCGGGGCGCTTTCCGGCAAAGATGTAGACGCCATGATTCAAAAAGGTCTTGCCCGGCTGTCAACACAACAACAAAGCGACGGCGGTTGGACCTGGTGGTTTTCCGGCAGGTCAGATCCTTTTATCACGGCCTATGTGGTTGAATATGTTTTGCAGGCAGAGCAGGCCGGAGCCAAAGTAGATGCCGGTCTGCTGGATCAGGCAAAAAATTATTTAATGCAAGAAAAAACTTACAACAGGGATGATTTAGTGGCAAAAACTTATGGATTGACATTGCTGGGAGAAAAAAGCAAAGTCAAAAAATTGACAGATTTTAATAATATCAGTCCGGACCTGTTGTCTATCTCGGTTATGGCAAACTATCTCAACGGGGACACCAATCCGCAAAGTAACGGCTTAGCCTTACTGATGTCAATGGCTAAAGCGCAAGGGGATGCGGTTTTCTGGGAGGACGGCAATAAGGTTAACTTCGGGTCAAAAGACGCTTCAACAGCTTTAGCTATCAGGGCAATCGTACTGGCCGGCGGGGATAGGAATCTGGCTGTTTCCGGCGCCAAATATTTAACCCGCGTCCGCCGTGCTGAATATTGGTCAAATACATACGCGACTGCTCAGGTAATTCGGGCGCTGGTTGATCTTTCCAAAACCGGAGAAGAGCTGACACCGAATTATTCTTATAGTGTTGCGCTGGATGGTAAGCAGGTGGCACAGGGTGCAGTTTCAAATCCGAAACAAATCATAAAAGACATTAATATTCCGGTTGCAAACATTAAACCCGACGGTTCCGGTATTGCTGTTTTAATGAACGGCGACGGTCAAGTCTATTCAACTTTGGTTATAAACGAATTCCATACGGATAAAAACGCTAAGGCCGCAAGTTCCGGATTGTCGGTTAAAAGGGAATATGTTAATGAAAAGGGACCGGAATATTCGTTAGGCGTCGGGGATACGGTCATTGTTAAAATTACTGTCGGCGGCCTTAAGACAGCTGAAAATTACGGAGTTTTAAACGATGAATTGCCTTCCGGTTTAGTTCCGGTCAACGAATCTTTCAAAAACGAACAATACGGCAATAATGCAAATTATTATTACAATTCATATGACGTTACTGACCGGGAAATTACCGAAAACGGCATGGTGCTATCGCTTTATCAACTTGCCGCCGATGAGCGCACCTACACCTATAAAGCTCGGGTGGTAAGCGAGGGCACTTTCCTGGTGCCGCCGGCCACCGCTTCTTTAATGTATGCTCCTGAGATTTACGGCAGGTCAGAGGTGCAGACGGTTAAAATTGATACAAAATCGAAGTTTACCGCAAGGAAAATTACGGAGATGCCTAAAACCTTGCCGCAAACCCTCGGTCAAAAAGCGGTCCTTGTCGGGCTGGCCTTATTATTGGTTGCGGGAATCGGTGGATTTATAGCCCGGAGAAACGGAGTAACCCTGCAATCAATCAAAGACAGGTTTAAACAAAACCCTTGACACATAAGAAGATATTTCTGCTTCTGGCAATATTAATTTTAGTTTTAGGCACTCGATACAGCTTCCCTCAAATGCCTGACTCAGGCGATTCCTTAGGTGTTTCCGTTCACCCGCTAATATTCTACGATGAAAAATCTTTTGTTGAAGGAATTAATAGAGCGAAAAACATACCAAAACCTACCTACAAAATAACCGGCGGCATAACACCGCATGATCTGACAGCCGGTTTTATTCTTGCCGACTTCTACAAAAGACTTAGTAAACAAAAGCCGGCTACTATCATATTAATCGGCCCCAACCACTATGAAAAAGGTAATTTTTTAGCCTTGACCGGCAACTACGGATGGAGTACCCCTTATGGGGTAGTTGAGTCTGATAAAACTATTATTGCCGCGCTTATCAGCAGAAACTTAGTTAAGGTAGATGAAAACACTCTGGAAAATGATCACGCCGTTGCCGGATCTATGCCTTTTATCAAATATTATCTGCCGGAGGCAAAGGTGGTGCCGGTTTTGCTGAGCGGAAGAATGACTCAGGCGGAGGCCTCCATCCTGGCTGAAAACTTACAAGAATTTGTGAAAGAAAATGTTGTGATTGTGGCGGCGGTTGATTTTTCCCACTATCTAGACAGCAAACAGGCAGAAGAAAATGACAACATCACCCTTGCTGTTATGAAAAATTTTGATTATAGACAGCTTTTTTTAATGAATAATGATTTTTTGGACAGTCCGCCGTCAATCGGAGTTTTATTGATGGTAATGCAGAAGCTGGGGAAAGCGGAGCCGGAATTTATTTTTAACGCAAATTCGGGACAATTACAAAAAAACAACTTTATTCAAACCACCAGCTATTTTGAGATAGCATATCATTAGAAAATGATCCGGAAACTTGCAATCCTTTTTATTTTACTTATCCTTTTTATCTTTCTTCAATGGAAAAGCCCGGTTAAATCACGGATCAATACTATCTCAGATCAAACCGGAGCGGTCAGCAACCCCGGCTTTCCGACTTTGGACCGGATATTTAACAGTGAGCACAAGTGGAAAACGGCACTCCCGGCCGGGAGAGTCAGAACTATTATTGCCACCGGGGATATTATCCCGGCCAGATCAGTAAATTTTGAAGTGTTCCGGCGCCAGGATTTTAACTGGCCGTACAGACTAACTTATCAGGTTACCCAATCAGCCGATATTACCTTTGCCAATCTGGAATCTCCGGAGATAAAAAAATGCCCTTTAACCAATGAAGGAATGATTTTTTGCGGAGATTACAGGAATATTGAAGGGTTAAAATTTGCCGGAATTGATGTGGTTTCTTTAGCGAATAATCACGCCGGAAATTTTGGTGAGGAGGGAATCAAGGAAACTGTCGGGCATCTGAAAAATGCCGGCATTGAGTCCACCGGTACAGCTCTTTCTAATCTGGTTATTAAAAATATCAGAGGGGTTAGATTTGCTTTTTTAGGATTTAATGATATTTCCAAGGATCAACCCGGTATCTCTAACGTCGATGAGGAAAAAATTAAAACAGAAATTGCAGAGGCAAAAAAACTCTCAGAAGTTGTGATTGTGGCAATGCACTGGGGAGCAGAATATAAAGACCGGCCTGACGACAGGCAAAAATATCTGGGTCACTTAGCCGTAGATTCCGGGGCAGATTTAGTGATCGGCAATCACCCCCACTGGATACAGCCGGTGGAGATTTATAAAGATAAATTGATTACTTATGCCCACGGCAATTTTGTCTTTGATCAGGAATGGTCTCAAAAAACCAAGGAAGGAGTTATTGGCAAGTATATTTTTTTTGACACTCAACTGATTGACGTAGAATTTCTGCCGGTACAAATTGAAAATTTCGGCCAGCCCGGTTTATTGACAGGTTATAAAAAGAAACTTATCCTTAAGAATATGAAAAACGCTGGCTTGCAATGATCTGAAATTAACTCTCGCCTGACACTCGGAAGGTGTACGCATTAAAAAATACATTGCTTAATATTATTTTCCGAAGGCGATCAGTAATGTTCCGATAATCATAAAAACAACCCCGATGATAATTGATAAATTGATCTTTTCATGCAGGAAAATGATAGCCAAAATGACGGTTAATGCCAGGCTTAGTTTATCTATAGGAGCCACTTGTGAGGCTTGTCCGAGCTGCAGGGCGCGGAAATAAAACAGCCAGGAAAGTCCGGTGGCAATACCGGATAATATTAGAAATATTAAGGAATAAGAGGACAGCGAACTTAATTGTTTGTAACTGCCCTGAAAAAAGACAATTCCCCAGGCAAAAAAAAGAATAATTACGGTCCGGATGGCTGTTGCCAGATTGGAATCCACATTTTTAATGCCGATTTTAGCCAGGATCGCAGTTAAGGCTGCAAAAAGCGCTGAAAGAAGGGCAAAAATGAACCAACTCATAATTTATAGAATATCACAAACACTAATCCTTGTGGTATAAATAATCAATGAATACTTATGCTTTTATTGACAGTCAAAATTTAAACTTGGGAGTTAGATCTCAGGGATGGAAGTTAGACTGGCGTAAATTCAGGCAATACTTGCGGAATAAATATAATGTAACAGAAGCATATCTTTTTATTGGATACAAACCTGGAAATCAGGGGCTCTATACTTCTTTACAAAAAATGGGGTTTCTCTTAATATTCAAGCCTACAATGATATTACCAGATAAAACAGTCAAAGGAAATGTAGATGCAGAATTAGTCTTGCATAGCATGATCCAATTCGAAAATTATAAAAAAGCAATTATAGTTTCTGGCGATGGAGATTTTTTCTGTTTAGTTGAATATCTTGAACAAAAGAATAAACTGTTTCATATTATTGCACCAAATAAACATTATTCCAAACTTTTTAAGCCGTATTCTAAATTTATAGTACGAATGGATCAGTTGAGAGGTAGCGTAGAATCAAAAACGACTGGCATCGGCGGTCGGTCGAAACCTTAGGCCTATCCAGTCATCGTGATATGAATATACTACTACAAATTTCAACAAAAATCAATCTAGGAGATCATAAATGAGTTTGAAATGCGGAATGCCAATAACACCGTCCCATATTTAAGAACTTGCTCTCAAGTTCGCAAGACCCTGCGACAGCAACTTGTCTTATAATGTAGTGATAAATTCAAGGTTCCCTTATATTTAGACTTTAGCTTTTGTTTTCCTGTCCCTAACCCCAGATATGAAAGAATAATTACCCAGAAAGTTGTTTTGGGTGGTTAAAGATCTAAGGTTTGCAGAGGGTGCTTTGGGAACCACTTTGTGAATCAGCTGGAGGGAGCCTTTTAATTTTTGCTTCATCCTCTTTTGATAAAAGATTAAACCAACAAATACCATTTTGTCTTGGTCCCTGGAACATTTTTCCCCTCATATCATAAACCCCAAAATCCACAAAAACATTTTGATTTCTTCTTATTCCAACACCTGTGGCTATAATTTCACCTTTGGTAAGGTTTACTTTTTGTTTTAACCCAGAGGTTCTTGAATCATTCTCTTTTGGTTTTGGTAAGTCTTTTACAATTTCAGCAAATTTAGGAGTAAGTGTTAAAAGATGATCAAAGCGGTACATTATTCCACAAGGAAGTTCAAAATCAAATAAATACTGAACTTCACCTTGTTCCAAATAACGGCTGGCTGATACAAATTTTGAATCTATTGGGATTCTAACTTCTATCTCATCATTTTTAGAATTATCAAAACGGAATCCACCGTGTGGCTTAAAATCCCCACCTCTAATTTGTCCAGGATAAAGCAGGGAAGTGGCTTTTGTTATATCAATTGGAGTCTGGAAGATTAAGGGATTAGGGCATTGTGGATCAGGATTAAGATTACCAATTATAAACAAACCAATAACAAAAATACATATTACTACTAAAACTCCAATAATTATTTTAGGCAGCATATTTTAAGTTTTCTCCTTTTTAAACTATTTGTCAAATTTTCCTGATATAATTCTCGCATGAGTTTAAAAGTAGGAATAGTTGGATTACCAAATGTGGGGAAATCTACTTTATTTAATGCGCTTTTGAAAAAGAGGGTGGCTTTGTCGGCCAATTATCCTTTTGCCACTGTT
>MFDZ01000032.1:6727-9302 GCA_001777455.1 Candidatus Daviesbacteria bacterium RIFCSPLOWO2_02_FULL_41_8
CGGGAAGTGGATGCAATAGTGCATGTCCTCCGGGATTTTGAAGACACTAATATTATTAGAGAAGGAAGTGAAAACCCTGATTCGGATAAGCTGACTATCGAAACAGAGTTAGGCCTGGCAGATCTTCAGACTTTGGAGAAGCTAGTATTGGCCGAGGAGAAACAAGTTAGAGCCAGCAGAGATTCGCTGGAACAACAAAAACTGGAAATTCTGAAGCAAATGGCGGAGGAGCTAAATCAGGGTCGGACCCTGGACAAGTACCAGGTAAAAGACGAAAGGTTAAAGGATTGGTTTAAGACTTTGCCACTGCTTTCCATAAAGCCGGTTTTGTTTGTTTATAACGTGAGCGAAGACCAGTATCGACAAAAACTTCACGATCGTGAACAAAATGATTATGAATTAGTGGTTTCTGCCAAGCTGGAGGAGGAACTGGCGGATTTGTCGGAAGCTGAAAGACTGGAATACTTAAAAGAGTTAGGTATTGAAGAAACAGGCTTGGAAAGGCTTATTAAGAAAGCTTACAATCTTTTGGGGCTAATCTCCTTTTTAACTGCCGGCCCAAAAGAAGTCCGGGCCTGGACTGCCAAATTAGGCACTTTGGCTCCGCAAGCCGCCGGAGTAATCCACACCGATTTTGAGAAAAAATTCATCCGGGCACAGGTGATTGAGTATGAAAAATTAATTGAAGCCGGATCTTATGGATCAGCCAAACAAAAAGGCTGGATGAGGACTGAAGGGAAGGATTATGAAATGAAAGATGGGGACGTAGTAGAGTTTTTGATAGGCAGCTAACTTGTAATTACTATAAGCGAAGCTTGAAAACGAAGTTTGCAAGCGAGCTTTCAAACTTGTTTATAGGCATATAGTATATAATATACAGATTATGGCAATCATTGAAAAAGAAATAGCAAAACCTGCCGGCAAGGGTCTTGGACTGAGAGTTCCTAATAAATCAGAATTGCTTGCGGGTGTGATAGATTTTGTCACTCCAAAGAAAACTCTAGATACTTTGTTAAGCCTTTCTCATTACGAAGAAGCGGAAGGGTATGCTGCTGGAGTGCGTCATTATCTATCAAAAGGTTACTGGCCGGTGGGGGTTTTTGTTCACTTTGTGCATTTCGATGGAGTTATTGAAATGAAAGCTGCGAACCGTCTAATTGAAATCTCAAGAGAACTTGACGATCCTAGCAAGCACCTGCAGGGCTGTTATGGTCTTCATCAGGGTACAATGGAAAGTGGGGACCAGGGAGAAGAATTACAGATACTTTCAGTAAAGTTAACCGGTCCTGCTATAGACTTGGGATTTGTACCACTGCCTTATATAACTGAGGAGCATGTTAAAAGATACAATCTTGATCCGGAAAAAGTAGAGGAATTAAACCAGGAGAGTACCGATAAGATGAACGAAGCCCCGAAGAAAAGAATGGCCCTTTTGACTTTTCCGGCCGGCAACATGAGATCAGCTAGGAGAAATAAGACAGGGGAGCTTAATGGTATGGTACAGTCTGACTTAACCTGGATTTCCCAAATGATAATGTATTCTAGAAGTGGGGTGCCAGTTGTTTTCCTTCCGGGAGTAATCAAAGATAGTTTTAGAATTTCGGATCCTAACACCCGGACTTTAACGCTTGAAGCAGGTTTGTCTGCCTTACGTAATTTCCTGGTCCGCTCGGTGCCTGGGTTAGCAGACAGTCCTTTAGAGGCCAAACTAGCTTCTCTGACTATGCTACCACCTTATCCGATTGACAAACTAGCTATGGATCTTGCTCAAATAACTGGCAGCAATGTAAATACTCAAAATCTGAGGTCTATAGCACGGGCTATGTTTGCTAATAAAGAGCTAGCTGATCAATTAATTATGGGGATTATTAACGATGAGTTACTAGATTATTCGAAGGGTAACTATTATCGTGGTTACAGGAGTTTTGGTTTAGGTAATCATGCCGCAGCTCTGTATTGAATTTAAATATATTTCCTAGTACAATTACCCCTGTGAATTCTTATTATTTAACTTTAGTATTTAAAACTGAATTGGAAGAGGGTAAAAGAAAAGCCCTTCTGGACTCCATCAGCAAAAAGGTCAGCGGAACGGATGGCAAGATTGTCAAGGAAGATCTTTGGGGAGTGCGAACTTTGGCTTATCCAATCAAAAGAAAAACTTCCGGCTACTATGCCCATTATGAAATTTCTGCCGACCCCAAAGACATCAAAGACCTTGACAAAACTTTAAGAGTGGAAGAAGATGTGTTACGGTATTTATTAATAAGGGTAAAGGGGTAAGCGTAAAGGGTAAAGCAAACTTCACCCTTCCCCCTTAACGCTTTACGCTAAAATATGGCATCGAGATCTTGGAACAGAGTAGAACTAATAGGTAATTTAACCAGGGACCCTGAACTTCGATATACCCCCAATGGAGCGGCTGTTTGTACATTCGGCATGGCTACCAATCGCACTTATGTGACAGAGGGTGAGCGAAAAGAAGAAGCTGATTTTCACCGATTGGTAGCCTGGAATAAATTAGCCGAACTTTGCAACCAGCTTCTTAAAAAAGGCAATAAAGTTTTTATCTCCGGAA
>MFDZ01000032.1:9328-9426 GCA_001777455.1 Candidatus Daviesbacteria bacterium RIFCSPLOWO2_02_FULL_41_8
CAAGACGGTCAAACAAAGACCATTACCGAAATTGTGGTAGAAGATATGATATTGCTGACTCCGAAAGGAAGCAGCGACTACCCTCCGCCCGGGGATTT
>MFDZ01000033.1:0-6642 GCA_001777455.1 Candidatus Daviesbacteria bacterium RIFCSPLOWO2_02_FULL_41_8
GTATCAGCTATCTCAACTCTCAGTTTGCTCCCCTTTATATCAATATCCTTAAATATTGGTTGATCTGGCACAAATGGTAAATTAGAAATATCCGGATTTTTAAGATAGACGAAAAGCGCTAAAAAAATTATTAAAAATATAAAAATAAATTGTAAAATAAATTTTTTCACTTTGATTTCAGTTTACCACAACCACACTAACGGCATTTTCCCCACAGGCCTCTACTGCTTTCTTTTGCTTCCCTTTCCGCTAATCTGAACTCTTCATTGTATTTAACATCCGGAGGATAGGTCAGCACTTTGGCAAACCCCTCCCTTACCAAATAATCGTTTACAAAAAGTGTTTGATCGCCGGGAAGCGGCAGAAAAATATAACGAAGCTGTCTTTTATATTTATCTGTTTCAGACACATCCTTTTGTAAAATAACTTCTTTACCGCTTAATAATCCTTTAACTTCATTGCTGGCCTCTTTGCCAAAACACCCAACCGGCCGGCGGGGATCAACAGTTTCCGGGGTGTCTATACCTATCAGACGGACAGTATTTTTATCATTTACTACAATTGTATCCCCGTCCACAACTTTGGTTACCAAAGCCCTTTCCCCCTCTACGCCTGCTGTAGCAGAAGCTGAAGCTGAAGTAATAGGCAGTGCGGTTTCAGCGGATAAAACAGGTGATGGTTCAGGCGCTAGTTCCTGGTTCTTCACCATACCAAACCATAAAAAGCCCAGACCGAGGGTGATTATAAAAATGCTGGATAAGACTAAAAGCTTAGTATTGGACCATAACATAAAAAATTTCTAATTTTTAATTTCTAATTAATGACTAAATGTCGAAATGTCTAAACTAATCATTAAACATTTTTTAGAAATGAGGCAAAGCCTCTTTCCAAGCTTTGCTTAGAAATTAGGTCAATTAGTAATTAGGTTAATTACTGAATACTTGTGTAAACATCTTCCCATATACCCCCGCGTCCATCGCTCCGATCCCTGCCTTTGCATAATCGGGTGATAAAATATTGGCCCTGTGTCCTTCTGAATTCATTAAGCCCTTGTGCGCCGATTCAACACCGGGAGCATAGGCTAAATTTTCCCCGATTACTAAAAAATCGACGCCGGCCGCGAGTGCCCGGTCTGCCACTATGTGGCCTTCCGGAGAATAGTGAGAAAAATATCCTTTTTTTAACATGTCCTCGCTATACACCCTGGCTATTCCGCGAAGTTTTTCATCCAAAACCAGCGCATTAAAACCCCGACTGGTCCTTTCCTTATTAACTAAATCCAGCATTTCACCTTCAGCCACACTGTCAACGGATACTTTGTCTGTCTGAAACCCCAAATTAATGCGCTCGTTAGTTTGCGGTTTAATAGTCAGGAAAGTTAAGGAGTCATTGGCTACTCCACCGAAAACCTGTTTGATCGGTTGCTCCAGGGAATAGGCATTTTTTAAAATGACACTGCCGATGCCGGAATCAAGAACCGATTTTTTAATAGATGGTTGAATGGGAAAAGTGGCAATCATCACCAAACCAATGGCAATAAAAATTAGTCCCCGTAGAAATGCCGGAATGATAGATATAAACCGGGATCCGGGGAATTTAAGCCTGGGAATTTTTTTAATAAATATCCTGACTAAAAGAAAAAATATTGCCTCCGATAAAAACCAAACAACCATAAATCCTAAAACTAAGGTTAGTCCGTGCGGAATATGAAACTCTTTTTCAAAAAAGCTTGCCGGAAAATTATATAAGCTAAAAGATAAAATTCCCGCCAGCAAAAAACTGGCCAGATCAAGGAGTTCAAAAATTAAAGGCCTCCTGATTGCTTCCAGGGCAAAAAAGAGGAGCATTAAGATAATAACCAAGTCAACCCAATTCATAAAGAGCATCATACGACAAATCCGGGCGTCTTTTCAATTAAAACAGCTTTTTTCCCGATACATATCCACCCTATTTGACAAAAATATACGCACGGTATATCATGCTACGGAAATATGTCCAATCTATCACATAAAGAAGACAGCATAGAACTGCATTTAGGCAAGCAATACACTGAAGGAGGCACTGAAAGAGCAACACCCGCGGGTGGATTTCGAAAATTCGTGTTGTCACGGTCCGGACGATTACCTGCAATTTTTGTTGCGTTATTATTATTGACCGGGGGTCAATGTATAGATAAAAATACTCCAATAAAGCTGCCAAAAATCCAGGCAGGTCCAACCGGGTTATATATTAATCAACTCCCATAAGTTCTCCGACTAAACCCTTTAGTTTAAAGATGCGTGAATATCTTGTATAATGCAATCTGTAATTTATTGGGCCGGTAGCTCAGCGGTAGAGCAGGAGACTTTTAATCTCTTGGTCCAGGGTTCGATCCCCTGCCGGCTCACTTACAAAATGAAGTCCAGTGGAAATTAATTTTCTTTAAGATCTATCCCTAATCTTATACAAATTGCTCTTACAGCAGTAGAATATGGGTATGCGGGTTCAGCTTTGGTTAACCGACCTTCTTTCGGACCTGATTGAACGAGAAGATTAACACCTTGATCTGGAATCGGACCAACCAGATCCTGATCGTATACGATTTCGGGATCAGAGTCACTTTCCACCCAGTTTACCATAACTGCATTGTAGTAACAGTTCAATCCAAAGTCAACTAATTTCCGCAAAACTTTGGTATACTTGCCTAGATGAATATTCTAAACTCCCTAAGCGGAAAAGAGGAAGAATTTACACCACTGCATAAAAACAAAGTAACCATTTATGTCTGCGGGATTACCCCTTATGATACTACTCACCTGGGTCATGCTTCCACCTACATCAGTTTTGACTCCCTAATCAGGTATTTAAAATTTAAAGGCTTTGAAGTTTTATACACTCAAAACGTGACAGATGTAAACGACCGGGATCACGACATATTGGACCGGGCCAAAAAACTGCATGTTTCCTGGAAAAAACTGGCTGAGTACTGGACGGAGAAATTCTTGGCAGACATGCATGCGCTAAACTGGATTCACCCCAGCCACTACGTCAAAGCTTCCCGGCACATTCATCACATGATTGACTTAATTCAGGAGCTCTTAGATAAAGGGTTTGCCTACCGAAGAAACGGCAGTGTTTACCTTGATACAGCAAAAATTTCCGGCTACGGCAAATTATCCAAATTAAGCAAAGTTGAAATGATGAAGGTATCCCTTGACTTTGAGGAGGATTTGCAGTGTCCGGAAAAGAAAAACCCGCTGGATATTACTCTCTGGCGAGCCTCCTCTCCTGATCAGCTACCCCATATCCCGCATTTTGCCTCCCCTTTTGGGCCCGGCCGGCCTGGCTGGCACATTGAGTGTTCGGCCATGAGTATGGAATACCTGGGAGAGCAAATAGACATACACGGCGGAGGGACAGACTTAAAGTTTCCGCATCATGAGGCCGAAATTGCCCAAAGCGAGGGTGCATCCGGTAAGGCGCCCTTTGCCAAATACTGGCTGCACAGCGGAACCGTATTTTACCGGGGCGCGAAAATGAGTAAATCCAAAGGAAATTTAGTCATGGTTTCCGATCTCCTTAAAAAATACTCCCCCAACGCTATCCGTTGGCTATTGCTATCAAATCACTGGAGTAAACCCTGGGAATACAAAGAAAAAGATTTGATTAAGGCACAAAAAAATGTAGATACCATAGAATCTGCCCTAGTCTCGCCCTGTACCGTACGGTACAGGGCCTCGCAAGGCGTCCCCCTGGAAGCAAGCGCCATCAACCAATTCGCCGCCATCTTGGATAATAATTTAGACACCCCCAAAGCCCTGGAATTTTTACTGGATTTAGCGAAACAAAAATCCCCAAGCCTGAAAAACCTTTATTCAAGTTTAGGATTTAAGTTATAGTATTTGCCAAAATCGGTAAAAGAATACATAATAAAAACAACAATGACAGAAATAGCAGGCCTAAGTGAAGCAAACACCATCCAACTCCCAAGTCCTGACCGGATTGAACCACTAAAACCCACTGTTGAAAAGCTAACAAATGCCTTCTACCTCAGGAGTCTCCTAAATGAAGGTAAAAAAGCCGCAGCAGGTATGGATCAACCTTTTTATTTAGAATGCCTAGCTAAAGCCCAAGCAAAAGCCGGATATGCAGCTGAAGCGTTACAAACAATAGAGAACAACAACGATCCAGATATCCATACGGAGGTCGAAGCAGCTGCCCTTGTCCAAGAGGCAAAAACAAGCGACAACCCCAGAGTCAATCTTCAGAAAGCAGGAAGAATGATTCATCTCAAAAAACACCCACGGAAAATTGGACTTCTGGCAGAGTTGGCAAGCGAACAAGCCAAACTCGGATTTAACACCGACGCAGAAACAACAATTGGTTTAAAGAAACCCCCCTATAAAATCGCATCTTTTAAAAATACAACCACTGGTGAAACTTATAGATTACTTGAAGCCTTATCAGCCATCGCACTAGCCAGGACAAAAAAAGGAGAAGACCCGAGACCTATCTTTTCTTTGGCCGAAACGTTAATTGCATTTGGAGAAGTGAGTCCCGAAAGACGTCCTGGAGAATATGCAAAAATTGCCCGTACCCAGGCACAAGCCGGTATTGACCCCTCAGAAACAATAGATATAACTTTAAAATATATTAACGGTAACCACAATCAATCTGAGGAATTACACCTTAGTAATATCTCTGCTGCCAAAGCCACAGCATTTATTTTCAACCCTAATTCAAAAGAAACCTTAAGCAAAATCTGGCAACTTATAGAAGAAAAGCCGTTGCGTGCACAACAAGCGCCGGATCACGAAAATAGAATTAGAGCCAAGGCCTTAATTAATTTGGCACAATTTTTACATCAATCGGGCGTAGATTCAACAAGTACTTTCCAACGACTCGAGACGTTTTGCCAAAACCATCATGTATCTCTTGCGCAAGACCGGGATTATATTTTATATCTTGCAGAAACAGGTCATGTAAAACAAGCTGCTAGCTTGGCCAGTACTAAGAATTTAGAAGAAGCAAGGTTGTTTTTACATTTATTGCCGGAGATTGCCCCAATTTTAGCAAAAAAGAGCTTCACACCAAAACAGATCCAGGAATTACCCCCGGAGATAGTGGAAAGGATCACCCCTGAAAGTAATAATTGGCCTGCCATCCAGATCCTCAGCCAGAACCGGCCCTTTATGATCCTCCGTGATCATACAAAACCAGCTGTTGAAGTTTCTGCCAGGGCAGGACAATTAAGCCGGGTGGCAGCAAATACCGACCAGGAAAGGCAAGAGATAAATACCGACAGAAAGGAAATCAAGGAATTTGCCCTAACACAAAGCGAGCAGCATCCTTCTGCTTGGAAAGCCTACGTTCAATCTGTTGTTACCCTTAATGATTATGGAACAGCAAGCAATGAACTTTTACTCCTTCTCGACCACTTACAAAAGGATTCCAGTATTATCCAACCAGAACGTTACGTCATGCAAGTTTTAAAAGCACTAATCGAGATTGAAAACCCCAAAGGACAAACAATCGCAACACGCTTGTTCACAATGGAAAATTTTAATTCTCGATATAGAGAATATTTTGCCAAAAAATTATTCGAGGCAGAATACTGGGATCCAAACCTAGGAAAATACTTACAAGAACAGATTACCGAAGAATCCACTAAACAGCCTTCGCTGAGTCAAACTCAATCAGAAATTCTTCGTACCTTAATTGAAGATTTTGGCTTGACTCCTGACCTTCCTTCTTATCAGGTACTAGAAAAACCGGGTGTTTTACATAGCACAACGTTAGCCAACAGAGTCAATGAATTAAAAAAACGTATCAGGGAATTTGACGGAAAAAGCAGGGATGAACTAATAGAGCTTTTTCAAACAAATCCGGAGGCACTGCAAATATACTACATTACAAAAGCTGGAGAATATCGATACAGTGTAGTAAATAACTATTCACAGGAAAAGTTTGCTACGATTACGAAGCGTATCGGGG
The DNA here is from genome assembly GCA_001777455.1 of Candidatus Daviesbacteria bacterium RIFCSPLOWO2_02_FULL_41_8. Classification (GTDB taxonomy): domain Bacteria; phylum Patescibacteriota; class Microgenomatia; order Daviesbacterales; family UBA10151; genus UBA10151. The sequence continues at coordinate 5,974 of MFDZ01000033.1, forward strand.
AACTGGCCGTCCATGAGCCAACCTTACAGCGTTTTCAGGATATATTGAAAAAGATCGGACTTTCCGAAGAGGAAGCTGCTTCTATTATTACAGACGCCCGGGCCGGGAAACCACTGATTATATCCCCCACACGAGTTTTTAGTTTTTCATCCCTGGTTGAATATGGTTCAAGTTATGAACAAGCTTTAGAAAGACTACAAAATGTATGGTTGGAAGAACTCCCCAGTCTTATTTTTGCAAAAGCTAGAAAACTACAACCGCAAACAATGGCAGATAGTTTACAAACTCTTGAAGAATCAAGAAAAAACACCTATCCTGCAGAATTAAACAGACTTCTTGAAAGGCTAAAGACTACAGGAACTAAAATCTCCCCTCAGGACATAAGTGCAATTGCAAAAGACCTCAGAAATAACCTAATACAGAAGTATAAACAAACTAAGGACAAAGAAAGCCAGCAAATGGTACACAGGGCCTCGGAAGAAGATCTGATCAAGCATTTCGTAAGAAACCATCTTCCTGATTCTCCTGCTACAGACGAATGGGAGAATCATCTTCGTGAAACTTTTGTGGCTCTCCAAGAAGCCCAGGCAAAACAACAAAAAGAAACCAAGACAACTGAAAAAACTCTTGAATTAACATTTCTGGACAAAAACGTAGATTTCGTTCGTG
>MFDZ01000033.1:6653-12217 GCA_001777455.1 Candidatus Daviesbacteria bacterium RIFCSPLOWO2_02_FULL_41_8
ACGTTACAAGACTAAACAAAGATCCACTTTCTTTTATGATGGATTTAAAGGCGGAAGGTTCAAACAACATAATGGGCTTCATATTTGGCAGAACCGGTGTCAACCCTCAAACAGGAAAGCCAGTGATTATGCTCAATGGTATTTATTCCCAAATGAAAGGCCCAACGTTAAACGAAAACATATTAAAGATCATCGAAGAACAAATGGGAGGACGTTTACATGCCGACACTATTGTTATTGCAAGTCAACATGGAGGAAAAATTGAACAACCTAAGGGATATGAAAAAAGTGAGATAGAACTGGAAGCCATACGTGCGTTGCAAAATACGGAGGACCAACCAGAGAAAAAAGTTTATGACGATATAGGAAATGTTGCTAACGGAAAGTTTAAATTCTCCGGTTATATTAAGAGGTTGTAAAATGCCTTGATTTCTACTAAATTTAGCAAAAAATAATGCAAAAGAACTAAAAAACCTCTATGAAGTCTTAGGGTTTAAATCTTAGTCTCCAGTTTTACCTAAATAAATATAATTCAGCTTGTTTGTGCAGCCCCTTTTTATGCGTCCACCTTAGAGGTGGACGCAGGATAAGTAAAACATAATTGTACATACTCTTACCTTGACACTTTAGAGGTGGCTACATAAACTAGGAATATGCCCGGCAGAAAAACACCCCTTGTAAATGGCCAATATTACCATATTTTCAATAGGGGAAGCGACAAACGTAAGATTTTTTTTACGAGGGAGAGATTACAAAAGATTCCAACAAACTTTTTATTATTACCAGGTTACTAACCCTAAACCCCGTTTTTCCAAATTTGCCAAATCAAATTTTAAAATCTTAACGTCTGATCGAACAGACAAGTTAATAGAAATTATCTGCTATTGCTTAATGCCTAACCATTTTCATTTTTTAGTTAAACAACTTAAAGATAACGGTATCTCAATCTTTGTAAGTAAACTTTGCAACAGCTACACTAAATTTTTTAACACGAAGTACCCAAGAGTAGGACCTCTCCTACAGGGAAAATATCAAAGCGTCTTAGTAGAAACAGATGAGCAACTAGTTCATACCTCAAGATATATCCACCTTAATCCCCTGGTTGCTCAATTAACTTCTCGTTTAAATAATTATCCTTGGTCTTCTTATCTGGAATATACAGATGAGCAACAGAGGTTATGTGCCATAGATGAAGTTCTCGATCTTTTCCCGTCCCCTCAAAAATATCAAGAATTTGTAGAGGCTCAAATAGATTACGGAACAACCTTAGAAATCTTAAGACATCAAACCATCGATTTAGTCGAATAATTTATTTTCGTGCGGACACCTTAGAGGTGGACTCAGTAAACTCTAGTTGTAATTGAGGGTAATTGCCGGTAAATGGGCGCCTTCAAGTTCTATCACTAATTTTTTCTCTTTCGGGTATAAATTGCCTTTGAAGGGAATATTTCCCTCGTATTTAACAAACAAGAGATTGCATTTCCCTGAAGCTGATCCGCTTATGGCACCACCATTACCGCCGGCGTAATTTGCCCCAAGTTGCGCCTCACAGGCACCGCTGATGGCTCCGTTAAAGCTTCCACCATTTTTAGGCACTATAATATGGTAATTAATCTTTTGTCCCAAGTATGAATATGTCCCCTGAATATAGTAATAATTTTCTCCATCCGCCTGAATTTGAGCTGCTTGAGAGGCCACTTGTGAGATGACAGGCACAGGAGTTTCCATTTTTTGCTGGACATATCCAGGTAAAACCGGAGAAACCGTAGCGGAAACGGCAGTTAAAACTCCTACGACTAAAGCATTAAAATTAGCAAAAAGATTCATAAATAGTAATGTTCTTAGACAATTATAGGCTATTTCAAAGGAAAAGTCAAGATAAATCCTTGGAAAAACCCTGCCCAATCAGCCACCAAAATTGTACCAGGTTTACCACACTCAAAGGATTAAAAAGTAAAAGAACAAGTACTCCCATAAAAGACAAAATCAAGACTTTGTCATTTTTTTTTGTGAACCTTTTTAAAGCGGGAAACACCAGCCAACTCAATAACCCTACTCCTAGAATCCCACCCTCAATCCACCAATCCAAAAAGACGTTGTGAGCACTATCAACGTATTGAAATCGGACATTATTATCCAGTCCTGTAGATAGCTTCGGTAACACCTGCTCGACATTACCGAATCCCCTGCCAATCAGCAAGGCAACTACAGAAAACTTATTATCATGAATTTGATCAAAAGGCGCTGTCAAGGCTGTTTTCCAAATCTCAGCCCTGTTTTCATACCAACCGGGAGGATCAAAAAAAGGACCTGTCAAGCTGAGAACCGCAACCGCCAAACCAAAAATCACAGTCATCTTAAGGTTCTGTTTTAAGCTTACGGATATTACAAGAATAGCAACTTGAATCCCAAATGCAACAAACCCCGCTCTCTGCCCGGACAAGAAAATAATAATCGCCGCCAATAACAAACTGGCCCATTTTAATGACTTCTGTTTTAATTTTAAGAACGCAAAAGGCCAAATAAAGGCGACTGTGGCGGCCAACGCGCTAGCTTCACCCAATGTACCAACATACTGCCCTCTGCCGTCAACTCCAACGAGAAAAATTGATATGAGTAGTCCAACCAGCGGCAAAAGAAAAAAGACAGGAGAGATTCTTTTTATGTTAAGCGCCGAAGATACAAGGGCAAATAATAGAAGATTCCACAATAGAAAAATCCCCTGCAAACGGAAACTGTTACCGAAGAAAGTTGTTGCAGTTCTAAAAAATATCAAGTCAATTATTGATAAGGTAAAGATCCCTAGCACTGGATACAGTAGCTTCTTGTTCTCCAGGAGTGGACGCAGATTACCCTTAAGCAGGAAAAACACGGAAATCAGAATTATTAATCCCTCAGCCACAAAAACTTTGGGTATTTCAAAATACGAATAACCAACTGGAACTACAAGTAAAGGTAAGTAAAATAGAAGAAAAGTTGTAAGAAAACTTACTGCCGCCATTTATCTATAGTAGCAGAAATTAACGCATTGCGTAGGCGCGAGCATTAAATGTCATTGCACTGGTATCACCGGTCACATAGATAGCTCTCGGGAAAGGAGCAAATATGACATTATTTCTGGGATCACTGACTCTAACTAAAACGTATCCCGGTCCGATTTTTAAATTGAAAGCTCCGTAGTAATCGGTTGTGCCCCTGACAACTTCTCCTGTTATCGTATTCCTCATTTCCACCGCTACACCTCTGGCCCCAACATATTTGGTGACCCATTTGCCATTTTGGAATAAATAATTATAATAATTAACCTGACCAGTGACAGAGAACTGCTTGACTGATGGTATTAAAACCCCCATAAAATTCACCCCACTTACGTTTCGGTTTACGAACACCGAAACTGGAGGATTTGCAAAAGTGGATTTAAAATTATCAGAGATAGTAATATTGTAATTTCCATCTTCAACTGTTAACCGGTAAAATCCCTTGTTATCCGTTCTAGTAGAATAATATTTATTGTTTTCTGTATTGCGCAACTCAATTAAAACATTAGCAGCTGCCGAATGTTTCCAACTAAATCCATTCGAACCGAAAGAAACATACCAACCCTGCCCGGAAACACTGTGAGTGCTAATAGGTTTTGGAGTAGGAGTAGCGCTTGGGCTGGCTGTAGGACTGGCGCTTGGAGTAGCGCTCGGAGTAGCGCTTGGGCTGGCTGTAGGACTGGCGCTTGGAGTAGCGCTTGGTTGAACGGTAGGTGTAGGGATCGGAGTCATTATTGGACCTGAGATTGGGGAAGGAATAGGCGCAGAAATGGGACTCGAGATCGGAGAGTCGCCGGATTGGGTCGCAAAGGCCAACTGGCTAAACAGCATTGATCCGAGAGACAAAGTAATTAGAGCTGAACCAAGTTTATTTTTCATCAATAGTCGGATATTCTATCTTATAACTATTACCCTGTCAATAGGGAAAATTATAAGCTTAAAATGATCCTTTTTGGGAAATACAGTTTTTGTAAAGTTGATTATAAAATCCAAAAGCATCTGTATTAGAACCAAAGTTAAGAACTGATTTGGCAGAACTTTCGGCACAAGCAGAATGCACTTTTAAAGGCTGGTATTCTGCAAAATAAAAATATATAAAAGTTAAAAGCAACCCTAAGAAAATTAAATGCAGGGCTTTCAAGATGTGAAATCGATTCATAGCGGGATAGTATATCAGAAAAAGGCCTGTTTGTCAAACTATGGGGCTTATTTGGGGGGGATTACTTGGTATACGGGTCTTGCTTTTTTATCTTTCACACCTTTTATTGTGCCAATCGGCAATCCCTGTTGCGCTTCAATAAATCTTTCACTAAGGAGTGTTCTAAGAAATGCGCCATGAACAACCCAGACTTCCGATACATGACCATCTTGTATTTGTTTACTCAGCAGAATTGCCTCCTCGGCGGGATTTCTACCAAAACGCACCCACAACACTACCTTCCCATGTACAAAAACGGTTCCGTCCGCACATACGACCTCCGGAGTGGTCATAATTTGTATCATAGTCAAAAAAAACAAAATGTCAAATTTTTAGGAAACTGTTATACTTAATAGTATGGATGAGATCAGAAAAAATTATAGTTTAGTTAAAATCCTGATTATTCTGCTTATCATAGCAGTGGGCAGTTATGTCTTATCTTTAGCCTGGGTTTTAATAATTTCCAAATTCCTGGACCTTTTTGTTATTCTTTTATCAGCCTGGCTGCTTAGTTTTATTCTGCTTCCGGTGGTTTTACGGGTTCAGAAGATACTTAAAAGTTCAAAGCTAATTGCCACGACCATCACCTATATCCTTATCTCGGCTCTTTTAGTCATAGTAAGTATTGTTTATTTGCCGTTGGTAGTTTCGCAATTTTTAAACCTTACAAACCTTCTGCCCCAATATTTAGAAACTGCGCCCCCGGTGCTTACTTCGGCCGTAGAATCTTTTAGTAATCAATTCGGCAACTCGGTAATATTAATCCCTTCCGTAGCCCAATTTCTTTTCTCAGCGTTTATAACGCTTATTTTGTCGTTTTATTTTATTGTTGACCGGGAAAAAATTAACCGGGAACTGTTTAACCTTATCCCAAGGCGGTGGCACAATGTTCTGCATTTTACGGAAAATGTGATCAATGACACCTTTGTTTCTTTTTTAAGGGTTCAGCTTTTTTTCGCCGTTTCAACGGGTATCTTAACCTGGATTGTATTGCGGATATTTGGCGTAGATTTTGCAGCTTCCGTAGCTTTTGCTTCCGGAGTTTTCGCTTTTATCCCACTGGTAGGGCCGGTTTTTGCGATTATTCCGCCTATATTGGTGGCGCTTTTGAAAGATCCGGTCATAGCTTTGATAATCGGCGGAATTTTGTTGGCAGCCCAACAGGTAATTTTTAATGTAATCGGGCCGAGACTTTTGGGTCAAGCTTTTAAGCTTCATCCGGCTGTCATTCTGATTTCATTTTTAATCGGCCTGCAATTTGCCGGCAATTTGGGCGCGGTATTTGCCATTCCGGTCCTCGGAATTAGCGCGGTAATGATCAGGCGCTT
>MFDZ01000034.1:0-2679 GCA_001777455.1 Candidatus Daviesbacteria bacterium RIFCSPLOWO2_02_FULL_41_8
TGTCTATGGTAATTAAAGTCAGTCCGTTTTTTAGTGTTGTTACTTTATGCATGGATATGCCTTAACATCTCCTCCACTGTTTGTTCAACATTTAAGTTTGAATTATCAATTTCAACCGCGCCTTCCGGAATCCGCAGGGGGGAGACCTCTCGCGTTTCATCTTGTTTGTCCCGTTCTTCCATGGCCGCTAAAACATCTTCATATTTTACGGACGGATCTTTTTTCACCAGCTGTTTAAATCGTCTTTTGGCTCTGGTTTCAACCGTTGCGGTTAGATAAAACTTGTGTTTGGCAGACGGAAAAATCTCCGAGCCGATATCCCGGCCGGTCATTACCGTACTATTGGAACTCACTAATTTGTATTGTATTACTTTAGTTGCTTCCCTTACCTCTTTAATTGCAGAAACTGCCGGGACAATTTTTGTAACTTCCGGATCATGCAGATGTGCAGTTACATCTTCACCGTTGGCAAAAAATCTTTGCTGTTGATCTACGACCTTAATTCCTATCCGCAGGTTTTTGTAAACTTCCACCATGCCTGCCGGATCATCAAGCGCCACATTATTTTTCAGGATGAAGATACAGCCAGCCCGGTAAATGGAACCGGAATCAATATATTGAAACCCAAGCTTTTGAGAAAGTAAAAATCCGACGCTGTTTTTGCCGGATGAAGTCGGCCCGTCTATGGTGACTACATTTTCCACATTCCCAAGTTTACCACAAACCATTAGACTAAAGCAGACCCCAGAAAGATAATCAAACTATATACGATCGTGGTAGGTTTGTCGTAGGCAAAATATCAGATTTTTTTTATCCTGGGACCGGTTGAGGTGTCTTCGATTTCAAAACCAAGTTTTTTGATCTTGTGACGCAGGTCGTCTGATTTTTTGAAGTCTCCGGATTTTCTGGCATTTTCCCGGTGAGCAACTAACTTTTGTACCTCTTCCGGAACTTCGATCTTTTTCCCCAAACACTCATCCAGTTTTAATCCCAGAACTTTATCCATTTCCAAAATACTTTTTGCTTTGGCGGAAGAAGGGTTATTTGATTTAACCATATCCCACATAACTGCCAGAGCTTGAGGTGTATTCAAATCGTTATTAACAGCATTCATGAATTTCTGTTCAAATTCTGCACAGCCAATTTTTGGTTGCTCCCATTCTCTGATGGTTTCCCTTAAATTGTTAAGTGCATTCTGGGCGGCGACTAGCGATTCCCAGGTAAAATTCAGCTTATCCCGGTAGTGGGTAGTTAAAAATAAATAACGGAGGGCCAGGGGATCAAAGCCTTTTCCTTGCAGTTCTTCAGCTCTATAAAAATTCTTTTTTGATTTGGACATTTTTTCGCTATCTACAATCAGAAAATTGTGATGAACCCAATATTTGACAAACTGTTTTCCGGAAGCGGCTTCAGCTTGCGCGATCTCATTTGTGTGATGTACCGGAATATGGTCGATCCCTCCGGTGTGAATATCAAAGGAGTCCCCCAAATATTCCATACTCATAGCCGAACACTCTATATGCCAACCTGGAAACCCTTCTCCCCAGGGAGACGGCCACCTCATGGTGTGATCCTTAAAATGACCCACCGTAAAAAACCACAGGGCAAAGTCTTGCGAATTTTTCTTTTGTTTATCTATAAATACATCTGCTCTGGTGCCTGCTTCTTTTTCCTCTAATTTTTGTCCTGATAACTTTATGTAATCAGAAAATTTACTGATATCAAAGTAGATGGCGTGTTCCGTAATATAAATAAATCCGTTTTTTTCCAACCGGTGAATTAATTTAATTTGTTCTTTTATATGCTCCGTAGCTTTTGCTACTACATTTGGTCTTTTAGTATTAACCGTTTCTACAGACTTCCAAAAATAATCTTCATAAAATTTAGCCACCTCCCAAACGCTTCTGCCGGACTCTCTGGCTCCTTTTTCCATTTTGTCTTCTCCGGCATCCTCGTCTGAAACCAAATGCCCCACATCCGTAATATTCATGACATGTTTTATCTCATAACCATTAACTTCCAGAATGCGCCTTAAGATATCGTCTCCCACATATTTTCTTAAGTGTCCAATGTGAGTATAGTCATAAACAGTCGGGCCACAGGAATACATACCCACATGAGGTGGGTTTAAAGGAGCAAAGTCCTCGATCTTGCGCGATAGTGTGTTATATAGTTTCAACATAAAATATCTCAAATCGCAAAACGCAAAACTCAAATCTGAATCTTAAAACTTAGATCTTTAAAAGTTTTTAGATTTGAAATGTAGTTTTGACATTTGACATTTGAGTTTTGAGATTCCATTATCCTCCAACTCCTCTTTTAAACTCAGCTTTTCCGGCATAGGCAATAGCCGGATCGATCGGTTGTTTTTTCTTTTCTTCTTTTTTAATTTCAGAAGCTTGTTTTTCCTGTTGCTGGGCTTGCAACCTTTGTTCCTCTTTTTGCTTATTCTCTGTCCTGATTTTATTCTGCGCCGCCTGCAGGTCACTTAACCATTTTCTGGTATAACTGAGTTGTTTTTGCCGGTCAACTTCTTTTTTTTGATCCTCCTGTTGTTTTTGTTGAAGTTGTTGAGGAGTTAGTTTTGGTGTAGTTGCTGATTGGGTCCCCTGTTCTAAAACCTGTCCTATTTCGTCTTTAACCTCTTCCGCCACCTCTTTAACATCCTCAATCATCTCG
>MFDZ01000034.1:2687-4714 GCA_001777455.1 Candidatus Daviesbacteria bacterium RIFCSPLOWO2_02_FULL_41_8
TTGTCCGATAACATTTCCACTATTAGCCACTGATACATTCTAGCATAAATCAGACTCCATACAGACCTGCCTTCACTATTAAAGAACCAGAGGATTAAAATCTTAAATTAATTTACGATCTCATGTCTAAAACCAAAACGCCCCAAGTGAAATTTTTTGCTCCTAATCCCTCTCCTGTCTGTGGATTAAAATATTCACGAAATCCTGATTCTTGTATTAACTTAATAGAGGTTTCCTTAATTTGTTCTGCCACGCCGTTAAAACCATAATTCAATAACCCTTTATAAATAAACCAATTTGTCGCTATCCAGGTTGGTCCCCTCCAAAAACCCTGAGGATCAAAAGATGATTCACTTATTGAAACAGTCGGTACCGGAAATTCTGTCCAGAATTCTTTTGGGTTTAGTAAGTGCTTTTTGACTAACTTTTCGGCTTCTTTTTGTGTAAGGATTTTGGCAAATAGAGGAGCAAAAATTGCCCAGGTTTTAACTTTAATTTTTTGATAATTCTCCCCAAAAGTAGACCAAAAAAGACCATCTTCAAGCATAAACTTTCTCATAGCTGAAACTATATTTTCTGCCTCGCTGGCAAAAAAATCAGCATCTTCGCTGTAACCTAAACTGGCGGCTATTTGAGCTAGTAACCTTAAGTTTTCCACCATAATGGCATTAAAAGGGACATCCTTAACCCAAAAAAAGTTCCTCATACAAAAAGGTGCATCAAACTTACATTCAATATTTTGAGCTACCAAACCGAATCTCCTCTTAGCATTCTCCTTTAAAGAGTGCACCGGCGGCAGGCCTAAAGGAATATCAAACCGCGGGGAGTTATCCTCTCCTGATTCATCCGGATTCATAATCCCGATTAATTGATTGCCGTGGGGATCGCGCTCAGTTAACAAGTACCTATAAAAATGATAAAGATGCGGATAAACTTTCTTTATAAATGATTTATCTTTGTCTTTTTGATAAATAGACCAAACCGCATATGCTATCATTGGTGGTTGAGTAATAGTTGAAGTGTCTTCTTTCCCCCACTTAATTTTGGGAAAACCCATCCTTTTTATATTTTCCCAATAAATCATGTGCGGGATCATGCCATTTTGGAACTGCTTTGACAAAAGCGCAAGGATTTCTTTCTTTGCATCAGCTATTCTAAAGTGGGATAAAATGATGGCATGAAAACAGGAATCCCAGAGCCATTGGTAGGGGTAAGTATCGGAAGAAGGAATAGTATATTGAAAGCCACTGGTTATTCTTCGGTTTTCCTTAAGCAATCGAAGGTAAGGATGATTCATATTATCCATACGAACACTATACCAAATTTGTTAAAATGCTCACATGATTAAATCAGTAATGGTTGTAGTTAAACATCTTAATTTACGGCGGAACAGAAAAGTATACCAACAGGTTATAAAATCTAGAAGTTTACTACCCAATCCAAAAACTTAAAAACTTCTTTAGTGTTTTTTAGCCTGTATTTAGCATATGACCTTTGGACTCCTCCAACTCTTATGGTAATCCTGCCCTCCAGTATCTGAAAAACATCTTCATCTGTTACATCATCACCAATATATATTACAACCGGTGATGTTTTTGTCTCTTCCGCTATTTCTTTAATCACCAGCTTAGCAAAATCTCCTTTGTTCCATATAAATTCTGGACGTATATCAAATACCTTTTTCCCGGATGTAACGGATATTGATCCAGCTGCTTTAAAAGGCTGTATAACTTCATTGAAGGTTTTCCTAAATAAGGGAAGATGTTTTCGGAGAAGCATTCTAAAATGTAAGCTCTGGGTCAATTTCTTGTCTTCAATAAAAACCCCTTCAAAATCCCTGACTATTGTTTCAAGATCCTTCTTAATCAATCCCATTATTTTTAACGTCTTTTTTGTTAAAGGATAAAGAAACTTTCTATCATAAATCTCTCCTTCTAATCCATGGTTACCCGCATAAATGATTTCTTTTAAAGCTACTTTACCTTTTAAATCCTGAAGGCTTCTGCCGCTAATTATTGCTATAAAAA
>MFDZ01000034.1:4782-11316 GCA_001777455.1 Candidatus Daviesbacteria bacterium RIFCSPLOWO2_02_FULL_41_8
TCCCATCAAAATCGAGCATTATAATTTTTGCGGATTTTTCCTTTAGTTTTAGCGAAATAGCATCCAGATTATTCCATAAGTTCTTCATGAAATCTTCACCCTAATTTAACTATAGCTTTTAACAATTCTGCGGACCAACGGTAGATATTATAGTTTTTAATTACTTCCCTTAAATTTCGCATCCTTTTTGTCTGTTCGCTAGGCTTCATCTCCAGCGATGTCTTTATCGCCTCTGCTGTTTGTTCTCCGTTATAGGGATTTACTAAAATAGCATCTTTGAGTTCCCGGGAAGCTCCTGTATATTGACTTAAAATTAATACTCCTTTTTCGTCGTCTCTGGCTGCTATGAATTCCTTGGCTACCAAGTTCATTCCGTCATGCAATGATGTTACCAGACAAATATTTGCCAGTTTGTAAAAGATTTGCACTTCTTCGTGACTATGATGCCTTTCCATCAACACAATAGGTTTAGATCCATGTGCTTTAAATACCGAATTGATACGGTCAGCCTCCTGCCGGACTTCCTTAGCAAACTCCTGATATTTTTTCACTGTAGTCCTGCTCGGAGCGGCAATTTGGATAAATGTAAAATCACTTTGATAAAGAGGATATTTACTAAGAAAAATTTCTATCGCTTTAAAGCGCTCCAGAATTCCTTTTGTATAATCAAGCCTATCTACACCAATCCCTATATATTTTGTATTAATCTTCAATTCCTTTAATATTTTCTCTCCTTCCATCTTAGAATTGGGATCATCTTTTGCAAGACCATTTGGAAAAGCAATACTTATGGGAAATGGTTTGACAGAAGAAGTATGGTTATTCCTGGTCACCGTAAATTGCTCAAAATCTATTAATGATTCAAGTTCCCTGCCGACAGTCTCAATAAAGTTATTACAATGTAATTGCGTATGAAAACCGATCACATCAGAACCCAGTATGCCGTCTAAAAGCTCTCTTTTCCAAGGGCATATGCTAAAAGATTCCGGATTTGGCCAGGGAATATGCCAGAAAAGCCCCACAACTGCCCCGGGTCGCTCCGTCTTTATCATTCTCGGGACTAAAGCAAGATGAAAATCCTGGATTAAAATAATTGGACGTTCTTGATTCTTAATCTCCGCTAAAACAGCGTCTGCAAATTTTTGATTCACTTCCTTGTATTTCTCCCAATCCTCTTTTCTAAAAATCGGTCTTGTGTGAGATATATGACATAATGGCCATAACCCTTCGTTGCAGAAACCGTCATAATAACCTACCTCTTCTTCTTTAGTAAGCCAGACCCGCTTGAGTGTATACTTTGGTTCATCGGGGGGCACTTTGATTTTATCGTTTCGATTAACAATTAACTTATCCGCATCACCACTCCCATATGCTATCCATGTACCCCCGCAAGCTTGCATAATAGGCTCAATGGCAGTGACCATACCGCTTGCAGGAAAGTAATAGCTTATTTTTCCTCCCTTTTTAGTATGTATATACGGTTCTCTATTTGAAACCATAAATATACTTCTCCCTTTTAAAATATCCAACATGAATTCCTTCAGTCTTTGTGCCGTCCAGGGAGAATCTAATTTTTCCAGCCTTAGTCTTGCTTCTTCGCTCGCCGTTGATCTTGCCTCCAAAAGACTTCTTTTGATACTGGAGACTTCCTTAATCAAAGGACGGAACAGTAGGGAATTTGTGATTTGGCCGGGGTCTTGCACCATATCTCCTGATCTTGCCATTCTTAACGTTTCAACCAAGCTTTTAATTGGTTGATAAATGATCCAACGAAGCAAAAGCAGTATTGCCAGTGATAACAAAAATGCTTGAACAAGCAACCTTATTAAGTTATTTTTCCAGATTTCATTTATTCGGTCATCGATATAATTGGCATTTTGCACCACCATTAAGGCGCCTACTACGCTTTGATCGTTGCGCAGCGGTACGGCTAAAAGATAGACTTTCCTCTCCCCAAAAGTCGAAAACCCCCCATTAGCTTTATCCGCATCCATTGCATTGGCAACTATCTCCGAAGCAGCTGAAGTTGCTTCAGGAATGGTTGCAGAAGCAGCAACAACATTACCTTTATTGTCATAGATGCCTACTCCCGCGAATCTTTCTTTGTCGGTAAATTTTTCAACCATGCTTTGTAGATAGACATCCGATTTATTGATAAAATTTGGTTCTACTGTTTCTTTTAAACTTTCGGCGAGAAGCGTAGAACGGTATTGCAGATCGCTTTTTAGTCTTTGATCTTCCCGGTTAACCTGACTGATTGTAAAGGCAGCTACTATCAGCGCAACAACCGTAATCACCAAAAGTAAGGCTACAATAATTTGTCTCATTAATATTCTTTCCTTCCTTCCAGCGCCCGGGACAGCGTTGTCTCGTCCGCATATTCCAAGTCCGATCCGACCGGCAAACCTCTGGCAATCCTGGTCACCTTTACCCCTAAAGGAGAGATCAATCTTTGAATATACATGGCAGTTGCTTCCCCTTCCATAGTCGGATTGGTTGCCAAAATAATTTCTTTTACACTGCCGTCTTTTAATCTCGGCAGAAGTTCTTTGATGTGAATTTCGGAAGGGCCGATATTTTCTAGCGGCGAAATTACTCCGTGCAAAACATGATACAACCCTTTAAAGTTGGCTTTCTCCAAAGCCAATACATCCAGCGGATTTTCTACTACCGCAATTACTTCTTTTTCGCGGTCTTGGGCAGAGCAAATCTGGCAGGGATTTTCCTCACCGATGTTAAAACAGACTGAACAGATTTTAGTTTTCTCCCTCATCCCCACAGCCGCCTCAGCCAAAGCTTTGGCCTCTTCAACCGGAGCATGCAGAAGATAATAAGTTAACCTCTGGGCTGTTTTCGGTCCGATACCGGGCAGTCTTTCAAAAGCTTCTATTAAACTTTGCACTGACTTGGGGACTGTAGCCATTTCGAGTGAATTTTAACATTTTCTACCCCTGTCATTCCAGACTTGATCTGGAATCTATATAATAATTGTATGTACTACGTCTACATCATGGCTAGTAGAAAGAATGGGACTCTCTACACAGGAGTTACTTCTGACTTGATTAAAAGAATACACCAACACAAATCCGAAGCAATTGATGGTTTTACCAAAAAATATAATGTGCATTTACTTGTCTATTTTGAGCAGACTGAAGATATCAACTCGGCAATTATAAGAGAAAAGAGGATCAAAACCTGGAAAAGACAATGGAAGATAGAATTAATAGAAAAAGACAATCCTAATTGGAAAGATTTATATAGATCCCTGCTTTCGCAGGGATGACGCTTTGCGTCACATCCCCGGGATGCCCATGCCGCCCATTAGACCCTTCATTTCATCCGCCGCCACTTTTTGGGATTGCTTTAAGGCCTCATTAACAGCTTCTGCAACTTTATCCAAATTATTATCCCCGGAAATAGAAACTACTTTTTGATCAGCAGTCATCACCACCATTACACCCTTGTGCTCCACAGTGATTTTAATACCGACCAAGCGCTTCTGCACTTCCATGGCCTGGTCTCTCATTTTCTTGAGATCACCCAGTTGTTTTAAATTGTCCATCAATCCCATATGGTTGGTATTATATACTACTTGTCATTCCTGCGAAAGCAGGAATCCAATTAACCATAAGCGCTTGTATTTAATTGGATCCCGACATCCGTCGGGATGACGCAGAAGCTGACTCAATCACATTCTCTAAAAGCGATACAATTGTTAACGGCCCGATGCCCCCAACAGTAGGACAATATAATTTGGCAATTTTACTGACCTCTTCTTCATTGATATCTCCGTAAATTTTAGATTTTCCCTCAATAACCTCCCTGCCTACACCGACTCCAATGACATAAGACCCTTTTTTAATATTTGAGCCGTTGACAATGTTTTTTACCCCTGTTGCAGAAATAACTATGTCCCCGCTTTTAATTTTTGTATTTGGATCCTCCGTATCACGGGCAACCACTACCGCTTCAAATCCATGATGGTTCAGTAGTTCTACTATCGGTCCCCCGGCAGTTTTACCCCTTCCCAAAACAACAATCTTCTTACCCTTCAAAAAATCTTTCGTCTGCGTAAATCCTTCCAGATACGCAAAAGCCGTCAGCATTTCCCAAACGGCCAAAGCCGTAGCTTTTTCATATGGAGACTGCTCACTAAACCCGTCCACATCTTTTTGAGGATCAACTTTTCCGATCAATTCATCAAAATTCCAACTTTTAAATATCGGATATTGAATAATCATCCCGTGAACATTTTTATCATTATTCAGTTCTTTTATGGTTTGCACACATTCATTAAACTGGTTTTCGGAAAATTCAAAAAAACTAACTTTCACTCCCAGCTCGTTAGCCCGTTTAATTTTAAAATTAACATAAATCCGGGAAGCCGGATCTTCACCTGCCAAAATTATGGCAAAAACAGGTTGAACTTTTAACGCTTTTACCTTTTCATGGAGTTTTTTTGCAATCGCATCTGCAACTACCTTTCCGGAAACTTTCATGTTATTTTATCCCCGGTACCGGAAATTTAGAACAAAAATTTTCTATCTCTTTTGAGATCTTTATAAGAGTTTTGTTCTTTGCAGTTTTAATTTTAAACTCTTTTAAGTACTCATTCCTGCCCTCTTTATCCATCGGCATCCGGTAATCCTCAATCTCACCCACTGCCGATCTCGCCCACTTTGCTATTCTCTTCATATGAGCTTCTTTCATGCCGCGGGTTGTCAGAGCAGGCGAACCAATCCTGAGCCCGCTCGGAAAATAAGGAGAAGAAGGTTCTTGTGGGATAGTTTGTTTGTTTACTGTAATACCGGCGACTCCCAGTGCATATTCCACAAAATATCCTCCCCCGGGACCAAAGATTGGTGTCAGATCTATTAAGCTTAAGTGATTTTCTGATCCATTCCCCACTAATTTGAAACCGTTTTCTTTTAACGCTTCTGCCAAAGCATAAGAATTATTTACCACTTGTTGGCCATAACGTTTAAACGACGGCCGCAGTGCCTCTCCCAGCGCAACAGCAATTGCTCCTGTTTGATGATCGTGCGGACCTCCCTGCATCCCGGGGAATAAAGCTATATCAATTTTATTCCCTAATTCCGGATCTTTATCCAATCCCTTTTGAGTTACCATGATTATTCCTCCCCTTGGGCCCCGGAGGGTTTTGTGCGTAGTTGATGTAATGATGTGGGCATATTTTGCAGGAGAAGGATGCACTCCCGCAACAATGAGCCCTGCCACGTGAGCAATGTCTGCCGCAAAATATGCGCCGACCGAATCTGCAATCTCCGCATACTCTTTATATTCATATTTAAAAGGATAACAGGTTGCCCCTGCCCAAATTAATTTTGGTTTGTGTTTTTTGGCCAACTGTCGAACTTCATCCATATCTACCCGTCCGTCCGCTTTTACATGATACGGAACTGATTTGTAAAATTGAGAGGTAATTGAGCTTTTCCAACCATGAGTCAGATGACCACCGTCAGTCAGGTTAAGACCCATAATGGTGTCGCCCGGCTCGCAGACGCCCACATAAACTGCAAAGTTGGCCGGGGAACCGGAATATGGCTGGACATTGGCGTGCGGAACACCGAAAAGTTTTTTAGCTCTTTCTTGTGCCAATGATTCTACCTGATCAATAAACTCGTTCCCGCCGTAGTAGCGTTTCCGCGGATAACCTTCCGAATATTTATTCGTCAGAACGGAACCCATGACCGTCATTACCGCTTCAGAAGTGTAATTTTCGGAGGGGATCATTTCCAGTCCGTACTTTTGGCGTTTTTCTTCTTTTTTTACAAGTTGGTAAATTTGCGGATCGGTAGTTTTAAGGGCTTTCATCATATAAGCTGTGACTCTTAAAAACTTACTATAATCAATCTGCTACAAAGTTTGCAATAGACAAATCAGGAGAGAGGTTTAATTTACAGTTTCAGAATTGAAGATTTCGGCGGCAGCACGGATAATTTCATCATCTGCGGCAATTTCTATATTGGCAATATCTTCCCGCCTTTGGGGACGACCTCCCAAAATTGTCGTAACTTTAATACTTCTACCCAAAATGTCAGAAAAAACTCCTTCCAACAAATCCCTATTCTTGGGAGATTCCAAAATTCTCTGGTGGAAAGCGTACGGCACCTCCATAATGATTGCCGACTCAGAGCATTCTGCAATGTTAATGGAACGAAGCAAAGCCTCCAAGGAAAAATTAAAAGACCTGGCAGTTTCCAATACAAAAGTCCATTTTTCTTTGAGTTTGAGAATATCATTGTTGGACGATGGATTATGGATGGTAGAAGATAGATCTTTGACAATGGAAGATGGAAGACTGATTTCTTCTCTATCTTCTATCTTGTCATCCTGATCCGGCTTTGCTGGAGAAGGATATATACCTGGAATTATACCCTTCGTTTCGCTCAGGGTGACAGATGATCCAGGACTGCAAATTTCTACAATCGCCAGCTCTAGTGGGAGTGACGGAATAGATGTAAACTTTAATTTTTCTAAACTGCTTTGCAGAATATCCAATATTTTTATCAA
>MFDZ01000034.1:11329-11718 GCA_001777455.1 Candidatus Daviesbacteria bacterium RIFCSPLOWO2_02_FULL_41_8
CTGATTGGAAAAATTACCGGCTAAGATTACCAGTTCCTCATATTTATCTTCCGTGAAGTGAGGCTTTACCAACTGCTCACCCAAATTATTTTTAATAAATACTAAATATCGCAGGGTTTCCATCAATGACAACATTAATTCTTTAATATCCACCCCCTGCTCCTGCATTTTTGAAACAGTTAATAAGCTCTCGGCTGTATTTTGGACGGAGAAATTTTTCAAAAGCAAAAGCAGATCATCAAAGTCAGTTGACCGTAAATTATCTTCCAAAGATTTAACTGTAATTTTTTCTTTTAAACTGCTCACCTGATCCAAAAACTTTACTCCATCCCGGAAACTGCCATCAGCTCGTCTGACTAAAACTTTCAAGGCCGCTTCTTCAATCTCAA
>MFDZ01000034.1:11749-15992 GCA_001777455.1 Candidatus Daviesbacteria bacterium RIFCSPLOWO2_02_FULL_41_8
GCACTCTGGATAAAATAGTTTGGGGAATTTTTCCCAATTCTGTTGTTGCTAGAATGAACAAGGCGTGTTTGGGTGGTTCTTCCAAAGTTTTTAAAAGAGCATTGAAGGCTTCTGTCGTTAACATATGGACCTCATCAATTATGTATACTTTTTTATTTAAACTACTGGGTGAAAGTTTAATTTTGTCCCGCAACGACCTGATATCCTCTATGCCGCGGTTTGAAGCGGCATCAATTTCAATCAAGTCCATATTGGACCCGTCAGTGATGGATATACAGGCGGAGCATTTGTTACACGGGAAGTTCGCCCCGTCATTGCGAGCGACCGAAGGGAGCGCGGCAATCTCGTTTTTAGATTGCTTCGTCGCTTCGCTCCTCGCAATGACGTTTGAACCAGCACTTTCACAATTAACCATTTTTGCCAAAATCCTGGCTGTTGATGTTTTGCCGGTACCGCGGGGGCCTACAAAAAGATAGGCGTGCGATAGCTTATCATTGTGAAAAGATGCAAGAAGTGTTTTCTTTACAGACTCTTGACCTATTACGTCATCTAAAGTTTGTGGGCGGTACTTTAAATAAAAGGCGCGATTTCCCATTAAGTGTGATGAACTCCCAATAAATGATTTAAGCCGTGTTCCACTAAATCTTTGATTTCTTCATCAACCGAAATTCCATCCAGTGAAGCATCCTCTACAGCTTGTGGATATGAAATAACAATATCTCCCAATCTGAGCCATTTATCAGGAGCGGCCACAAATCCTACTTTTGGAATATGTTGTAAACTGGCAACTTGGCTTGGGTCTTCCAGGGCAAAAGATAAAATATTCGTAGTGGAATCCAGTCCCCGGTATTTACGGTTGAGCTCATGCATTTTCCGGTCGCCTACAATATTAACCCCCAATTCAATCCGGCCGGAGATACGGAGTTTCAAAAGCATTTCCGACACCGTCAATCTGATGGCGTCTTTGTTGATATTATATCTGGGATCAGAATTTACGATGATATTAATCATAATTTTTCTTCTGTCATTCCTGCGAAAGCAGGAATCTATAAAAATTATTTATGGATCCCTGATCAAGTCAGGGATGACAGTTGCAGTTCTCGCTAATCACTCGAACAGCATTTAACCAGCTAACTTCTCTTTAACCAAACTACTCACCATCCCGCCGTCCGCCTTTCCTTTAACCTTCCCCATGACCGCTCCTATCACTTTTCCCATATCTGCAACAGAGGTAGCACCCACTTCATGTATAGTCTCTTCCACCAATTTAGTCAACTCCTCATCTGAAAGTTGGGCCGGTAAATAACTTTCCAAAACCTTTAGCTCAGCTTCTTCTTTCACTGCCGACTCCTCCCGACCACCGGACCGGAAAGCTATCGCCGCTTCTTTTCTTTTCTTAACCTCCCGCTGGACAACTGAAATAATATCTTCGTCGGACAATCCGCCAGCTGGCGGACGACTCTCCGCCGGACTGTTCTTTGCAATTTCTGCGTTTTTAACCTCTGAAAGAAGTAGTCTCAGGGTAGAAACTTTAATCTCATCGCGCGCCAACTGCGCATTTTTTAAATCGGTCTGAATCTGTTCTAATAACATAGTTATTTTTACTGTCATTCTGAACGCAGTGAAGAATATAACTTCAAAATCAGATCCTTCGACTCACTTCGTTCGCTCAGGACGACACTATGTGTCACCTAGCATATCTTCTGGCCCGCATAATTTTTCTTCTTTTTTCCGCCAGATACTCCTGACGGAGTTGTGAAGGTTTTCTATAAACAGACCTGTCTCTGATTTCCTGAACTATGCCTTCTGCTACGGCTTTTTTTTGAAATTTTCTAATCACAGATTCCGTGCTATCGCCCGGACCTGCTTTTACTATAATAGACATAAATTTAAAAAAACACCTCCTTTTTGTGTTTAACTAAACCATTTTCTTCCAGTTTCCACCTAAAAGGTGAAAATGTAAATGGGGAACATGCTGAGCGGATCCTCCATTTACTACTACCCTGTATAAATTATCCTGCAAATTGTTCAGAGCTACTAATTTTTTAACCGTCTCATAAACTTCCGTCAGTAATCTTCCGTGCTTACTTTCAATATCCCCAATTCCTCCGATATGCTCTTTCGGAACAATCAAAATATGAATGTCTGCGGATGGATTTATATCCAAAAAAGCCACCACATTTTCTGAATCATAAAGAAACTCTTTTGGAATTTCCTTGTTTATGATTTTGCAGAAAATACAATTATCCATTATCCCACCATCTTTTTTAGAAGATCAAGCGTTCTGGTTTGTCTCAATGCATGCCGCAAGTGTAATCTCGGCTCCTGAGCCTCAAATTGCTGTTTCACTTTATTATCCTGAATTTTATCCACTTCTGCCTGCAGTTCACTGTCGGAAATTATGACATTTTCCGCTCTGGCAACTTCCGAAAGCCCCAACTCCATCCGGACATTTTTCTCAGCCTGCACTCTCCATTCAGTCTTTATCTGATCCATGGTTTTCCCCTGGCTTTTTAAGTAATCCTCCAGCAAAAGCCCCATATCCGCCACTCTTCTCTGAAGGGAAACCAGCATCCTGTTTAGCTCATCGGCAATTAAAATTTCCGGCAGTTCCACCGTAGTAATTTTTTCCACTTCCTGTAAAATGGCCTCTTCAAAATCCAACTCATTATTGTAGGAAACATTTGATTCCAGGTCTTTTCTGATTTTGGATTTAAGGTCGTTAAGACTTAAAGCACCCATGGCATGAGCAAATTCTTCGTTTGGTCCGGCAGAGCCGGATTGCGCGTCTACAGCTCCTTGAGTAGAGGCAGACCCTCCCTGGAAACTGATCGATCCAGCCTGCTTGCCCGCCGTAGCTTCAGCAGAGGCGGGACCAGTGTTTCCTGCCGGTTGAACACCTGCTCTGGTTTTCCATCTTTTGAAAAGATCATCAATAACTTTTTGCACCTCTTCTTCTGTCACCGGTTTCGGAGAAGGTTTGCTTACTTTGATGGTCTTGTAATTGCCCACTGTGATTGCCGGCCGGTTGGTAACGGTAGCTTTAAATTGTAGTTGACTACCTTTGACAAAAGAAACTAAATCATATTTGGGATAATCAATCGGGACAATGTCCGTGCCTTTTAAGGCTTCGATTAAAAAATTAGGCATGGCTGCTTTCAGCACTTCATCCTGCAACCTGGTTCCCAGTTGTTGTTCCACCATCGGCAAGGGCGCCGTCCCTTTTCTAAATCCGGAGAGTTCCACATCGGCAGCCATTTTCGCCAAAGTTGCGTCCCAAGTAGCTTGTAAATCAGTCCAGGGAGCGGTGATTGTTACTTCAACTATAGATTTAGGTTGTTTGACAATATTTTTAGCTATCATGATGGATGGTAATGTACCAGAAACGGGGCTTAAAATCAATTGTAATCTTTAACAATTTGCAAAAGCTGTTCAAATGAAACAAACTTTGTCTCTTTTTCTGATCTTTTTTTCAACTCAATTTTATCTTCGGTTTTTTTAGATATAACAATCCGATATGGAATCCCAATCAAGTCTGCATCGGCAAATTTAGCTCCGGCAGAAACTCCTACTCTGTCATCGAACAAAACTTCTACATTTTCTGCCTGCAATAATTTATAGACTCTTTCCGCTTCACCCTTCACCCTTTCCCCTTCCATATCCAATCCCACCAAATGCACTTGAAACGGCGCCACACTCCCGGGCCAAACAATTCCCCGTTCGTCGTGATAAATTTCCACAACCGTTGCCATTGCTCTGCCGAGTCCGATCCCGTAACAACCCATGTAAAAAGGTTGCCTCCTGCCGTCTTTGTCAATAAAGTCGGCATCCTTCATTTTTGAAGAATAATGAAACCCGAGTTGAAAAATATGCCCCACCTCAATACCCCGCCTGGCCGAGAGCAGTCCGCTACCATCCGGCGCCGTTAACCCTTCCTTAACTAAAGCAATATCTGCTGTAATATCCGGTTTAAAATCCCTCCCCATATTCATATTTAAAAGATCCCTGTGTTTTTTATTTGCTCCGCCGTAGGCATTTTTAATCGTTAGGAGCGTCTCATCTGCAACAACAATAAGTTCAACACTTTTATCCGCAATATCTTTAATCCCCACAGGAGAAATAAAGCCGGGTTCCGAGTGTATTTTCTCCCTGATTTCCACCTCGGTGGCGTGGCGGAGTTGGAAGGCTTTAATGGCGTGCAAAAGCTTGATTTCATTGACATCCATGTCGCCTCTGATAATTG
>MFDZ01000034.1:16016-18293 GCA_001777455.1 Candidatus Daviesbacteria bacterium RIFCSPLOWO2_02_FULL_41_8
TGCCAGAGCGGCAGTTTGTGTAAATTGACTCCGTCTTCCATAGTAGTTCCCCTTACCGCTTCAACTTCTTTTAGCGGTTTTTCTTTTCCGTCAACATTTTTCTTATCCGGCAGGAAGCGGGCAACATCTTCATGCGCCGCATATCCGTCGGTACTTACCAAAAACTTGCTTTCGCCAATCTCCGATTCCACCACAAATTCGTGGCAATATTCACCCCCGATATAACCGTTGTCGGATTCCACCACAACTGTTGCCAGCCCCATCTCTTTGAAAATTTTGGTATAAGATTGGCGCATTTTTTCGTATTCTTTTTTAAATTCTTCTTCAGAAACGTCAAAAGAGTAGGCATCTTTCATAATAAACTCGCGCACCCGCAGCAGTCCGCCGCGGGCCCGCAGTTCATCCCGGAATTTGGAAGAAAACTGGTACAAATTAAACGGCAAATCTTTGTAGCTAATCTGAAATTTCCTGACCAGATCCACCAACATCTCTTCCGCTGTCCCGCCCAGGACAAACTCCACCTCGCTTCTGTCTTTAACTTTCATCAGTTCAAAACCAACCGAAGTGGTCCGGTTGGTTTCCTTCCACAGGGCAATCGGGTGCAATACCGGGGTTAACAGTTCCTGGGCGCCGGCTTTATCCATTTCTTTCTTGATTATCTGCTGAATTTTTTGCTGAACACGCACGCCAAGAGGCAAAAGGTAGTATCTTCCTGCGGTGGATTCCCGGATAAACCCCGCCTGATAAAGCAGTTTATGTGAAACTAAAGTTGCATCTTTGGGAGTCTCTTTAATTGTCTTGCCAAAAAGCTTTGAGTATCTCATTTTGTCTTTTTCTTATTATACCCAACATCCAGCTTAAGGAACATAGGACATTTTTCCTCGATGCTTTTTTTAAAACCTAAACCTTTAAAAAATTGGTTCTTATCCGTAATTGCCAATATTTCAAAAATACCTTGTGCTTTTGCCTCTAACAAACAAGTTTGCACCAGCAAGGATCCAATCCCCTTTCTCTGATAAGAAGGATCGACCACCAAAGATCTTATCTCTGCCAGTTTAGGACTGTAGACTTCCAAACTGGCGCAACCAATAATTTGGCTGTTTTCTACACAAACAAAGAAGTTCTTTATATTTTGTAGCATATCAGACTTAGACCTAGTTAAAACCTTACCGCTGATCGCCCCATATTTTAAGAGCCTAAGAATCTGATTTAAATCTGTTTTTCTAGCTTTTCTAATCATATTTTTCTCCATATAAAAAGCCCTTGCCAGATCACGACAATCGCGATCTAACAAGGGCCTACAAAGAGACGTTACCACCTTGCTTTTCCTTCAACTTACGTTTGAAGGACTTATTAGCTGACAATCATCAGCGTCCATATTTTACGGTTTGGCTTCCGTGATATTTTATCCGCCGTAGCCTTAGCGTAGGCGGACTTCGTACCCAGCCTCCCACTTCGTCCGGCTCTGCCGGACTTCGCGGGATAAAAGGGGTGGGAAACCCCTTCATAGCTTTTCTATTTAGAATGTACCACATCCCTGAAACAAATTCAACTTTTTCAATTATTCTTACCTTTTCCGCCTTTGTCATTATTTCTGTCATTCTCATTTTTTCCACTGTTTTCATTATCTCCGCTGCTTCCTTCATTTCTATTATTTCCATTGTTTTCATTATTATTCCCAAAATTTTGATTACCTCTTTTACCTCTTTTCTCCTCAGCTTCCCGCTTTATTCTCTCCAGCTCCTCACGGGCCCTCTTGATATCTTCGCCGTTATCGCCTGAACCTGAAGAAGGCCGCGGTGTCGGAGAAGGGATTATTGAAGGCGCCGGTGTTGAAGTCGGTCTTGGTGTTGCTGGCACTGCAGTAGGAGAAACTTGTGGCGCTTGAGTCGGTTGTTGCGGGATAGGTAAGGCAGTAGCCCGAGGGGAGGTTGAAGATCCCGGGGTGGCAGTTGGTTGAGGTGTAGCAGTAGCCCGAGGTAAAGCAGAAGCGCCCGGTGCATTCGTTGGCTGAGGTAAGGCAGTAGCCCGGGGGGAGGTTGAAGATCCCGGGGTGGCAGTTGGTTGAGGCAAAACTGCTACCGGCCGGGGTGTAGCAACGGGTAATTGGGCTTCAGAATCAGAGGGCGAAGATACAGAACCGGAAGGCTGAATTGCATTAGGTTGAGAAGTCAATGCCGGTGAAGTAGGTAAAGGTTGCTGCGGGGCGGTAGCAGAGGGTTGTTTTATTTGTCCGGCGATTTGGGCAAGACCGGCATCATATTTTGCAATAGAATC
>MFDZ01000035.1:0-516 GCA_001777455.1 Candidatus Daviesbacteria bacterium RIFCSPLOWO2_02_FULL_41_8
TAGAGTGCCGGATATTTACGGGAACATACCGGAGTTCTAAATTTTTACTAGGTAATAAAACTTCTCCATTTTGGGATAGAGGAGTTTGACCAATAAGTTCTGAAACAGTTACACCTAAGCCCTCACCAATTCTTACAGCATAATCTAGCGTCGGATTTGTTACTTCTCCCTGGATTATTCTCGATAAATAAGAGGAAGAGACTCCAGATCTAGCTGACAACTCAGAAGCACTTAAAGTATCACCCATTAGCGATTTGATTCTTGCTCCTAAATCAGGAACACCTGGTTTTTTAAATCTGCCGCCTTTTCTTTCAGTATCCATGGAGGGATTTTAATGTAAAGACTAGGCTTTTGTCAACCCATAGTGGTTTTTTAACTGCAACCTGTACCCTACAACCTGTAACCTGGAGTTGATACTTGCAAGTATCAACGAAATTTAGTATTATATTGAGGGCCTCAAAAAATCCCCTAATTAGAGTCAAGTGACTAGAGTCGAGAGTCTAGGCATAATTACTT
>MFDZ01000035.1:569-5965 GCA_001777455.1 Candidatus Daviesbacteria bacterium RIFCSPLOWO2_02_FULL_41_8
ATCTCAATGTTGACGCCGGGACCATGAACCCAATTGAACACGGCGAAGTGTTTGTATTGGATGACGGGACGGAAACAGATCAGGATTTAGGTCATTATGAACGATTTCTGGGAGAATCCTTAAATAAAAACAGTATTGCCACTCAAGGCTCTATTTACCTGTCAGTAATCCAGCGGGAGCGGAATTTGGAATATGACGGGGAATGTGTGGATGTGGTGACGTATATTACGGAGGAAATTATCAAAAGAATTAAGGATGCAGGCAGGGCCGGCAATGCCGATGTAGTAGTAATAGAAATCGGCGGTACCACCGGCGAGTATCAAAATATCATGTTTTTAGAAGCCAACCGGTTGATGAAGCTGAAAAATCCACACGATGTTTTGCATGCCCACATTACCTATCTGCCGATTCCGGCTTCCATCGGTGAGATGAAAAGCAAGCCGGCTCAAATGTCGGTCCGGGACTTAAACGCCATGGGTATTCAACCGGATATACTGCTGGCAAGATCAGAAAGACCCCTGGATCAGCAAAGAATTAAGAAATTATCCATTACCACAGGTTTGGAATCTGAAGATATTATTTCCGCTCCGGATGTGGACAGTATCTATAAAGTGCCGCTAGGGTTTGATAAACAAAACTTGGCTCAAAGATTACTGGATAAGTTAGGCTTAAAAAGAAAAAATGAGGACCTGAAAGAATGGAAAGAGTTTGTGGAAAAAATTGATTCTGCCAAAGAGGTGATGAAAATCGCCATTGTCGGTAAATATTTCTCAACAGGGGCTTTTACGCTGGCTGATTCATACATTTCTGTAATTGAAGCAGTGAAACACGCGGCCTGGAGTCAGGGTTTAAAACCGGAAATAACCTGGCTGGATTCCGGCAAAGTTTTGGATAATGTAGAAATTTTGCGGAACTTCCAGGGAATTATAGTTCCCGGAGGGTTTGGTTCCCGGGATATTGACGGGAAAATTGAAGCGATCAAATACGCCAGGGAGCGCAAGATCCCTTATTTTGGGCTTTGTTACGGCATGCAGTTGGCTGTTGTGGAGTATGCCAGGAATGTGCTGGAGCTCCCCGGAGCGCACACCACAGAAATAGATCCGGCCACTAAATATCCGGTTATTCATATCATGCCTGATCAGGAAAAAAGGTTGCTAAAGCGGGAATACGGGGCCACAATGAGATTGGGGGCTTGGGATTGCAAATTAAAAGAAGGCACGCATGTTTATGAGCTGTACAAAGACTTTACCCTTTCCGCTTCACGCTTTCCCCTTGTTTCTGAGCGTCACCGGCACAGGTTTGAGTTTAATAATGACTTTTTAGATCCGTTTATGAAAAAAGGGTTAACTATTTCCGGGACTTCACCTGACGGAAAACTGGTGGAAATCATTGAATTGAAAGACCATCCGTTTTTTGTGGGGACGCAATTTCATCCGGAGCTAAAATCCCGACCATTAATGCCACATCCTCTATTTATGGGTTTTATTAAAGCTGCCAGTAAAATTTAACGTAAAATTATTCCATTAACAGATTGTTTCATTGCTACATTGTTGGTATTGTTAAAAGGTTATGAAATATCTTCAGTTAAATGATATTGATTGTTATAAGAGGGCTTTGAGCCTTTCTAATTATGTTTGGGATATAATTACAGATTGGGACTGGTTTACCAAGAAAACTGTTGGCGTTCAGTTTGTTACCGCCATAGATTCTATTTCAGCTAATATTGCAGAGGGTTTTGGTAGATATAGTAAGAAAGATAAAGTTAGATTCTATTATTATAGCTTTGGTTCTGTAAAAGAAGGTTTAGATTGGAATGAAAAATCAAAAATCAGAAAACTAGTTACAATAGAGCAATATAAACACATATTAAATGATCTTCAAGATTTACCAAAATCCATTCACCAGCTGATAAAATTTACAAATGATAAATTAAAGGAATAACAATGAAACAATTGAACAATTTAACAATGAAGGGCTTGCTGATTGTTATAGAAGGAATTGATGGGTCGGGGAAAACCACCCAACTAGAACTTTTAAAACGTTCATTAGCCTCCCGGGGGACGCCTTGCGAGGCTATTAGCTTTCCCAGATATGGAGATAATATTTATGCGGAATTGGTGGCGAGATATTTGGAAGGTGAGTTCGGTTCCATTAATGATGCGAATCCGTATCTGATATCTCTGGCATTTGCCGGGGACCGGCTATTGGCAAAACCGCAAATTGAAAAATGGTTAAGTGAAGGAAAAATAGTTTTGGCTAACAGATATGTGTCTGCCAATAAGGCGCATATGGGAGCGCATTTACCTGAAAAAGAAAGAGAAGAATTTATTTCGTGGTTAGACGAACTGGAATACAAAACTAATGGCATGCCGAGGGAGGATTTAACTATTCTTTTGTCAGTTGATCCTAAAATGGGACAAAAAAATGTGGCCGGCAGATTATCCGATCTGCATGAGGAAAACATCAAACACCTGGAGGAAGCAAGTAAAATTTATTTGTCGCTTGCAAAATCGCAAAACAGCTGGTATGTTATCGACTGCATGAAAGACGAAGAGATGAAATCTCCAGAAGATATTCATCAGGAAATAATTGTCATCCTGAGGAACGTAGTGACGAAGGATCTCTTGCGAATGCAAGTTTCTCAAACAAGTTGAGAGATTCTTCTCCGGCAAAGCCGGATCAGAATGACAGAAAAGCTAAAATGACAAAACCTAGACTCCAACTAATACTTATAATTGTACTGGTGCTTTTGGCAGGGTCACTGCTATTGTCTCAGAATGCCAATCCGGATCAAGATCTGCTGTTTGGTTTAAAAAGAGTACAGGAGAAAGCTTTCTTTAAACTAAAATCAACACCGGAGGATCGGGTAAAATTTATGAGCAGTTTACTGGATTTACGTCTGCAGGAACTGCAAAACGTATTTAATAATAAAAGCTATGATTATATTTTACCCTCCGCCTCAAGGTATTCAACTTTAGCCGGCCAAATTACGGAGCTGGTGGTAGCCAATAATTTAACCGCTCAGACACAAGGTTTAAAAGAACAATTTTTAAGCCATCAAAAAACGCTAGACACTTTATATGTGGCATATCCCAAAAATACGGAGAATGTGGAGTATAAATATATTATGGATGATTTTAATTATCTCAATCTCTATCTAGATAAACTGTCAAAAGTTAAATAGCAGGTTAGTTACTTCTTGAATGCCAGATTATTTTTATCTATTATAACTTCCAGAATGAAATTTTCTTTAATCGGCATGTCCGGTAGTGGGAAAACTTACTGGTCTAAAAAACTTCAGAAAAAAGGCTTTAAGGTATTGCGCTGTGATGATCTGTTGGAAAAGAAGTTGGGAGCCGGATTTAAAAACTTAGGTTATTCAGGCATAAGGGATGTTGCAAGATGGATGGGCCAGCCCTTTGACGGGCGGTATGCCAAAAAGAGCCAAGAATATCTAACCTGTGAGAAAAAGGCAATGGAGGATATACTATCAGAAGCCGAAACCTGTCAAAATCTAATTATAGATACTACCGGTAGTGTTATTTATTTAGGAAATGTTATTTTAAACAAGCTCTCCTCTGTTAGTAAAGTGGTTTATATCCGCGCAGATACTTCCAGCATAGAAAAGATGTTCAGATTAATACTTAAAAATCTAAAGCCGGTGATTTGGGGGAAATCGTTTAACAAAAATGCAGGAGAAAGCAACAAACAGGCGCTGACCAGGTGTTATCCAAAGCTTCTGGAATTTAGATCCAAAGAGTATGAAAAGCTGGCCGATTTCACACTTGACTACCGTTTACTGCGAAAATCTGATTTTATTGTGGAGAAATTCATCGAGTTAATTAAATAAAATGTCCGGAAAGATTACCTATTACAGTACAAATGACAAAACTGAACGAGTCAGTTTTGAAACAGCACTCCTAAAAGGTATGGGATCTAATTACGGACTGTATATGATTCCGCGGCAGGAGATTCCTAAGTTAAGTAGAAAGGAAATTGTTGGCATGAAGGGTGCTTCCTATGCTGAAATTGCTTTCAAAGTTTTAAATCCCTTTTTAAAGGCAGAGATACCGGCGGATCAACTAACTGTCTTATTAAACGAAGCTTACGATGAAAAGGTAATTCCAACCGGAATACAAAGAGTGGCTGGAGCGGTCTATATCATGTGGCTGAGCGGAGGCCCAACATATTCCTTTAAAGATTATGCCGCCCGTTTTTTTGGCCGGACACTGGATTATTTCCTGAAAAAGAGGAACTTAAAAAAAACAGTGGTGGTAGCTACATCCGGAGATACAGGAGGAGCAGTGGCTGATGCCCTGCATGGGCTAGGTAATGTTGAGAACGTAGTCTTTTTCCCACGCGGTGCAGTAAGCTCCGGGCAGAGAAGACAGATGACCACATTAGGAGGCAATGTATACGCATTTGAGGTTAACGGTGATTTTGATCTTTGTCAGGCTTTAGCAAAAAATCTTCTTGGAGATAAAGAATTTGCAAAAGAGCTTTTTGGAGATCCGGACAGATTAACTTCAGCTAACTCGATCAGTTTGGGTAGGCTTTTGCCTCAGGCAGTTTATCCATTTTATACGTATTCCAGAGTGGGAGAGGAGGGTGAACCGATGATTGTGAGTATTCCCTCCGGTAATTTCGGCGATATGATGGGAACGGTGATTGCGAAAGAAATGGGCCTGCCTGTTTCAAAAATTATCTGTGGGGTTAATGAGAATACGGAATTTCCCGAATTTCTTAAAACAGGCAGATATTCAGTTAAACCAACCAAATCTTCACCTTCCTCAGCCATGATGGTTTCCCACCCCAGCAATCTGGCCAGACTGATTGATTTCTACGGCGGTCATATGTTTGACAAAAGGGATAAAACCGGTAGGGTTACCAGAGAGGGCGTGATTGATCGTATGCCGAATTTTGAGAGTATGAGAATGGATATTGCTTCCTTTGCTGTCAACAACAAAGAGCATGAAGACACCATTAAGCAGGTCTATGAAAAATACGGAGTTTTACTAGATCCTCATGGAGCGGTAGGATGGAAAGCTTTGGAAAGATACCTGGGGGGAAGGGATGATCAATTGGCTGTAGTTTATGAAACAGCTGATCCGGGAAAGTTCCCGCAGTTTGTCAAAAAAGCCACAGGTATTGAACCTGCAATCCCCGCAGGCATTCAAAAACAGGCAAAACTTAAGGAAAGAATTTTCTCTATCGAGAGTAAGCCGTGCCAAACAAAAAGCGGTATTAGACTAAGCAGTCAGCAGATTGAAGAAGCAAAAGCTAAAATTAAACAGCTTTTAAGCCCATAAAAAACTTATTTGTGCTATAATCACTTCTGAATTCTATGATTTATTTGGAATCCTTGGAAATACAAAAATATGGCGGTTCTTCTGTGG
>MFDZ01000035.1:5971-6992 GCA_001777455.1 Candidatus Daviesbacteria bacterium RIFCSPLOWO2_02_FULL_41_8
CTGAAGCCCTGATGCAGTCAGCTTCAGTGGTAGTAAATAGTCTTCGGCAGGGTACGGCAACTCTAGTGGTAGTTTCAGCCATGGAAGGAATGACGGAATGGCTACAAAGGCAGATTGCTTCAACAGTGACTTTTGGATACAAAGGGGGAGATGTATTTCTTCGCAACAGTTCCCTTCATCATTCTCTGATTGAAGAAGTTGTAGAGCCCGGTAGAAAATTGGATTTACATCAAAGAGTTGATGACTACATAACAGAAGCAACTGGATATGTCGAAGCAATGGCAAAGCTCGGTTCCTTGTCTCCCCGACATTATGATTGGATCTGTGCCCGTTTAGGCGAAGGGCTTATGGCACCTATTTTTACCGCCCATCTACAGGGTTGCGGAGTGGATGCTAAATATTACGATGCAGCGGAGGTAATCGTGACTGATGGTGTTTTTGGGAATGCACACCCCTCTATCACTGCTACCAGAGAGAGAATCAAATTTGATTTTATGCGAGATTTAACAGGGGGTAAAGTATTAGTAATGGGTGGATATTATGGTGCTGGAAATAATAAGCATGAAACAACTTTCAGCAGAGGCGGTAGCGATCTGACTGCTACGACGATGGGTCACGCTTCATCGCCATTTTTTAATGATATTAGTGTTTACCTATACAAAGCTGATGTGGCCGGAGTGATGTCTGCTGATCCAAAGGTAGTAGTAAGCCCCCATATTGTTCCGCATATGCTTTATGACGAAGCGGGTGCCTTAACGGCACTGGGAGGCAAGGTAATCCATCCGAAGGCTATCCACCACGCAGTTAGAGCAGGAAGTGCCAAAAGACCCCCGATTACAATATATGTCAAAAGCACACTTGATCCGAATTCCTCCGGCACAGTAATAGATAATCAGGAAAGACCGGACGATGATCCGGTCAAGGCAATTTCGATTATTAAAAACGCCGTCAGCTTGGAGGTCAGGGGATGGGGGATGAATCAACCCGGAATTATGAGTAAGATTACCGCAGCAATAGCCGG
>MFDZ01000036.1:0-6185 GCA_001777455.1 Candidatus Daviesbacteria bacterium RIFCSPLOWO2_02_FULL_41_8
GATAGGATATATGATCGGTCCCCGGTTAAATGCGATGGGACGATTAGACCACGCGATAGATTCACTGCGGCTACTTTGTACAAAAGATCCGGTAAAAGCGAAAAGATTGGCCAAGCTTTTGTGTGAGGCCAATACCACCAGACAACAGATGACAATGGAGGCGGTGGAGCAGGCGAAACTGCTGGTTGATGAAAAACAAAAGATTCATGTTTTAGCCAGTAAAGAGTGGTCCGCCGGAATTATCGGATTGGTGGCCGGTAAAGTTGCGGAAGGGTATAACCGGCCGGCAATTGCTATATCAATTGGGGCGGAGGTTTCCAAGGGTTCGGCCAGATCTATAGACGGTATTAATATTGTGGAGCTAATCAGAAAACACTCGGATATTTTAATTGATGTAGGCGGGCATCCGGGAGCGGCGGGATTTTCCATATTGAGTAAATATGTGGAAGTTTTTAAAAAAAGATTGGAAAAGCTTGCATTAGTACTGCCGGAGGAAGAAAAGGTTTTGGAAATAGAAGCAGAGGTAGAAAGTAAGCAATTGACTAAAAGTTTAGTTTCTGAAATTGAAAAATTCGAGCCTTTCGGTATGAACAATAAAAAACCGGTTTTTGCCACCAAAACAATGACAGTTTCCGATATCCGGACAGTAGGGGAGGGTAAACATCTTAAGTTTAAAGCAGACAACATAGATGTTATAGCTTTTTCATTTGGCGATTTAATTACTAAATTACATGAAAAACAGATAGTTGATTTAGCGTTTCAACTTGAGATCAACCGGTTCAACGGGACAGAGAAGCTACAGCTAAAGGTTCTGGATGTTCGGTACTAAATTGATGTTGACCAAAAAAATATTCGTTACCTTCTCCAACAATTCTAAAACCATGATTATCTACTACGACTGCTTGTTTATTGGTTATGGCCACAATTGGGTAATTGACATTGTTCGCTCTTGAGTTTATTAAATCTCTATACCTGGGATCAAAGTGGGGAAAAACAGCCACGTCGATTATACCCAGTCCGCTCAAATCAGTTAATCCTATTTTGTTTCTATCCCAACTTCTATGCCAACCAGCCATTTCTATATTTGGTCCGGCTACTAAACTGCCAGCACTGGAACCGTAATAACACATTCCTTCATCAAGACGCTCTTGCAAGGGTATTAACAACTCAGATTTTTTCATCCAATATAATAAATCAAATGTATTACCTCCGTTTACATATAACACATCAATGCGTTGTAAATTATTTCTTACATATCGAGGCTTAGAATTTTTGAGGTCCAATATTTCCACAACAAATCCAAATCCTCGCAAGCTTTCTACGGCCTCTATAGCAAGATTATGGTTATTACCAGCTGTAATGATAAATCCTACTTTTGTTTCATGCGGATATTTTCCTGATAATTCCCGGAAATGAGGGTAGGTTTCTGGTTGTATGCCTGATGAGGCAAGAAAAATCTTTCTGTCTGGCATAGTTTTTATCCACACGCTCTCACAAGCCTTCCTCTATGAGAAGGTCCTGTTGAATAATTTTCAGGAAAACGTCTTGCTATAATTTGGTTAGCTGATAATTCTTTAATGATTTGGGCAATAATCCCAACACTATTAGCATAATCTTGGTTATAGTATATAGCGGGGCCCAGACATTCATAGTATTTTGTAAATAATATCTCACGTCCCCTATTTAGAGCAGCTAATCTTTTTCTTCTGCTTTCAACTGAAAGATTGAATCGGTCTGCCTCTATTTTTTCCTGATCCAAGACAAGTGTTTTAGCCGGTATTGAAATACCTTCTACTTTAGGCGGTTGCGTATAATAAAGAACGGTTCGGTCCACCCTTATTAATGGTTTAGCCCCGTTACTTCTGTCTAAGGGTATCCCCCAGTTAATTTCTGTTTTTTCTGCTGTTGCTACTGACATATTTTTCTCCTTTCAAACCACAAAAAAACCTCCCATTCGGGAGGCCTAAATCTTCTTCTTAGATTTTAATTAGAATCTAAAAAGGCCTCCCAGGTATGCTCCGGTAAGGAGCATCACAAGAAGGACGACTAAACTCTCTACTCTCTTTAAATCTATAGCGATCATCCTGGACATTATGAAATAATACTATAACATCAGAGTGTCATTGTCAAATCGAATACCTGATAATTGTCAGTCCGTCTTCTTTTTCAATTGACTCAATGTTTATTTTTCCCACTTCACCGGTAGTTTTAACTTGTGTTCCGCCGTCTGCCACTGCTCCGACACCCTCCAGTTTTAAGGTTCTTAATGGTTTGTTGGTTGGTAGCCCAGGAATTAGATAGATAGCTTCTTTTTGTAAATCTTCCAAGGGCTGAAAATACCAGGTAAGTTTTAAATTTTTAGCAACTAATTCATTTGTTCTATCTTCCAATTTTTGTTTTATGTCTTCCTCGAGGGTACCCTGGTAAATAATATGTGGATTTTTGTTGTGATCTGCCTTCAGTGGCACTAAGATTTTAGGTGAAAGCCCCAGTAAAAACATGGCAAAATCTATGATATGACCGGCGGAATGCAATTTCATATTTTTATATCTTCGATCCCAGTTAATACTGCCGTGAACTTTTGCTCCGACAGCCGGAGTGCCACTTGTTTTAATAAAATGCCAGATTTCGCCGTCTCTATTTTCGAGCTTGCGAGAAAGCAAGCTTTGCTTATTTAGGACCTGATACACTTCTCCGGACCAGTTGTCCGCCTCTAGTTTTCCCTGATCAGTGGCCTGGCCGCCGCCCATGGGATAAAAGACCGTTTGGTCCAAAATCAGGCGGAAGACGCCTTCACCTTCCGGCAAGACTTCCAAAACATCCGCATCCATTTCTTTAAGATACGAATCATCAAGATATAAAGGTTTAGTTTTCATAAGTAGAACTGCCTATAGAAGGGTTCAACACATATCTTTTAGGTCCTAATGCTTTGGCAATAGTTTCTAATAGACGTTCAGTTTCTTCCCAATTAATACAACTATCAGTAATTGAAACACCGTATTTAAGCGGTTGGCCTGCAATCCACTGTTGATTGCCTTCATGTAAATGACTTTCAAACATCAGCCCCATGATTCTTCTTTGTCCTGATCGGATTTGCTCTAGCGCATTTTCAGCAGCAACTGATTGTAGCTTAAACTTCTTTTCTGAATTTCCATGTGAGC
Source organism: Candidatus Daviesbacteria bacterium RIFCSPLOWO2_02_FULL_41_8 (assembly GCA_001777455.1). Lineage (GTDB taxonomy): Bacteria > Patescibacteriota > Microgenomatia > Daviesbacterales > UBA10151 > UBA10151. Next base: position 3,162 of record MFDZ01000036.1, read on the forward strand.
AATCAATCATTATGGGGCGATTGGTTTCAGTAAGTAGACCGGCTTGTCGGACTAAATTAATCGCTATATTGATAGATACTGCATCATAGTTTGTAGCTCCGCCGCCTCCTCTTAAAACTATGTGAGTATCAGGATTTCCCGTTGTATCTATTTTAGCCTCCTGGGCATATTCGTTAATACCAGTAATTATATGAGGACTTTTAGCTGTAACCATGGCGTCAACGGCAACCTGGATATTACCTTCTGTAGAGTTTTTGAAACCAACAGGTATGGACAATCCGCTAGCTAGGTGTCTGTATACTGGAGCTTCGGTTGTTCTAGCACCAATGGCTGCCCAAGAGACCAAGTCGCCATAATATTGTGGTGTGTCAAGGCTGACAAATTCGACAGCACAAGGTACCCCTAAATTATTAATGTCAGCTAATAACTGGCGTGAGGTTGCCAGGCCAGTAATGATATCGAATGATCCATCAAGGTGAGGGTCGTTTATCATACCTGTCCATCCTAACGTTGTTCGTGGTTTTTCAACATAACCACGCATAATAATTACTAAACTGTCCTCGTACCTGCTTCTTAGATGGCTTACTCCTTGGGCATATTCAAGGCTTGCTGGTCGATCATGTAACGAACAGGGTCCAGTGGCCACCATCAATCTCCAAGTGTCTTCTCCATGCAAAATATCCCGGATCTCCTGTCGAGTTTTTGCAACAAGGCCTCTATTCGGATTGACAATCTCTTTTTTTAGTTGAAAAGGGGAGTCAATCGCTGTGATTGAAGCTATATGTGTATTTTCAATAGGAACTGTGTCGTAGTCTATTCTTTTCATAAAAAAACCTCCCATTCGGGAGGCTAATATTGGTCAAAACCTTTTCGATAAGGTTATCCCAATAAACCTCCCTCCTTTCGGAAGGTAAACATAAAATAGAAATACCAAACTTTTACTAAATTCATATTATCTTTGCTTAACTTTTAGTACTTTAGCATGTAGCTAGTATCTTGTCAATGTTAAGGCTGTGCTGTTATGATCAATCCATCATGAATCGCACTCTAATTTTAGATTGTAAAAGTAAAGTTGGGGAGCAGGTTAAAATTTGCGGTTTTGTTTATTCAAAGCGTGATCACGGCAAAATTTCCTTTTTGGATATAACTGATAGATCCGGAATTGTTCAAGTTGTTGTAGCAAATACAGCCCACCTCGGAGGAGCCCCCGCCAGAGGCGGGGCCACCGTCCGAGGTGATTCAAATAGCTTGCATCCGCAAGACGTAGTTTGTATAACCGGGAAAGTTGCTAAGCGCCCGGAACACCTGATAAACAAAAATATACCCACCGGAGAAATTGAAATTTCAGCTGAAAATATTGAAATACTTTCAAAAGCAGAAGAATTACCGTTTGATATGGGAGGAAAAGATTTAAGTTTACAACTGCCGACACTGCTGGACTTCCGTTCGCTAACCCTAAGACACCCAAAGGTAAAATCTATTTTTAAGGTACAGGCAACCTTACTGGAAGGATTTAGAAATGCGGCCAAAAGTTTAAGTTGTACGGAAATCGTGGTACCAACGATTGTGGCCGGGGCCACCGAAGGGGGAGCGGAAGTTTTTAAGATTGATTATTTTGAGCACAAAGCCTATTTATCCCAAAGCCCGCAACTTTATAAACAAATGCTGGTGCCGGTACTGGAGCGGGTATTTACTATTGCCAAAGCCTATCGGGCCGAACCATCGGTAACCACAAGGCATTTAACAGAGTCCACCCAGATGGATATGGAAATTGGTTTTGTGGAATTTGAGGAATTACTGGATTGTCTGGAAGACACAGCAGTTAAGATGTTAAAGTTTGTGGAGGATAAATGTCCGGATATTTTATCGGAGTTCGGTGTAGAAAAAATTCTTTACCATAAAATTCCCAGACTCTCCCTGCGGGAAGCGCAGGAGATAATCTTAAAAGAATTCGGCCGGGACAACCGGAAAGAAAAAGATTTAACTCCGCAGGATGAAATTGATTTGTGTCAATGGTCCAAAGAAAAACACAAAAGTGATTTTGTTACCATCACTCACTTTCCGACAGCAGCCAAGCCTTTCTATACAATGCCTGATCCTAAAGACCCCGAGTATAGCTTAAGTTACGATTTATTATTCCGGGGGGTAGAAGTAATGAGCGGAAGCCAGAGGATCAATGACTGTAAAAAACTTACGGAAAGCATTAAAAGCCGGGGGATGAATCCGGATAATTTTGAGATGTATCTGCAGGCTTTTAAATTCGGCATGCCGCCTGAGGGAGGATTTTCTTTTGGACTGGAGCGGATAACCATGCATGTCCTAAATTTGAGCAACATCAGAGAAGCTTCACTTTTCCCAAGAGATATGGAGAGAGTGGATGTGAGATTAAGCAAATTGACCTAATTGACCTAATTGACCTAATTTCTAATTGATCTAAAAATGCTAATTTTTTGGATATTTAGTCATCAGGATTTAAGATCCGAAGGATCGCAAGCTTTGCTTATTTAGAAATTAGAAATTAGAAATTAGAAATTAGAAATTTTCATGAAACATTATCTTTATTCCGTCGGTTTAGTATTATTGGCTATAATTATTGCAACGGTCACCCCTTTGTTCGTTGATTATACCGAACAAATAATAATAAGTTTGCAAATCCCGCAAAACAATTCCGCTGTTGCCGGCGTTCAAAAATACAATATTCCGCCTGTTGGTAAAAACTTAAACTTGCCGTCTCTTTCCGCACGGGCTATCCTAGTAAAGGATTTGGCAACAAATACCATTCTATATCAAAAGGATGCCAATATTCCTCTCTCGATTGCTTCCACTACAAAAATTATGACAGCCTTAGTCGCCAGCGAATATTATAAACAAAATTCCGTACTGACTGTCGGCAGTAGTGCGACTACGCCGGGGTCTAAGGTGGGTTTAAATTACGGGGAAAGTTTGACCTTCCGGGCATTACTCTACGGCATGCTTTTAAACTCCGGCAATGATGCGGCTTATACTTTGGCAGAGAATTATCCG
>MFDZ01000036.1:6207-6413 GCA_001777455.1 Candidatus Daviesbacteria bacterium RIFCSPLOWO2_02_FULL_41_8
CGGCGATGAATAAAAAAACCATGGAACTTAATTTGACTAATACGCATTTTGACAACCCGGCAGGGTTTGATAGTCCAAATCAATACTCATCTGCGGAAGATCTGGCTAAAATTACAGAGGAGGCTTTAAAAAATTACCAATTAGTGAAAATTTTTGCGACTAAAGAGACAAGCATTGTTTCCTTAAATAAAAAATATACCCATCAA
>MFDZ01000037.1:0-642 GCA_001777455.1 Candidatus Daviesbacteria bacterium RIFCSPLOWO2_02_FULL_41_8
GTTCAGGACAATGCAGGCAACACTGGCTCATGTACTTCTTCTTCTTATGTCGTTACCAACCCCAACTGTAATGGTCCCATCTCGTGTTTGGGATGCACCGGAGCTACCGCCAACACCTGCAACCTTAATAACGGCACCCAGACTTGTACCCGGACTACTTACAGTGACGGCGAAGCGTGCAATACTGTCACTACAACCCCCCAGTGTACCTACAACAATTGTAGTATCGGCTATGATTGTCTGAGCGCTCTTTGTATTGCTCCTCCGGGCAACCTGTCCGGCACCTGTGCCGCTCCCGGCACCACTGGCTCCATGCGATGGTCAGCTTCCGCCGGAGCCACCTCTTATGAGGTAACCGGTATTCCTGCTTTCAGCCCCGCCCCGGTAATAGTTACCAGTACTGACCCGGTAACTGCCACTGCCGGAACTACGGCCGGCAGTGATTACAACTGGACAGTCAAGGCTTGTAAGGACGCTGTCTGCGGCAGCCCGTCTGCTAATAGTTCCTTTACCTGCGCTCCTCCTGCGCCTACCCCTTCCGCTTCGTGCGCTGTTCCCGCAGGAACTCCTGCAACACTGACTTGGACTGATACAAATGGGGCAACTTCCTACAACTATTACGTTAACGGAACCCTGGTAACT
>MFDZ01000037.1:681-2889 GCA_001777455.1 Candidatus Daviesbacteria bacterium RIFCSPLOWO2_02_FULL_41_8
TGCCGGAACAGCGTCTGCAGTGATCCGGCTACGGCAACCGACTCTTTTACCTGCGCTCCGCCACCTCCGACTGGTCTTACCGCAGTCTGCCCTGCGCCCGGTACAACCGCCGGCGATACTGCCAGAACTTCCTGGGTAGCATCAAACGGCGCCACTACCTACAATGTCCGGGTAAGAGGTGATACAAGAGTCGGAAGTACCGCTGTCCCCCAAATCACTGCCAGCCCCTATAATTTTAACAATCTTATCCCGGGTTATCCTTATGGAACTTCTGGCATTGTTCCAGTGCAGAATCCGGTCAATACCTGGGGGATATCTGCTACTAATGCCGGAGGAACCGGCGCTGAAGCAGCCGGGGCAGCATTTTTCTGCACTCCGCCACTTCCCACCCCAAATAATCCGACTCTCAATGCCTGCACTTCAGGCACCAATAACTATACCGGAACTTTAACCTGGGGAGGCTCTCCTTATTACGCTGATCCGGACGAAGCCGGCCTTCAAACTTACCAATGGGGTTTCTGGGTCAATATTTCGGTCAATGACCAAATATTTAGTACCTACTATCAAAAATGGGTTGCCTGTACCAATCCCCAGGATAGAACCACCTGTACCAACAGCACGCCGATACCGGGAGCGGCGGGAGACAGGTTTACCTACTTTACTAATGGCAACACCTTAAACACCCTTGACGGAGAAACAGTTTACTATTTCAGGGTTTTTAACAGTAGAAACTCTACAGGTCAGAGCTTTACAAAAACCTGCCTGCCTTACCCGCCCACCAATCCTCTGGCTGATTGCAGTTCACCAGGTAAACAAGTCAGTCTCGATTGGGATGCGCCTTCTCCTCAGCCGCCAACAGTCGCCTACTATGAAACCTGGATCAACAGCTCTCTGGGCAGGATATCCCACGACTACCCTGCATACAACATCACTTCTACCGCCGATGTCTTTAATACTGAACCCACCTACACCTACACCTGGGGGGTGTCCGCCTGCAATGTGGACGGAACTACCGAACAATGCACTGCTTCAACGCCAACAACGCCTTTTTACTGCGATCCGGGCGCCTGGATACAAACAAAAAGCGGTGATGTTCATTCCAATGAAGCCATAAGAACACCGGGAGGGCCATAGTTGGAAAAACCCTACTCTTTTACAACACTCTTCCCCAATTTTATAGCCAAATCTTTATAGAAATCTTTAAGTTCCTGTAAATCCATCGGCACTAACATCTTCGGCAGATTTTCAAAAGACCCGGCCTTTAAAAGACCTGCTGACAACCAAATTAAGTCTATCTCAAGATTAAACTTTTTTTGCGAAAAATGCAGTAAATCCCAAATTGTGTATTTTCTTAGCAAAAAATATAGATCAACAAAATCTTTGACCTGAGTCCTTTGCAGTATGGTGTGTAATTTATTCGCTCCTATATCTTCCAGGCTGTCAATTTCAATATTTTCAACCATCATGCCTTTTTTTAACCTGGGATATGGGTACTGGGCGAAATCAACTTTAATTATTAAGTTATTTTGATTATCAACTAATTCAAATATCCTTACTTTTCCAATTACAGTACTTCTCAGTTTTGCCTTAAGCCCTAAAGCGGCCTGTTGCATAAACCTGGCTGCGAGATCGGTGTCAAAGTCATTCTCAGAAAAAAAGTCCAGGTCCTCTGATTCCCGATGGTTAAAGTAAAAAACCTTTAAAGCAGTGCCACCGGTAAAATAAAAATCTTTGTGCAAAGCATCCTTTATAAAAGAATCAAAAATTGTTTTTTGAATAGGAGTAAATCTGTCTAAGGGATAATCCATTTATCTCCAAATTAGTAATTTAAATAGCGCTCTTCTGGAAGGTTCTATATTAAGCTTTTCCCAATTCTTTTTAACCTCGGACAGGCTGATCTTTTCTTTATCTGATTCGTAAACTCCATAATTAATCATCCTCTCCAGTATCAGCAGCCTGCCTGATTTAGTTTTCTTCAGCTCATTAATATCATAATCCCAAATAACCGGCATATGATTATATTGTAGCACAAATAGATAGTAATGACTTGACTTTTAACCTAAATTACAGCTACAGTTAAATTATGCTACCAAAGTCTAAATTACTCCGTAGATTAGCCATCTCCGGATTATCACTGGTGGTAATTATTGCCGGCATTGCCGTATTTGATAAAAATACCGGCATTATTGAGAAAACCAATAAATTAGC
>MFDZ01000037.1:2912-3636 GCA_001777455.1 Candidatus Daviesbacteria bacterium RIFCSPLOWO2_02_FULL_41_8
CATCGGGATAGTTAGTCCGGCTGCCCCTCTTCATGTCGTAGGAACAAATGCTACTGTGGCAAAATTTGAATCAACCGGTATAGCTGCCCAAATAAAACTTAAGTCAAATTATGGAGTTGCCAACCAAAGAGTAAAATTCATCAGAGCTGAGTTGGGTGGCTTAGATTTCGGTTCGTATACTGACACAGAAAATGATTCTAATCCACAGATGTTTATTGCAAACAACGGCAATGTCGGCATCGGGACAGTACCTCCGGTAGTCCCACTTGCTGTCTATGGCACATCTGATACTACCATAGGCATTCTGGGAGAGGGCAAGACCCTAACAGCTGGCAATTTAGGTTCCGGAGACAGCTATATTATGAGTGGCGTCCGGGACAGTTCTGCTGGTGACCCAGGAATATTACTTCTCTCTCAAGGCGAAGGAGGATGGCTTGCGGGCATGGATAATAGCGATGACAATAAATTAAAGTTTAGCTCAATTTGGAATAATTTAGCTGGTGGAGCAAAAGTTACATTTACAAAAGACGGCAATGTCGGCATCGGGACAGCCAGCCCGAGCAATCACCTGGAGATTGCTGACCCCACAAGTGTGACTACCGGCGAACATATCAACTTTACTACCCATACCGGCACCGCTACAGCCGGTAACGCGGCAGGCATTGCCGTCGGTTGGTATGCAAACGGCACCTCAAATACCGGGGGCATCCTCCGGTCAATAAAC
>MFDZ01000037.1:3675-8240 GCA_001777455.1 Candidatus Daviesbacteria bacterium RIFCSPLOWO2_02_FULL_41_8
TCGGGACATTTACAACACCGCAAGCGGTAACGGTTCTAAACAACGGCAATGTCGGCATCGGAAAAGTAGATCCAACCAGTAAGCTTCATATTGTTGGAGGGGCAGGTCCATCTGATACAGTGAATGCCCAAGTTGATTCTGCCAACGGAGCAGCAGCTGAATTAGTTTTGAAGGGCGGAAGCGTCGCCACTAACAGACGCGCAGGGATTCGTTTTTTCTCTAAACAAATTGGAAACTCTGCTGGAGAATGGTTTATGGGTGAAAGCAGAAGTCAAATTTCAGGAGATGATAATTTTTACATTACAAGCATAGATGGGTTGGTTAATACAGATAGACTGGTTATTCAACGCAACGGCAGGGTCGGCATCGGGACAGCTAGTCCGAATCCGATAGGAAATTTGACGCTGGCCGGAGACGGCGCGCTGATACTGGACCAAGACGGAGCTGATGTCTGGAGAATTAATAGTGGAGGCGATAGTACTGGCCTTCAGTTTCAAACTGTTGATAGGACCACTAATGTTACTACTGATAGAGTCGTTATCCGCAATAGCGGCAACGTCGGCATCGGGACAGCCGGTCCGAGGGCAGCTCTAGAGGTAGCCAATGGTAACATTTATCAGTCGTACGATTCAAATAGTCTCTTATACGGCATAGCGGTTCGACGGAGCACGTCAGGAGGGTTCACATATCCTGATATTTCTAGTTCCAATGGCAACACAATAGTACTTGCCGGAAATGATCGTGGTGGAGGCACTGTTGCCATCAATGGCAATGTCGGCATCGGGACAGTGAGTCCTAATGCCAAACTGGAAATTCAAGCAGGCTTTGATGCTACACAAACAGCTCCTATTGAAGCGATCAGAATTTGGGGGCCAAATTCTCCATATAATGAAACCTCTGGTCAGGATATTAGATGGGCCTTTGCCGCTGCAGGTAGTGCAGTAATAAGAGGTTACAGGGGAGAAAATTGGGGTACTTACATGAGAATTCTAACATCATCTGATAGTGGTGGAGCAACACCAACTGGAGGAGTTTCTATAGGAAATGGCGCAACCAGTTGGTCTGCAGTCTCTGATTCAAGACTCAAAACAAATATCACAAATATAACCAACGCTCTTAAAACCATCAATGAACTAAATCCTGTCAATTTTAACTGGAAAGACCCAGCCTGGACTAAAGTTCCTCAACTGGGACTGATTGCCCAGGATGTAAATAAAGTATTGCCTCAAATTGTTACCAAAGATCCTGATGGTTATTTGGGAGTACAATATTCAGAACTTATTCCGGTAACAATCGCCGCAATTAAAGAACAACAAAAACAAATTTCTCCCCTTTTCAATATTATTGATGTTGTGAATAAAATTGGCCGGTTTGTGACAGTTGAAACTCAAAAATTGATTGTCAGCGGAGTGGATATTTTGGAAAGGATCAATTTCCTCTCGCAAAAAGTAGATGCCCAGCAAAAAGAGATAGATGCTTTGAAGGCGGAGATAAACCAGTTAAAAGCTAACCCATAAACCTCTGCATCTCTCTTTCCAAGGTTTTCTTAAAATCTCTAATAATTGCCCAATGTGATTTTGGCAGAAATTGTTTTAATTCAACTTCAAAGTTTATCTTTGTTTTTTGTAAGTCATGCAAAGCTTCCGGTAAAACAATGTTTTTATTCTTAATTGGCAACTGTTTCCGTAAAATGAAATACAGATCATAAAAATCTCTTGGTTTCTTTCGATCTAGTAGTGCCCGCATTTTTTGAGCAATAAGCTGCTCCTCTGATAAAACAATAATCGTGTAAGGTGGAATAAAATCCGAGGCAACAGTAACTACTTCTCTCCTATTTTCTTTTTCTCGAAAAGAGATCTGAATTTGAATTGGTATCTTTTGCTCAAAGAGAACGAAGTCAACTGTTGATAAATAACCACCACTTGTCGGAGTCGCTTCTCGAAGTGTTACCTCGATATTCTCTTTTTCAATCTTACCTAATACCTCTAGTAAAATATCTTCTATTCCCGGAATATTTTCTTTGTTGGTACTGAAATCTAAATCTTCAGAAAAACGGGGGCTTTGATAAATAATCCGCAATGCAGTTCCACCTTTAAAGTAAATCTCATTACTTTGTGCAAGTTGATAGAAGTAACTTAAAAAAAGATGCTGAAAATACTCTCGCATTACATTAAGTTCACTTGTCTGATATTTTGTAATTAGCTTACGAATTTGATCCTCAGCTACCATGGCAATTTCTCCACAAGTCCTATTATTTTGTCCCGCTTAAACAGCTTAACATATGCTAGTATCTTTTTTTTATTTAACTGAGAAACATCAAAACGATCATTCCAAAAACGTTGCCCAATAGCAACAAAATACAGATAATCCGCTAATGCTTTTTCCGGTTCTGCAATTAACACTTTCCTACCTCCTGTGGTATCCAGGAAGTACTCTGCATATGCTTCTTGCTTAATAGTGTAGTAAGAAAATGCTTTGTGGTCTGCGGTAAACAACCTGGTCGGGTTAGTAGTCGCAGAAGTTAAGTTATATGGTGACTCAGGGATGATGCCATATTTAGCCATGGCGTATTCAAAGGATAGATAAGACGGCTTATACAAGGCGTTAGCTATCTCTTCATCACTTGGAAGATCAGTTTTCAATGCGTATAGTCCCTTTTTGAGACGGGTAAATAATCCCTGCCGGGTTTGGGATTCTAAAAAATACTGTATTTGCTCTTGTGGCTTTGAGAAGATTCTCCGGAATTCTAAAGGAGTAAATACCCGTATTCCCCTATTCAAAAGTTCTTCTCTAATTAAAATCGGTTTCATATATAGGTAAAATATTATCCTTTCCTGAAATGATTATACCATACATGGATGGTTATTTGTCAAATATTGGGACAGCGAAATCGGCCGGTTTGTAACAGTTGAAACTCAAAAACTGATTGTCAACGGAGTGGATATTTTGGAAAGGCTGAATACCCTCTCCCAAAAAGTTGATGCCCAGCAAAAGGAGATTGATTCCTTAAAGGCGGAAATAAAACTGTTAAAAGCTAAATAATTTTTTGGTAGTAAGGAATAAAATAAACCGGTATCCCGTCAACAGGCTCTTTCATCTCTTCCCCTAAGTGAATAAAATAGCCATTATCAGGTTTATATTTTGCTAAGAAGTTCCGGAACGATCTTGTTGCTTCAGGCTTTTGCATCCTGGTATGCTTTACCTCCACCGGTACAACTTCGAGTCCTGTCTCCAAAACAAAGTCTACTTCGGCCAAATCGCGCGTCCGCCAAAAATGGATTTGAGTTGGCGTATCCTCAAACTGAAGCCTTAGCATATTAAAGACTACATTCTCAAACAGGTGCCCGCTTAAAGACACGGGGATTTCCGGCAACCCAAAAAGTCCCAACAGCCAGTTGCGAAGCCCTATATCCAGAAAATAATAGATCGGCGCTTTGGTAATTTCTTTCCTGGTATTTCTATAATACGGCGTCACTTTTTTAATAATAAAGGTCTGCTCCAAATACCAAAGATAGTGCTTTATAGTTTTGTCGCCAATGCCAATAGATGACGAAAGCTCCGTTATATTAACAAGGCCGCCAATTTGTGAAGCAATAGTTTTCAAGAGATTGGCAAACTCATCCGATTTCTCAAGATGCAAGAGATTATGGATATCCCGGTCTATATAGCTTCTGTAAATCTCCCGCATTTCCTGCTGCTTTAAGGAAACAGTGTCCGTCAAAACTACCCTCGGGTATCCCCCAAACACCATATACTCGGAAAGTAAACGTTCTGTTTTATCTTTTTCAATGGCAAAAAAAGCATCAATTCTGTCCTCATATTTGTAATTGGTTTTAAGGTTGACAAACTCCTCAAAACTCACCGGGTCAACTGTAAACAGTTGTTTTCTCCCGGCCATTGACTCCGGTATTCTAGCTTTAAGCTCCAGGCTTCCCGAACCTGAAATAATGAATTTATATGGCGTATTCATGTCAAAGATACCCTTTAGGAAAAGCCCTGCATTTTCTTTTCGTTGAATCTCATCAATAAACACAAACGCTTTCTCCTTCCCTACGGCAAGTTCAATATATGAAAGCAGGGTGGCTTGCGAGATAAACCTTGCCGCATCTTCCCCATTATCCAGGTTTAACCAAACCGTTTTTTTACCTTCTTTTTCAAGTTTTTCTTTAAGAAGCCGCATTAAGTATGTTTTTCCCACTTGTCTGGAACCGGTTAAAATAGTCATCTGGTCTGACAGGAGATGCTCCTCTAGTTTGGCAAGTATTTTTCTTTTAATCATATACTTCTATTATAGTACCGACTTTACAGCAGTCAAGTACCAAAATAGTCGGGTAGTCTGCCTTTTGATTGACATCCTGCCCTTCAACCTATATTCTGGATATGAGACCTTTTCAAACATGAACAAGAAACCTGCGCTTCTACTTCTTTTTTGCCTCCTGGTTGTCCTGGCTTTTATTTTTTATCCCAAATTAACTTCTGCCGAGATTGCCACAGTCCGGGACTGGATCGGGTTTTTTCCGGCCGGCACTTCCGGCACTATTACCTGCGGCGCCAACTACAGGGTT
>MFDZ01000037.1:8255-10011 GCA_001777455.1 Candidatus Daviesbacteria bacterium RIFCSPLOWO2_02_FULL_41_8
GCCGCTACGGTAAACGGCAACAGTTGGGCCTACACCAGCAATTGTTCTCAGGCCACTCCGGCTCCAAACGCTGTTCCCAGACTGGAAAGAAAAGAAGACACGGACAGGTGCAGTTTTACCCTGAACCCTGTCCCGGCTGACGGCAACTATGAATTCCGCATGTATGCCAATGACCAGCAAAACGCTGACGCGCTGATTAGCATATCCCGGAGAATCAGCGTCGGTGACGCTTATACCACAACGCAAAATTGCGGCGGCGGAGTTTTTTCCCGGGCAGAGGGATTAGTCACCACCCCGAATTTGGTCGGTAAATTCTCCACCAGTGGCAAATGCGTCGAGGACCCCAAAACAGCTTTCAACCCCTACACTGCCAAACTTACCTCTTATCAGGAGTTAAAATCACGCTATTTTGATCAAGTCCGGGCCTCCACTTCAATTAATAAAATTTTCTACGGCAACACCACCGGGGAAGGTTGGCTAAACGGGTGCCTGACCGGTGCAGACTGCGATGACGAAACCGAAGCCAATCAAGATAATTCTGCCAAACAACTGCTTATTTATATTACCGGCAATTTAGGCTTCAACGGACCTTTATCCGCGCCTTTGGCTTCACCCAACGCGAAAACCGCATTGATTTTTGTAGACGGCAACCTGACTCTTGATACTAACTCGACTAATCAATACACATACGACAGCGCCAACGCCGGGCTGGTTCTGATTGTCAAAGGCGATGTCATTATTGCCCCGTCTATTACCCGGATAGACGCGGTTATTATCGCCGGTGGTGCTGTTTATACGGCGGGAGCAGACTGCGCAAAAAGCAGTATAACGGGTGTCAGCCCTTTAACCGTTAACGGTACCCTGGTCAGTTTAAATTCCGGCCGGAAAATTGTTTTCTGCCGCACGCTGGGTACTAACAATAACAACCCGGCAGAAATAATAGTCCAACAGCCAAAATACTTAGTTCTGCTAAGAAACATGCTTTCGGAAACCGCACAAAGGTGGACTGAGCTGACAACAGAACCGGTTGATTCTCCCTGCAACACCTACACGGAGGCCGAAGACTGTGAAGCCTGGGTTACTGAAGCTAATACCTGCTCCACTGATAATAAAAGCCGGGATTGTAATAAAACTACCCTTGACGGCAGAAGGGATACCTACTGTATCCCAAACACTGTCACCGAATATCAGACTGTTGATTATTGCAACACTGCCGGCGGCTATATCTGCAGAACTGTCAATGGCCAGGGTGTATGTATGCTGAACTGCGCCGGTGGAAGAGTTTGCTCCGGTTCTTGTAATGCAGAACCTGGTACCTGCGGTCCGCCCGTTAATGGAACACGGGCCTGCTCCTATACCACCATTTCGGATACTAATCCGTCTACAAACTGTTATGAAACATTTATTAATCCCAATGCCAACAGGTGTTCCATAGATCGTTGCGACGGTGCCTCCGGCTATTACTGTTCCGGTGGATCGTGCCTAAAAAACTGCAACACCGCAACATGTACTAATTGGTCTACTCCTTCCAATTATTGTATTGCCGACAACAGTACTCGTACCTGTACTAATAATACATACGTCAGTGGTTCTACTACTACTTCTTCCTGTATTCAGAGTACTTACGATGAAGATCGAACTATTAGCTGTACTGCTAACTATTCTGCCGGCTATACCTGTATTTCCGGCACCTGTACTGCTCCGACTTGGCAAACCGGTTCTTGGGGCACCTGCAGTGCTACCTGCAATGGTACCC
>MFDZ01000037.1:10065-14957 GCA_001777455.1 Candidatus Daviesbacteria bacterium RIFCSPLOWO2_02_FULL_41_8
CGCTTCACAATCCTGTAACCCGGCAGCCACTGCTTGCTCTGCCACTTACTCCTGCTCCGGCGGTCAATGCTTGGCAAATTCCAAATATGTTTTTGTGACAAGTCAAAATTATGAAAGTAACCTGGGAGGGCTGACCGGGGCTGACCAAAGATGCCAGCAACTGGCCGATGCTGCCGGCATTGGTTCCAGCTCCGGCCAGGGTCTCACCTATAAAGCCTGGTTGAGTGACAATGCCGGCAACAGCCCGTCCACCAGGTTCACTCGCTCTAGCGTACCCTACAGGCTGGTGGGAGGCACCCTGGTTGCCAACAACTGGTCGGATTTAACTGACGGCAACTTGGCATCTCCCATTAACAAAGATGAAACTGATACTAGTAGGACAAAAGTTGTTTTTTCGGCAACAGGGACTAATGGATCTTATAGCGGTACATATACTTGTAGTAATTGGTCTGGCACAGATGGGGGGGGATGGAATGATAATGGTTCTGGTTATAGTCTATTCACAGATTGGAGATGGACAAGAAGCACCGTAATAGGATCATGTCAATATCCTATTGGACTTTTTTGCTTTGAACAATAAGGAGAAATCCTTTGGGAATCAGGGAGCGAAGGAAACTACCTCCCGAAGTTTTTTTTGAGTAAGGAAACTTATAGGAAAAATGGATTGAGGCTGGGTTTTGCAAAATAGTAGTAAAATGGATATTGACATTTTGCAAAATAGTAGTAAAATGCATAGTATAAACTATGTTAAAACGGACAATTGAGGATAAAATAACAGAGTACCTAAAAGGGAAGGATTATAAAACCCTCTATATTTGGGGACCCCGACGTTCCGGAAAAACAACAATCCTGAGACAACTTTCTAAAAAATTAGGAGTTAGAATTTTCAATTTTGATTTTTCTTCAGATCATAGCTTGTTTGCGCCGGATAGGGACACCCTTGGGAAGCTCACCGCAGAAAATAAGGTTATCTTAATTGATGAGGTACAAAATTATCCTCAGGCTACTGTTGTGCTGAAGCTATTATATGATGAATTTAAGATTAAAGTAATTGCCACTGGCAGCAGTGAGCTCAGACAAAAGGATGCAGAATTTGACACCCAAGCAGGTAGATTTACCGAACATTATTGTTTACCCCTCTCTCTGGATGAAATTAAAGCAAATAGCGGCCTAAAAGCGTATGAGGAGAGGTCCTTTGAGAAAAAACTTTTAGAAAATCTGCAAATCTTTGGTTCATACCCGGAGGTGTATACTACTTCGCTTTCAGATGAGGATAAGATAAAACTCCTTGAAAATATAGTCCAGACATATGTTTTGAAAGATGTTGTTGATATCTACGGGCTTAAAAATAGAAAGCTGGCTGAGGATATTTTAATTAAAATTGCGCTTCAGCTGGGTTCTGAGGTTTCTATCCGGGAAATCGCAGCCAGTTTAGGATCAAATGGGGGTACGGTTGCCAATTACATAGAAATTTTTATTAAAAACTATATCCTGATTCCACTGCCATCTTTTAAAAGTAACACCAGAAAGGCAGTCTCAGAAAATAGGAAACTCTATTTCTATGATTTAGGCATAAGAAATGCCCTAGTCAAAGATTTTAGAGAGACTAAGCTTCGACCGGATCAAGGCGGCCTCTTTGAGAATTTTATTATCCTTGAAATTGAAAAGCAAAGAAGGAATACCGGCGCGCAACAGAATCTATATTTCTATCGGGAGTATGGCGGAAAAGAGGTTGATCTGGTACTTGAAGATTATTACAAAAAGTACCAATGTATTGAGATGAAAGTACAAGGGCAGGGAGGAAATAGAGATATCTTTTCTCTGCCACATAAATTCTCCACAGTTGATTCAAATAATTACTTTGAAAAGATCAGTCATGTATTTGATCTGTGATTGAGTCATTAATTTATTATATCACTTCCCGAAGTTTCTTTTTTGGGCCTGATACCAATCGATAGCTTTTTTAAATTCCTTAGCGTCAAAGTCCGGCCACAAAGTAGTGGTAAAGTAAAACTCCGAATAGGCAGTTTGCCAAAGCAGAAAATTTGACAGCCGGGATCTCCCGCCGGTCCGGATTACCAACTCCGGATCCGGTTGACCGCTGGTATACAAATGCTTTTCTATGATTTGTTTATTGATTTTATTAATATCTATCCCCTCCTTAACAATATCCTTAATAGCCCCAATTAACTCCTGGTGACCACCGTAATTTAAGGCAATATTTAATTTAATGGATTCATTTTTAATATAAGTTTTGCGGATCTGGTCGACAATTTTCTTCATGGTACCGGGCAGTCCGTGAACTTCCCCTAGAATCGTCACACTGATCCCTCTTTGCATCATTTTTTTAAGCCTGGTGTGATAACCCTTACGGAATAGATTAAACAACCCGAAAACTTCCCTTTTAGCCCGTTCCTGAATGTTTTCCGTTGACAGGGCATAAACCGTCACTACTTTAACCCCCAGCGCTTCCGCCGCATCAACCAGCTGTTCCAGGGCTTCCGCCCCGGCTTCATGTCCTTTGATATCAGGAAGTCCCTTGCTTCTCGCCCACCGGCGGTTGCCGTCCATAACAAAGGCGATATGGGAGGGGATGTTTTGTTTACTCGTCATTTATTCCTTTTCACTAACCACTCCGCCATCTGTTCTAATAATTTACTCATATTGGAGTCTTTCGTAATCTCCGGCAGTATTTTCATAGCTTGATCTATATACTTTTCCGCTTTATTTTTTGCCTTTTCAGCCCCTCCCCAAAAATCCGTTTCCCCGTCCAATAAATCATCCTTAATCTGAAAAGCCACCCCCAACCCTTCCCCAAACACCCTAAAATCCCTAACTATCTTTTGCCCGCCTCCCCCTAAAGCCGCCCCCAATTGCAGCGGTCCGGAAATTGTATAGTACGCTGTTTTTAGTTTTGCCACAACTAAGGGGTCAGCTTTTTCTAAATCCAATATTTCTCCCAAAGCCGTGTCCAACATCACTTTAGAAAATAATTCCAAGGCAGGAATTTTTCTCTCCGATGAAAACTTAGCTTCCGAAATAATCTTCATTGCCAGAAAAAAACCGGCATCCCCCAAACTAATAGCCTGAGATATTCCATAATGACCTCTTCCGATCGCCCTATATAATGACGGTTGTCCCCGCCTTTTTGGGCTTTGATCTATTACATCATCGTGAACTAAAACTGCGCTGTGTAATATTTCATAAGCCGCCGCAATTTTGTAAATCTCCTCATTCTGCTTTCTGTCATCCCCGCGTAGGCGGGGATCCAATTCCGACCGTGACTTATTTAATTGGATTCCTGCATTCGCAGGAATGACATCGGAATTGTTTTGCCCTTTTGCAATCTCATATCCCAATACCACCAACACCCCCCTGATCCTCTTTCCTCCGGAGCAACTAACAATAAATTTATCGACCAAAGGCAGAAGTTTCTTGTCAATCTTCTCCACTTCTTTTCTCCACTCCGCCAGCAACAAATCCAACTGTTTATCAATTCGTTTTATTGCTTTTTTACTGAACTCCTGAAATTCCATTGCCTAAATTTACCACATTGTTACCACCCTGTCATTCCGCACTTGATGCGGAATCCATACCAATAATTATTGTATAGATTCCCGCTTCCGCGGGAATGACAAAGTAAAAATTTGAATGAATTGTAAAACTCATGTAGAATTGAGCCTTAATGAAAAACAATACTTCTTTCCGTGACTTTCATTCTGCTCAAAAGAGGCGGGAATTTTTAGAAAAAGAGTTGAATATTAAACTGGACAATACAGGCAGTTTCAGCTTTCCGGAAGAAACTACTATTGGCCGGAACATTGAAAACTTAATCGGCGCCGCCCAGATCCCATTAGGAGTAGCTGGCCCAGTCAGAGTCAAGAGTCTAAGAACTTGCTCACAAGTTCGCAAGACCTTGCGACAGCAAGCTGTCTTAGAGTCAAGAGTCAAGGAATTCTATATCCCGCTCGCAACGACGGAGGGGGCTTTAGTAGCTTCTATTTCCAGAGGGTGCAAAGCCACTTCTGAGTCCGGCGGAGTAAATGTTTACGTTGAAAATGTGGGGATTACCCGCGGTCCGGTTTTTAAGCTGAATAATTTAGGTGAAGCCATGAGAACCGAAATTTGGATTGAAAAGAATTTTAAAACTTTGGCCAAACTGGCTGAGTCTACCTCTTCCCATTTAAAATTGTTAAAAGCAGACTATCAGGTTCTCGGCAGGAATTTATTTGTCCGGTTTTATTTTGATACCGGAGATGCCATGGGTATGAATATGGCCACATTTGCCACAGATGCCATGGCTAAATTAATCGAACAAAAAACTAAAGCGCAGTGTATATCTTTATCCGGAAACTTCTGTGTCGATAAAAAACCATCCTGGTCAAACTTTATTTTAGGCAGAGGCAAAAAAGTCTGGGCCGAATGTATTTTACCTAAACAAGTGGTTGCCGATATATTAAAAGTTACTCCGAAGGAAATTACTGAGGTAGTGGAAAGAAAGTGTCACCTCGGATCAATGATGTCAGGATCATTAGGATTTAACTCTCATTTTGCCAACATTGCGGCGGCTATTTTTGCCGCCACCGGCCAAGACTTGGCCCATGTTACAGAAGCCAGTTTAGGAGTCACCAGCGCCGAGATTTTGGATAACGGTGATTTATATTTTTCCATCTATCTCCCCTCTTTGATAGTCGGAACAGTGGGCGGCGGAACACACCTCCCCACTCAACAGGAGGCTTTGAAAATTATGAAAGTTACCGGTGTGCTAGAATATGCAATGGCTGTCGGCGGAGCAATTCTCTCCGGCGAACTTTCCCTGATTGCCAGCTTAGCGGAAGGGTCACTTGCAAAAGCTCACAAGAAATTAGGAAGGAAAAGCAGAGGCTAATTTA
>MFDZ01000038.1:0-6240 GCA_001777455.1 Candidatus Daviesbacteria bacterium RIFCSPLOWO2_02_FULL_41_8
ATAATATCGTTAGAAATTTAGTCAGCCTTCTCATATATTACCTATTACCAGTATAAGTGAAGGTTGCCGCATTGCTGACCGTTTTATTGTATCCTCTAATTGCAAGGTGACCGCTCCTGGTTGTCAGTGGGTTCGTTCTGAAGATAATTTCGTTCTTTTCCCACTTCATTATCCTTTGTTCTACTCCATTGATGTAGACCTTTCCCAAAAATGGTGTTTCGCCAAAGTTGCGACCCGTGATTGTGACATCGACCCAGGGTTCGGCCGTCTCATTCGGGCTAACCGACCAAATCTTAAGGTCGTCCCTGTAGGGAGTGGACCTATCGAACACTGATTGAGCAATGACTGTGCATAAATATAAAATGACAATACCCACAAGTGTTTTTCTCCTGAGATCTAGCCTCCTCAGAAATAACAATAAAAGAAAGATAACCAAAACCACTAAATATATGGACACCATGCTGTTGCCGATCTGGTCCCAGAATTGAGCGTCTTGGTTTTGCACAAAGAATTCCTGGAAGAAGTCGAGATATCCTCTCACCTGATCTATTGTTGACCAAACGAGCCAACCGAACAGGGCGAATGGGCCATAGCGGAGTGTAAGGCCTGCTGCCCTTACAATAGATATTATTAAGTAAGCCAAGAATTGAGAGGTGTAAATATAGGTCTTTAGCATGGGGGCCTCCCATCGGTAAAGAACCAAGGTGATCAATTCCGGTAATCCTTCTGGGTTGGCTGAACTTGGATTTCTGTTATTAACCGTCGCCGAGATTTCTGTTGTCTTTGTACCCAAACCAAGTCTCATACGCTTGGTGAAATCCGAGATTTCTGTTGTCTTTTTACCCAAACCAAGTCTCACCCGTTCGACGCCAACATTTATTTCCCCTGTTATTATCAGGTAAATGAATAGTCCCATATTTCTTCCTTCGACGACCAAATCGCGCCAATAGTCTTTGATCAGGATAAAACTTTTCGGTTTTCCTTTTATTTCTAAAATCGATTGTGTCATCGAAAACGCTAGAAATATATACGCCCAAACAGCAGCCTTATCCCCCATCCCCGCCTGTCCAATAAGATATAGTATTGGCGAAAGAGAAAAAACAGCGAGAAAAACTGAAGAAGATACGCGACTCTCAACATTATGGCGATGTGCCATCAACCCCCATCCGTAAATAACCGAAAATATTAAGAATGATGAATATTCTTTGGTATATATAATATCGAAGAGGATTGACAAGAAGATTATGACCGAAAAGGCACCCATACTGAAACCAACCAGAGAGAAAGTAAGATAATACAATAAGGGTATAGAAAATAAAAATAAATGGTTTAGAAACTCCGGATCGCTAAAAAGAAATATCAGCTTGTGGTAGGCAAAATAAATTAGTACTTTGGTGTCGGACAGGAGTTTCGTTTTGGTGAAAATGTGTTTGGCAATGACCGAGTGTGTGAGGGGACTCGTAATGGCGACAAATTCACCGCTGGCTCCCTTAAGCGATTCGAGCTCAGCACGGTAGATTTTCCCAACCGAATTGTCGATTACCGGAAACCGGAATGTAAAGACTTTGTTTTGCTGGAACTGGTCAACTGTGTAGTCGTTTTCGTAGTACCAGCCTTCTTGCCCAACTTCTTTAATTCTAAATCTCAGGATATCGTTATTGACTTTATAAAATGTGTTGAAGCTAACACCGATTGCCCCTAGTTTTTGATAATCAGAAATAAAGTCGATCAACACCGATTGCCCCTGCAGTAGGGGATCGCCTCGATAAAGACCCAAGGAAACGGGGGGAAGAGTCTTATCGATGGATAGCGAAAAATAGTTGACTTCGCGGAGATACGAAACAACAAATAGCAACCAAATTACGCAGAGGATCTTAGGAATAATATTCACCGTGAGCCACTTCATCGCTTCTTTTGTGATACCCATGTAATTGAAAGGGCGAGTAAGGAAACTATCGCAATGATAAAGAGACCGTTGTTTATATATTGGCAAATTAGGAAATATTTTTGGAGACCGAAATTAACATCCAGGTTGATTTCGCAAGGTAAATTGTCGCATATCGATTTCGGGTCAATGTACCATCCATTTGCAAAACCGTTGACTGTTAAATGGGGAGAGTCATTTATTTCTTTTCG
Organism: Candidatus Daviesbacteria bacterium RIFCSPLOWO2_02_FULL_41_8; assembly: GCA_001777455.1. Taxonomy (GTDB): domain Bacteria; phylum Patescibacteriota; class Microgenomatia; order Daviesbacterales; family UBA10151; genus UBA10151. The sequence goes on from MFDZ01000038.1 coordinate 2,137, forward strand.
AGATTTTGACAGTTGAGGTTTATCTTGGAGGTGGATTTCCCAACCTTGGTTAAATGCTTCGTAAAATACCAAGACAAATGGTTCTGTGGCATTAGTGATTTTGACAGCGTATTCGGTTTGTGAAACTTTAATAAAACTTGTCTCTGGAGATATTGTGTTCTGTATTACCGGGACAGAGGAGTTGGCGAATACAAAGACTTCCTTTTTGCCATACTTATTTATAGGCAAGTCACTTATCGTGACATTTTTGTCAGCAGTCTGAATGTCCTGTGTTGCATATATCTTCGGACGAATGAACTGATCTCGGAGCTGATAAAGCCTCAGTTTCCCTCCAAAGGTCGCGACGGGGACGGGTGAAACTAATTCTTTGATGTCCTCCTTTTGCCAATTTAGCTGCTCCTTGTCAGCAATTATTTCTAGATCGTCCTGAATTAGTACGAGCTCGACTCCTCCTAATTTGAGAAAGTCAAAATTCTTCTTGTCAATGAACGATTTTAGTATCAAAGTATATTTATCTAATTTATTGCTACAAATTACATTAGTCTTTCCCAGGACACACGGTATGCGTTCAGTTGTATTGCCAATGTTATCCCCGTACCAATTATAAATAGAGTTAAATGGATCTGATCCTAAAGGAAGAGGCAAGATAACCTTTTGATTCTCCTCCGTCCACTTGCTAAAATCCTCCCAGTAGCTAGGGATCTTCACCAGTCTTCTTTTCCATCCCTTGGCTTCACCGTCGATAATTTTTCCCGTAACGAACGGGTAACTTTGAAAAATAAGATAAATTACCAACACCAAAACGAGCGCCAGGTATTTTCGATAACCTTTTTCACGATAATATTCCAAGACTACGATAGTAATCGCTGAAAACGAAAAGATCACAAGGGGGATAAACTTTGCCCACGCCTCCCTGAACATTACCATAAGCGGAACCTTGTTGACTACCCATTCAAAAAAACCAGGTAAAAAATAAAATCCGGCCGCGAGCCCTAGCGAGAAAATATAAAAGCTAAGCCAATAAGTGGATCGTATTTTGTCATTCGATATCTTTCCCCAGGTTGCCTTTACCGAACAGAGCAGGACTATGATAGCTGTTATGCTGGTTATGGAAACCATCAGCAGGTTGCGGTAATAACCCCATAGGGGGAAATAATAAATTCCCATATGTCCCCCTTTTTCCCACCACGCTCCTCTTAGTTGGATTACAAGACTTAGAGGAACTCCAATGGCAGTAAAACTGTAATTTCCGGGATTATTACTGACATCGATTAGAACCGCCAAATAAATAATGAAGTGATATACGAGTATTGGAAGGATCGACGCGAGGACGAGCAGAAAGCTTCTAAAGACGTCACTCAGGGAGCGAACCCTTTCGAGAAACAGATAATATAGAAATGCTGCGAAGTAAATAAATATGGTGGTGACAGCCAGGGGAAGATTGGTATATATTCCCTGAAACACGAAAAACCAAAGATAGTTTTGCAGAACATACTCAAATCGTTTTGTCACTAAGTATTTATAGGTGACGTAGAAGATCGGCGGCATCAAGACCAATTGCAGTGATTTTCCTGTATACCCCAGCGCGGAAATTAGGTAGAAATTGAATAAGTAGACCAACAAGCCGATCGATTTGATAAGACTATTTCTTGTAAAGAGAGACGAAAATAAATAAAAGCCCAGTGAGACAGAGAGAAAGATAAACGAAAGAAAAAATTTCTGTGTGTCTGAACTACTAAAGCCAATAACCTTGGCCGTACGATAAAAAACTGCATTAGGTATCAATAAAGACTGGTTTGAAGCCTCTCCAACATGGCCAAATCCGTAGTCTTTTGTCCACATTGTCGAAGCCTTCTCAAGTTTAATATCGTAGTTTATGAAGTTGGCTTCTTCAGAAACGTAGACAAAACCCTTAGGGATCCAAAACCACGGTAAGATTGCCAAGAGGAGTGTTGTCAGAAGGTAAGACAGAATTTTCATTATTATCTAAAGTATAATGTTTCCAAGCAAAAAGACTTTACCGATATGAAAAGGGTCCAATCAATCTTTCTCGCTCTAATTGTAGCTCTTGCACTGGCGGTAAGGCTAGGGGGAATTGGGTATGGTCTTCCGGAGTTAATTCACACCGATGAAGCGAGAATTATTTTAGACTCAATGTCTATGGGACAGAGGCTGTCGCTACTCTCTGAAGATGTGAACTATCCTCTATTCACAAAATACATATTAACTTTTAGTTATGGGGCTTTCTTTGTTGTGGGGAAACTAATTGGACTTTTCAAAGATAGGGTCGATTTAGCGGTTCGGTTTTTGACCGACCCGTCAGCAGTGGTCCTCCTATCGCGGATAGTGATGGCCGCTTTGGGAACGATTGGGGTCGTGTTGGCTTATTATTGGGGGAAAATAATCGACCGTTCTGTTAAGACCGGCTTGATCGCGGCCTTGTTCGTTGCTGTGGAATGGCAGTTGGTTCTCGAATCACAGTACGCTCTCCATCAGACTCTGGCTGCACTGACCTCAACAATCGCCTTCTTTGGTATGAGTTATATATGTTTGTCGGAATCCAGAAAAGCATATGCTATCGGGGGAATTGCCATGGGGCTAGCAATTGCCTCGCATCAAACCACCGTTTTGTTTTTTCCGGCACTCCTTTTTTTATTTCTTAGTAATATTATTGAGAGAGAGAAACCTTTGGTGGAGATTCTGAAGAGGTGGTTTCTCTTTTCATTTCTCGCCATTTTGATTGGGATTCTTGGAAATCTGAATTATATTTTTCAATTCGACAAGTCGATGAAATTTTTTCTTCAGGGATCCGGGGCGGCAAAGGTGGCCTTTTCATCTGCTTCTTATTTTTCATATGATCTCCCTAGCATCATCGTTTGGTACTTTGCGGAATTTGTCAGACGAAACTATATCATTGGATTAGTGGTTTTGTTGGGAGCAGTACACTCCCTTGTCAGGAGAAAAAAACTGGATGTCCTATATATCATCATTTGCGTTACTTACTTCATTTTCTTTTACAAGTGGGCGTTTAGGTGGATGCATTTATTCGTCGGTCTAATTCCAATTTCTTTGTTATTTGCCGCCAAAAGTTTATCGGACCTAACTAACAGACTCAGGCTCTCTTCTATATCTATTACACTTGCCGTTATGGTACTTGCTTTAGTTTCCCTGAATGTACTTGATGTTGTAAAAATGGATCTCATGAAGCAAAACCGAGAGACGCGCCAGCTCGCAAAGGACTGGGTCGAGCAGAACATTCCCAAAGGAACAAGGATTGCTGTCGATTATCCAGCTCACGCGGTCCCGTTGGAAGCCAAATACCCAACCATTCTACGTAACCGGGTTGCCCGTGCCTACTTTGATAATTCAGTTCCGGAAGGGGTAAAAAACAAGTACCTCGAATTCGTGAATACAAAGAACACATATGAGATTGTTGACCTGATCGATTCTAAAATCGACCCAGTTTGGCCGAGTTTCATGCCGGAAGACTCGATTAGACGAGCGTCGTCAAACCCGACGATGCGGGATATATATGGTTACTTCAACTTCAGACCATTCGACCAGATATTATCCGAGGGAGCAAAATATATCGTGATCACCAGCTATACCTACGGGATGTTTTTGTACTCCGACGATCCCAGAAAGATCTATCTGGCGAACACTTATATCAAAGATGATGTGCTACCTTTTTTTAACCATGGTCACGAGATAGAACGGGGCACCCAGCACGAGTTGATGTATTACGTCGCCAAAAGAGGCAGAGATTATTTTTCGCAATTGCTGAACAATGACATCCCCGGTGTAAGGCTCATCAAGGAGTTCTCTCCCAGCGACAGAACATCGGGACCGGTGGTAAAAATATACGCAGTCAAATGAATTGGGGTCTACTTTTTTACCAGCCGAAAGAAACAATAATCCTCTTGAGGAATCAGAGTTCCCGAGACCTTGATTGTTTTGCTTTCAGCAATCTTAATTCCTTTAATTCCTCTAAAAATTAACTTGTATTGTGAATATGTCCGAATATATTTCCCTCTATCAATAGCGGCGAGGACATGGGTCAGAAAATGGCTCTTTTCGTCTGGTTTCAAGATATCAAAAAACCAG
>MFDZ01000038.1:6256-6725 GCA_001777455.1 Candidatus Daviesbacteria bacterium RIFCSPLOWO2_02_FULL_41_8
TCTAGTAAGTTTTTATTTGTGGTTACCGCGGATCGATAGATAATTTCCTTTTGTTTGTCAGCACCAAAAATCTTTTCAAAAATGGTCCATAAAATTGGGTTTTGAGCCAGCTGTTCGACAATCATCTTCTCTTAGGTTTGTTAATCACATCTTTGACAATGTACATAGGTCTGTTTTTAACCTCCTCGAATATTTTTCCGATATATTCTCCCAAGATGCTTAAAGAAAGTAGCTGGATACTACCCAGAAATAAAATTGAGATGAGCGTAATGGGTAATCCCCGAGGTGTTTCCGGATATAAAATTTTAAGGATGATCTGGGCAAGGATACCCAAGAAGGATAAGAGTGCTACAAAAAGAGAACAATAGGTGATCATCTCGAGTGGCACGTATGAAAAGGAAAAAAGTCCTTTTCTGGCCCAACCGAAATTACGATGGATACTATTGGTTGTTTTTCCGAACATTCTTTC
>MFDZ01000038.1:6738-6846 GCA_001777455.1 Candidatus Daviesbacteria bacterium RIFCSPLOWO2_02_FULL_41_8
GGAACCCCTGTTTGTCTGAAACCCACCCAGGCCCGAAGCCCGCGAATAAAACGATCTTTCTCGGGTAGTTGATTCAAAGCGTCGACGACTTTCCTATCCATCAAAGAG
>MFDZ01000038.1:6863-7105 GCA_001777455.1 Candidatus Daviesbacteria bacterium RIFCSPLOWO2_02_FULL_41_8
CGGGACCTTGATGTATGAAAGTTTCTGAAAAACCCGGTAAAACATCTTGTAGGCGAATTGCATCAGGCTGGGCGCTTCCCGCTTTATCCTAATACCATAAACGACTTCATAGCCTTGGTTCCAAAGTGGAAAAAACTTTTCAATTAGCTCCGGAGGGTCTTGGAGATCTCCGTCCAGGAGAACAACTGCGTCACCAGTAGACAATTTCATGCCACTGGTGAAGGCCATCTGGGAACCAAAGT
>MFDZ01000038.1:7112-10530 GCA_001777455.1 Candidatus Daviesbacteria bacterium RIFCSPLOWO2_02_FULL_41_8
GTGGTTGATTCCAATAACCCGCCTATCTTTTTTGGCGATTTTCCGGATCCTCTCTTCGCAGTCGTCAGGGCTGGCGTCGTTTACAAATATTATCTCGTAGGCGACACCAAGTTTTCGAAATGTTTTCCTAAGTCTTTCATACATTACCGGTACCGCCCGACCGTCTTTGTAACAAGTAATTACTGCGCTGATTTTTTTCCGTCTTTCCATATTATCTATATTATGTTGCGGTATTGACTATCGTTTTTTAAGTCTAAAAAAACAATAATCCTCTTGAGGAATCAATGACCCTTGAACCACAATGGTTTTGCTTTCAACTATCTTGATAGCATCGATTTTCTTAAAAAGTGCCGTGTACTGAGGAAATGTTCGTAAATACTTTCCCCGATCTATAGCAGCAAGGAGCCGGGTTAGAAAATGGTTTCGTTTATCAGGTTTTAAGATATCGTAAAACCAGATTTGTCCGTTTTTCTTAAGTAGACTGACCAATTTAATAGTAACTGGAGTGAATATGTCTGATGAAAGGTGATGACCTGTGGTTGCGAACAAAATATAATCGAACTTCTGTTTAACGGGCGGGTGTACTAAAATGTCCGAACAAATGAACTTGATATTTTTTTTACCAGCCCAGCGTTTCTTTGCATATTTAATTGATTTTTTGTCGATGTCGAGTCCGGTGTAATTAAAGTCCAAAAAAGCTCCGGTGGTGTTTCCAGAAGAACAGCCAAAATCGAGAAGACTGGACTTGGTCGTAATAGAAGATCTATAAAGCACCTCTTTTTGTTTATCGTTACCAAATATTTTTTGAAAGATTGTCCACAAGGTCGGGTTTTGAGCGAAGAATTCAATTATCATATTATCTCTTTGTACTTATGGCACAGATGTTTCCCAGCTTGATGGTTAAGTTTATGTCAAGTGGTTTAATGTTTGAGTTCTGTATCGATCGTTTAATATTATTTGGGAGAGGAAGAAGTCTCATGAGATACCTAATGCTAATTTTTGCTGAAGGACTATAAGCTTTTAGCAGTCTATAGCCATTCTTCCTTAGTATTTTAGCTATGGTTTTTTGACTATAAAAGTACGTATGTTCGATATCTATTATCGGACTTTTCTCCCCCAGAACCCTGGCAAAAATGGATTCGACATCATGGTTCATTAGCACCAGGACACCTTTGGGCCGGAGAAGGGTCAGACATATTTTCAGAAAATGATTTGGGTCAGGTATGTGGTCGAACACCTGAAAGACGGTGATCACATCGAAGCTATTTTTGTTGAAAATTCCTGGACGGAGAATGTCGTGTTTAATATTCGATTTAACACTTTTGCCTGCCTTAGATATGGCGTTCCAACTAGGTTCAATTCCATAGACTTTCTTAAAGCCGATTTTTTGAGCTTCTTCTAGCATAAAACCGTTTCCGCAACCTATATCCAGAAAATTATTTTTCCGTTTGGAATACCGCAATGCCTCCTGCACTATTTTGGCATAAGAGAAACGCAAGTTGTCGATAAGACTATTGTAGGTAAACTGGCTATTATGGTAGAGAGCAGATAATTGGTGGCTGTCAATAATCTCAAGTGTCCGAACCAGTCCACATTTATTACATTTGACTATGGTTCCATGAACACGATCTGGGAAACGTCTGGCTGAGAAAGTCCTCCCGTTGAGATCCTTACCAAAATTGACGGATGACGGGTAGATCACCTTATAACCAAAGCTAGGGCAGATGGGACACTTTTCCCGTAATGAATCATTTTTCGCTTTTGGCATAAACAGGATTATATTCCATGATTTTTCATTATGATAGAATCCTGATTAGTCTATTCTTATGAAGGAAAAGTGTTTGATCACCGGCTCTTGTGGCTTCATCGGCTCGCATCTGATCCAGCGGTTGACCGAAAGAGGTTGTAAGCCTGTTCCACTAGCCAGAGAGGCGTTGAGTTCTATGGACGTTTTGAAGAAAACCCTGCGGGAAGAAAGGCCGGAAATAATATTTCACCTCGCCGCATATGGAAACCACTATCAGCAAACAGATGTAGGGGAAATCTTCCGAGCCAACTTGGTTGGAACTTTTAACCTGCTCGAAGCGGCGATGGAAACGGGATTTCGGGCCTTTGTGAACACCGGCTCCTCAAGTGAATACGGAAAACAAATGCGGCCCATGGCGGAAGACATGCTCCCCGAAACGGACACCTTTTATGGAGCGACAAAAGTCGGGGCAACATTTTTGGTTAGAGCATTCGCCCGTCAGCTCGGACTGCCAATTGTCACCGTCCGGCCGTTTTCGGTATACGGCCCCAGAGAGGCGGCCAACAGGTTTATTCCAACGGCAATTAGATGCGCTCTAAGCGGCGAGGAGCTGACCCTGGCTCCTGGGGTTCATGACTGGATTTTTGTCGATGACTTCGTTGACGGAATGATCCTAGTTTCGGAAAGTGCTGCGTCTCTCTCGGGTGAGGTAGTCAATATTGGTAGTGGTGTCCAATATACAAACGAAGAAGTGGTCAGAGCCATCGAACAAGCGACCGGGAAAGTTCTAAATATAAAGACAACCGACAGACTGAGGGTGTATGATACTGAAACGATGTGGGTAGCTGATAATAAAGTTCTTTGTGGACTTGGTTGGCAGCCCCGTTACGATCTATTAGAAGGTATTAAAAAGACAGTCGATGCGATCAGAGCAGATTCATAACCGGCGACGGATAATTGAAATGTCTTATGAAGCTGGTGCCACACATCTTGGTTCAGCCCTTTCCGTCGTCGATATTGTCGAGGCGATTTACGCGGTGAAGCAGACTGATGAGAAATACGTGATGAGTAATGGTCATGCCGCTAGTGCGCTCTATGCCGTGATGGAAAGGTACGGACTGTTGAATAATCCAAATCTTGATACTCTTGGAATTCATCCGGACAGGAACGTCGAATTGGGAATTGAGGTGTCCTCAGGTAGTTTGGGGCAGGGGCTCCCTATTGCCGTTGGCATGGCTTTGGCAAATCGTGAAAGAAATGTCTATTGTTCTGTCTCTGATGGTGAGTGCGCAGAGGGGAGCATTTGGGAAGCGGTCAGGATTGCCGCCAAAGAAAAACTAACTAACCTAAAAACAGTCGTGAACGCCAACGGCTTCGGCGGCTATGGCGAAGTTGATACCAAACAATTAGCAGTATCCCTTCAATCATTTGGCTTGAACTTGGTCGAGGTTGACGGACATGATCTCGAGGATCTTAAGAGCGCCCTTCTGCTACGAGCAGTAAAGCCTGTTATTGTTTTTGCCTACACTAGAGTGGATGAACTTCCGTTCCTCCAGGGGCTGCCTGCTCATTATCACAAGATGACGCGAGAACAATATGAATTAGCACTAAACTTATGGTCGAACACTTAAGTAAATCTGAAAGACACGGAAGCATGCGCGGCTGGTTTGC
>MFDZ01000039.1:0-6272 GCA_001777455.1 Candidatus Daviesbacteria bacterium RIFCSPLOWO2_02_FULL_41_8
CGTTTACAACCGTAAATAATAATTTTCTCTACTCATTTGTTTTTAACAATCAAACAAAACTCACTTCAGAGCAAGATCAAATTCTTTCCACCTTCAAATTTACCCAATAACCACAAAACATTCCACGGCCGTAGCATATTTTGTATAAGCATTAAACTGCCTCACCAGGAATACGCACTTTTCAGATGATTTTGTAGTATCATTAGGCGTATATGAAGCTGTTTTTGCACGGTAAAAACATTAAGGATATTGAGCCTCTGGCAAGAACCCTGGGCTTTGAGATAGTCAGGTCAAATCCCGACGTCATTATCAGCTACGGTGGAGACGGCACTTTGCTTTTTGCAGAAAGATTGTATCCCGGAATTCCCAAATTACCTGTCAGGGACAGTTTAGTTTGTAAAAAATGTCTTAAACATGATGAGGGGGTTTTGTTGAAAAATTTATTCGAGGGAAAATATAAACTTAAAGAATACCGCAAACTGGAAACCACCTTTTTTTACCGGACATTTACTGCTTTAAATGATTTTGTCATCCGGAATGCGGAGCCGATGCACACCATCCGTTTTCAAGTGACGAGCACTTCGACTCCGCTCAGTGTAAACTCCACGAGTCATCCCACACTGCTAATCGGTGACGGAGTCGTATTATCCACTCCTTTCGGCTCCACCGGATACTTTAAAAGTATTACCGGAAAAACTTTCAATCAGGGGTGGGGGGTGGCTTTTAATAATCTTACTAAAAAAACTCCCCCTGTTTTTCTAAAAGATGCGGACGCACTAACTTTTAAATTAGTCCGCGGCACCGCCACGCTATCTTTTGATAATAATCCGGATGTATTTAAAATAGATGAAGGGTCGGAATTACAATTTAAGTTGTCTGACCAGGTAGCCAAAATTTACGAACTGAAATCCCTCAGATGTCCCAACTGCCACGTTACTAGAGGTTAAAAATTTGTCATTGCGAGGAGCGAACGGAGCGAGCGACGTGGCAATCTTTATTTAATCAGGATTCCCACGGTCGCCGCGGCGACCTCGGAATGACGCTCAGAACTAACTTTAAATTACAGCAGACTCCAGAAAGTTTAATTCTTTTTTCCCCGTATCAAAAGAAACTTTGATTCCCAAAGGCATCGGGATATTAACTGTAAAATGGCCGAAATCCAAATTAGACATAATCGGAAATTTATAATCTTTTAGAATATCCAAAACCATTTCTTCTAAGGTTGGTTCAATTATTTCTCCCCTTGTAGTTTGCCTTAAAGGTTTTTGATATTTAATTTTGCCAATCAACATGCCATTAATTCTGTCAAAAATCCCCATATTTTTTAGCTGGTGAAGATATTGATACATCTCGGATAAATCTCTACCGATTTCTTCCCAGAAAAGAATACTGCCATTCCATAAATCTTCCGTAGGAAAATATTTTGTACCGGCTAAGGTGGAAATTCTCTCCAGAATCCCGCCCATTAGGCGTCCTTCCGCTCTCCCCTTTTTCCACTCCTCCCATTCAGCTATCGGTTTAATAATTCCCGGAGCCTTGCTCTTGGTTAAAAACTTTAAGAAAAGCTCCTGGTTTAGTTTGGGCCAATTTTCCATCCCCTCTTTTATGTCTCTGCCAAATCCGTAGCTTAAATCATCCATATGGAATCCCACCATAGCGGTTTTGGCCAGTATTGCCAGGTGATAAATAGTCATGTCAGACATGCCTATGAAGGGTTTGGGATTTTTGGCAATTAATTCATAGTCTAAATGCTCAATTACAGAAATTGCTGAATAGCCGCCGGTATGGGCAATAATGGCCTTAACTTCCGGATCTGCAAACATGGCATTTAAGTCTGCTGCCACCTCTTCAGCAAATCCTGCCATCCACCATCTCTTTTGCCCGATCGTCTTCCCTTCTTTAAGCTTAAAACCCATCTCCTCAATTAATTTCTTTCCTCTTTCAAATTGGTCCAGGTGTGAAGGTAGCACCGGCAAAGATGAGGCCACAATTCCAATAGTATCTCCAATATTTAATTTCGCCGGCTTAATAATTTTCATGAAAGTATTATACAAAAGTTAAGAGGTTTTTCTAGCTAGAATAAATAAATGCCTTTCTCCTCCAGAAGTGTCGATTTCATTCAGAATAATCTCAAAACCAGCCTTCTCAATAATTTCTTTATTTTTCTCTGCACCGTAATGACTCCACCACATTTTGGCTCCATGAAAATCATCTTCCTCGCCCTCCCATTCACCAGATCCCATAGTGACCAGAATTAAACCACCTTCAGGTAAAAAAGAGTTTATCTTTTTAAATAACTCCTGATGTTCTTCTCTAGGTGTATGGAAAATAGCATAAAAAGAAACTGCTGCATCAACACTAAATTCGCCATTTTTGAGTTCCGACATGTCTTTTACAAAAAACTCAGTATTAGGTATATTTTGTTTTGCCAATTCAATTTGTATTTCTGAAATATCTATCCCAATAACCTCAAAACCTTTATCTATCAAGAACTTATCGATGGGAACTCCGGATCCACAACCAAGATCCAAAACAGTAGCCCCTGGTTGTAAAAGATTCGCTAATTTTTCCAAATATTTTGTATTAGAAAATTGATCTCTACTAGAAGAATAGCTCTCAGCAGCCTTGTTATAACCTTCGCGTACTAAATTCTTCATGATTTTAAGATACTTAAAAATGCTTCCTGGGGAATCTCCACCCGGCCGACCATTTTCATCTTCTTTTTACCCTTTTTCTGTTTTTCTAAAAGTTTATCTTTTCTGGTCCTGTCTCCGCCGTACAACTTGGCTGTCACATCTTTCCTAAACGGGCTGATGGTTTCCCGGGCAATGATGGTTCCGCCGATAGCAGCTTGGATAGCAATTACAAAATTTTGCCGGGGCAAGACTTCCTTTAATTTTGCTACCATTCTCCTGCCGAAGCCTTCTGCCTTCGGCCGGTAAACTATTGTGGAGAGCGCATCCACTTTTTCTCCCCCAACCAGGATATCCACCCGAACCGCTTCCACTTCCCGGAAATCAATCAGCTCCCAGTCGAGCGAAGCAAAACCGGAGGAAACAGATTTTAATCTGTCATAAAAATTACTGACCATTTCCGAAAGGGGCATTTCATAAGTTAACTCCACCGCCACTCCGAAGTGCTCCATATTCAAAAATTTTCCTCTTTTATCCTGTACCAACTCCATCACCGGGCCGATATAGGTTTGTGGCACAAAAATCCGCAGGGATATCCAAGGCTCTTTTAATCCTTTAATATTATCTCCCTGAGGTAAATCACTGGGGGAAATTATTGGTTTTTCATTTAACAAATACTCAACTGAGGGAGCAGTTGCCAAAAGATCCACATTAAATTCTCCCGACAGTCTCTCCTGAACTACTTCCGCATGAAGAAGTCCCAAGAACCCGCAGCGGAACCCCGCTCCCAAAGCTTGGGAATGTTCGGGAATATAGGAAAAAGCCGGATCAGTCAAACGGAATTTTGAGAGCGCCTCTTTCAGTTCAAAATACTCATCAGCATCTATCGGGAAAAGCCCCACGAATACCATTGGCTTAACTTCCTTATATCCTGGCAAAGGTTTTGCATCTTGTGTCGAGCTTATGGTGTCTCCCACTCTCACTAAATCAGATTCCTTAATTCCAGTCGCAATGTAGCCTATTTCTCCTGCCGTCAAGCAATTGTTCAGAGTAAGCTGGGGAGCAAAGAAACCGGTTTCCAGAATATGACCTTCCGCTTGAGTCTGTAAAAAATAGATAAGGGCATTGATTGGTGAAGTCTGGCCTTCAATTATCCTCACCTCAGCCACCACTCCCTTAAAAGGATCATAAAAAGAATCAAATATCAACGCCCGAAATTTACCTGTCCACCCTTGGGGTGGAATTATATTGACACCTGCGGATTTTGGAGCAGGGATACGCTCAACTATTGCTTCCAACAGTTTATCTACACCTTCTCCGGTTTTCCCCGAAACTAATAAAATTTCTTCTTCTGAAAATCCAAAAGTATCACTCAGTTGTTTTTTTGTGCCGGGTACGTCGGCATTCGGCAAGTCAATTTTGTTTATTACCGGGATTAAGATCAGGTTTTGCTCCATGGCCGAGAGTCCATGCGCCAAAGTTTGGGCTTGGATTCCGGAAGTTGCATCTACCAACAATATTGCCCCTTCCACTGCTGCCAGCGCCCGGGAAACTTCATAGGAAAAATCAACGTGACCAGGTGTATCAATCAAGTTTAAAGTGAAAAGTTCAAAGTTCAAAGTGTATGCTAATCGCACGGGAGCCAACTTGATTGTAATACCACGTTCGCGCTCCAAAGCCAGTGAATCCAGTAATTGCGGCTGCATTTTGTCCTTTGCTACGGTTCCCGTTATCTCCATCAATCTGTCTGAAAGAGTCGATTTTCCGTGATCTATGTGGGCAATTATCGAAAAGTTTCTAATGTTCACCAGTGTATTCTATGCGAGATTTAAATTTGAAGCAACCTCAAACGGTATCCTGCAAAATTTCTTTGGATTTCAACTTGCTTTGAAATTTGCCTAATCTTTTGAAAAGTTCAATATAAGTAGCCAATTCCCGCACTTTCAAAAACCAAACTAAAAATCCATATACTGACAAGGCAAACACCGAGGAAAGACCGGTTAAAGCCAGTAAATTGACAGTCCTGGTGGTATCAAAAATGACCTGATCCAAAAGTTTGATTGGCACATACAAAGCAACGCCCATCACTATCGTTGCCATTAGCATTTTTAGTAAAGGGTAAAGTACTGTTTTCAAATCAAATTTTCCGATTTTAAAATGCAGTGTCCAAAAAAGTAGTACCGCTGAGACTATCGCAGAAATTGAATTAGCCAGTCCGACACTCCAAACATCAAGTCTTAAAATTAACACCATGTACACGCTTAAAACAATATTTAGTGCCACTACGATCAGTGATACTATTACCGGTGTTTTGGTATCTTTTTGAGCATAAAAACCTCTCACCAAAAGCAGGGAAACCGACTGAGCAGCTAGTCCAATGGCCAAAAAAGCCAATGTAGCTCCGGTTAGAACAGTTGCTTCCCAGTCAAACCGCGAAGCACCAAAAACCAACCGGACAACAGGTATTCTAATAACGATCAGGATCGCCGCTGCAGGCAGTGTTAGAAATAAGATCTGGTGCATGGTCGTCAGAATTGTGACTTTAAATTCTTCAATTTTCCCATGCGCTTTTTCAGATGATAATACCGGCAACGCGGCTTGAGCCAGTGTTGCCCCAAAAAGTCCTATTGGCACAACTTGCAGGTGCTGGGCAAAAGTTAAATAAGTCACAGACCCGATAGATACTAAGGTGGCCAGTGCCATACCAACTGTTTCGTTAATCTGTTCTGCTGCCAACCCAATCGTCCTGACGCTCATTAATTTCATGATTTCTTTAACCCCGGAGTGAAAAAAATTTAGAGTGAATTTAAATCTAAACCCCAAAGACCAAACTAAGGGTATTTGTATCGCTGCATGCAAAAATGCGCCAATCACTACGCCATAAGCTGCGCCCGCAACGCCAAAATATTTAGACAAAAAAACAATGCCCAAAATTATCCCCAAGTTATAAAACACCGGGGACATAGCCGGAATAATAAATCTCTGAAAAGATTGCGCAATGCCGATAAAAAAAGATCCCACCACTAAAATAACCTGGCCAAACAAAATCACACGGGTAAGTTCAACAACCTGCAACTGTCTATCCGGTGTGAAACCGGGAGCTATAAACAGGGCAATAATAGGCCCGGCAAAAATGTAGATTACAATTGTAATCAAGATAAATATAGCAAGGAATACCCCCAGAACCGCCCTTGCCATCTCGAAAGCGCCGTCTTTTCCTTTTTCTTCCAGATGTTCTGTAAAAACAGGGATGAAAGCAACCGACAAAGCACCCAAAATAACAATCTGAAAGATTAAATCGGGTAATCTAAATGCAGCCCAGAAAATATCTATCATTTCCGGTGTGAAAACACCGGCCAGTAAGCGGTCACGTACCAAACCTAAAATCTTGGATAACATCATAGTAGCCATGATTACGGATGCCGCAGAAAGAATCGAAGTTTGTCTTGAATAAAGAAGGGAGAATAAATTTTTGACCATTTAAAAGAATTTTAGCATTCCGGCTTGCGCAAAGAAAGAAGCTATGTTACCATTCCTCCCATGCCAATCATTAAATCCGCTATAAAAAAGGTACGTAAAGATAAACTTAGAACAGCTCGCAATAAAAAGCGGGAAACAACTTTAAAGTCCTTAGTCAAA
>MFDZ01000039.1:6280-7557 GCA_001777455.1 Candidatus Daviesbacteria bacterium RIFCSPLOWO2_02_FULL_41_8
AGCAAGATTAAAATCCAGGCTATCAAAGGGAGTTGGTTCACTTTCAACCAGCAAACCAATTTTGAAAAAACTTTCGAAAAAATAACTAGCCCCTACCACCTAGCCCCTACCACCTAGTATAATAAAGGTATGCCCAAGACTAAGCCCAAACTGACCATTCATCTGGATCTGCTTAAACCCCAAAGTAATCCGGAAAAAATCACAGTTAAATTGCTTCGTTGGCTGCTTTCTTCCGGCCGCTATCTTTTTGTTGTGGTTAATGCACTGGTTCTAATTGCCTTTGGTACCAGATTTAAAATGGACGCAGATTTAGTCACAAAAAAAGAGGCTATTGAAGAACAAATTCCTTATGTCGAAAGTCTCAAGCCTTATGAGATTTTAATAAGGGAAACTCAACTTAAACTATCAACCATAGACAATATCAAAACAAATTCACTAGACTGGCCGGCAACATTAAAGAAAATTGCTGACCAAACTCCTGTTAGTGTCACGATCACCAGTATCAGTATTAAAAAAGATGTGGACGCTGCCACACTTAGTATTGCCGGACAAACCAAGTTTAGCCGTGATTTAACCGATATAATTACCGGACTCAAAGAAGAAAAGATATTCAGTAACGTAAACCTGACAAGTGTTGAATCAGAAGAAGAATCCATTAATTTCACAGTAAGTGCTTCAGTTAAGTTAATGAACTACTCCGCAGCAGAGCTGACGGAGTATCCTTCGGAAAGTTCTTCTGTGAACCATTCATTCCCCCGCCGAGGCGGGAGGTATTCTGGTTCAAGAATAAATTATCAGGAGAAAAGTTCGTGAAAAGTAAATCAACTATTTTTTCCAGGTATTATACATACATTAAACCGATCACTAAACTCCCCATTATTAGAAATTATGGGCCGACAATATTTACTCTTTTAACCATGTCTGTACTTATCTTCTTCGCAATCAAACCAACAGTAGAAACAATCCTGATACTGCAAAAAAAATTGGCTGATCAGGAAATAGTTTTACAAGCAATTACCCAAAAAGCTGATAACTTATCTCAGGGCAAAAAAAATTATGATAATTTAAATCCAAACATTAAAGAAAAAATCTCTGCGGCAATCACCGATACAGTCAGTTTGAAATCACTAGTCCAAACACTGGAACAGACTGCCGATATACACGAATCATCGGTATCAGCATTACAAATTCAACCACTGGTTGTAGATACCAAGGCGGAAAATCAAATGGGATCACTTGTTGAACTTGCATTTACTTTTAATACTGAAGGTGAATAC
>MFDZ01000039.1:7567-8450 GCA_001777455.1 Candidatus Daviesbacteria bacterium RIFCSPLOWO2_02_FULL_41_8
TTGCTATCTTGCAAGATCTTAAAAATAGTAGTAGGTTAATCTCCATTGAGGGTGTTTCTATATCCAAAATAAACGATGGTCAAGCGTTGATTATGTCCATATCCGGGAAAGCTTACTATTTTGAATAACTTGATTATTTCAAATGAATAGAAAAGAATGGCTCATCGCAGCAATAGCAACTTTTATTACAATAGTCGCCTGGGTTGTATTTGATATCAAACATAATTACTCCAAGGTAGAGATACCTGAGAAAGTCAAGGAATTAATTGAACCAATTAGTCCGGATTTTAATACCAGAAGCCTTGAGTCTTCGCCATGACAAAATTCATAAACAAATTTAAAATACCGACTCTTTTGGGACTTGGTTTAATTTTTCTGGGAATCACAAGTGGAGTTTATTTGGTTCTGCGTGAACAATCTTTTATTTCCCGGGCAGTACCAGATTCAACCCCAAAAAATATCACTGTCACAAATATTACGGATGATGCGGCAGTTATTTCCTGGCAAACAAACTCTGCGACTACATCCTTCATAACCTTTGGTCAAGGAAATCCCGGAGAACATTCAGTCTTAGATGACAAAGATAATAGCCCCGCACCAGACGGTGCAGGACTAAAACCGCATTTTAGCCATTATGTCACTCTTAAAAATCTTTTGCCCAAAACAAGTTATCAATTTAAGATTATCTCCGGCAAGATATCTTCAGAGGTAGCAAAATTTGAAACCTCCACACCCCTCACAAACCAGACAGGATTCACACCAGTCATCGGTTCTGTGCAAGACAACGACTCTCCTTTGAAAAACGGTGTTGTCTATTTGTCTTTGCCTGATGCCGTAATCCAATCTTCAGAAATTAAAACAGGCGGCAACTTCTTAATCCCCC
>MFDZ01000039.1:8476-14481 GCA_001777455.1 Candidatus Daviesbacteria bacterium RIFCSPLOWO2_02_FULL_41_8
ATTTGACTAATGTTATTGCCGATGATTTGGATAAATATGACTTAAATGGTGACGGAAAAATAAATACGGCTGATAATACCACGGTTTTGGAAAACCTGGGCCCGCTTAGTCCGGGAAACGAGGCGAGTAAAAATCCCCAAAACAGAAAAACTGATCTCAATCAAGACGGAATAGTTGATCAAAAAGACCGGGATCTGATGTCCCAAAAGCTCAAAGAACTAGGTGTCCAATAAAGCCTATTAATTTAATTTCTTTGCGAACGGATTTGTTCTGCAAAAGTAGCAATTTGGTCTTTATTTACCGTATCTGAAAAACCATCATAAGTTAGACTGATCCAAGGCACCCGCTTTGGTAGTGATTCGGCAAAAGATGCTACAATGCCCCCCGGCATACACAAATGAGGCCCAGTGGAAATTACACCGGCAAAGCGCCGGTCCTTCATTTGTAAAACTCCACTACCGATTGAAAGGATGGATTCGTTGCCGTTGCGACCAGGGATATAAGGTGCGGCAGCCCCGACCAGTTGCCAGGGGCTATGTTCTTTTTCATGAACAGCCTTCTTCGCCCAAGATGACATCCGCCACTTTAAGAATTCTGTAACCCATTTTCGGGCCAAGCTCTTACCAAGTTTAGCAAAATCTTTCTCCTGCCAGGCATCTTCAACTCTTCTGAGGTGAATATATCTAATCCATTCTGCCATCGAGGCAACCTCAACTTCAAGTCCGGCTGCTTCACAAGCTTCCACTAAATGCTGGTTACAAAAACTGTTAGCCCTGACATATATTTCACCATTGATACCTACTAAAGGACGGCTCGGTAAAGAAGGATCACGAAGATCAGAAAAAACCTGTGCCGCCTCCTGAAGAATCGACTTAAGACTTCTCTTTCCTTCTGTATATTCAGTTATTTGCTTAAGATAATATTGATAAGCCTCTTTTGTCTTACCAGTCTCTTTTTCATACGGCCTGGTTGACCAAAGCATTTTTTGCAATAAATCAGTGGCGACTATTCCCTTCCAAGCCAAAATCTCAAATTCTTGATTTAAACCCAAATCTGCATATGAGTTATCAGAAGCAGTAGTTAAAACGTCAACCGGGATACCTTCTCTGTCAAGAATTTTTTGTATTTCCTGAGGATAGTTGCCTATTCTACAGGGACCAAACGAACTTGCCATCAACATCTGGGCACCTTCAGCAGGAATACGTCCTTCCTGTGCCGCCAATAAAATTCCTCCTAAAGTATCCCTAAAAGGCAGGCATTCTTGTCCGCTTGTCACCCTTTGGCTTAAAAACACACTTTCTTCATTTGATTCAGGCAGTACTTGCGCATTCACTCCAAAAGCCCGCATTGCCCTAGCCAAAACATCAGCATGATCCGTCATGCGGGGAATAAAAAGAACCTTCTTCGCCCCGGTACCGACTGACACCCGCCGGCGGTACCTGGCCGGATCCAAATCCGAAGAGAAATTTGCTTCTCGGTATTCTTTCAGCTCATCCGTAAACGCTTCAAGCCGGGTGATAATATTAGCTTCCCCAACATGCTCATCCACTTCTATTTCAGTCATCGGCTTGCTACCCATAATATCCTTTACCTTTTTTAGAATAAATGAATTTGGACCACACCCGAAATTTGATAAGACCAGAGCAAAAAGTTCGGGATGTTGGGTAATATATAAAGCACCTGCTAAGTGTTTGCGTTCGGAGTTCCAATAAGCGCGGTCGGTAACACCGGAAATATCAACACTATCTAAAGGCAAAAAGTCTAAAGGGATAGGTATAACTCCAAGCCTACTAAGCTCTCCTGTAATATTTAAATTCGCTCCGCTGTCTTGGGAATTATAGGGACGCGAAAGCAGTACTACACCAATAGCATCTTTCTTGCCAGCCAATTCATCTAATATCCTTTTGCCTTCTTCCTGCGATTTAGCTTCATATTCTTTCTGTGCAGTAAATCCTGCTTTAATGGCTTCTTTTCCCTTTTTCTTGCTAAAACCTAAACGCCTTGCAATACCAATAAAGCTTTTAACCACTGCTTTCTCCCCCCGGGAGAAATCAATTACCGGATCCAATAATTTCTCTCCCAATTCAAATTTCTCATTTACAATATAAGGAGCTGCCTGTACCCATGGGCAAGCAAAACGCTGATCCGCCTCGCTGGTTTTTTCTCCTAGCCGGATAGCATTGGGGATTAAAACATAGTCAACTTTATCCTTTAGTAACTCTGCTACATGACCATGAAGCAATTTAACGGGAAGACAACTGCTTGTATACGCATGCCTGGACGCTTCTTCTTTGATCTTGTTGGTAGTTTGTGTGGTATACCGAACCCTCACGCCCAAAGAGTTCAAAAAGCCGGTGAGCATAGGTGCTAAATCATAAGCCATTAACGCCCGGGGGATGCCCACTACCGGTCCAGTGCCTTTTTCAGGATCGTAATTTTCAAAAAGTAGTTTTTCCCTTTCGGTAAAAGGGGTCTCTCGTTTTTCGGACTTTTCCCCGGATTCCACCTTAACATCATAACGGTCACAACGGGAACCCTGAAAGTACCTGTTACCATCTGCACCGACCAACATAGTTATAGCACAAGTGTTTTCACAACGATGGCAATTAAAATGTCTCAGGTTAGGCTTTAATTCCGCTACTTCTGAAAAACCTAAAAAGCTTGATTCCGCTCCTTCGGGGTGACGCTTCTTCGCCAAAAGCGCTACTCCGATTGCTCCGGTTACTTCTTTATGTTCCGGAATAACAAATTGTCTATCCGGAAGTGCTATCCTAAAAGCAGATACTACTGCTGCGTTACAGAAAACTGCTCCGGTTAAAATTATCCGTTCACCGATAGGACGGAGACCGACCACTTTAGCCAAATAATTTTGCGCCAGGGTGGTAGGCAAACTGGCAATAATATTCTCAATCGGCACTCCTGCCTGTTGAGCTTCAATAACAGCCTGACCCATAAAAGACGCACATTTTTCCCCTAAATGAAGTTGCTCTTTTGCAGCAAATGCCAAACCGGCACATTCGTTAGTTGAAACCCCTAGTAATGCCGCCGTCTCCTCAATGGCGCTACCTGTTCCGGCAGCACATGCTTTATTCATCTGCTCGTCTACCATTATTCCGTTTTCCAATTGAACAAATTTTGAATCTTGTCCTCCCAGTTCAAAAATGGTTGTAGCTTCAGGATCGATATGTCTCGCGGCTTCTGATTGAGCAGTAATTTCATTTTTAATTAAATCTACGCCTACAAGATGTCCTACTAACATACGGCCTGATCCGGTAACTCCCGCTGCTTTGACTTTAACTTTATCTCCTACAGCTTCTGCTAAACCCGTCATTACTTGTTTAACTGCTTCCAGTGGTTGTCCGGCTGTCCTAACATATATCTTGAAAAGCACTTCTCCGGAACGATTAATAATAACTGCCTTGGTACTGGTAGATCCTACATCTACCCCAAGATATACCTCCGTTATGCCCGGTTCTAACTCTCTTGGTCTCCACTCACTTGATGAACTTTCAGGCTTAAGTTGATTAGGGATGCAATAAATTCGAGATTCCCCGGTTTTTTGAGGATATAAATTCGTTGGCCTTCCAGTCAAACGAGTGGATAATCTGGCAGCACCAATTGCTTCTTGGTGCTCATAATTTAACGGAACGATAATTTCTTTTGTCCTTAAAACACGAGAAAGCGCCCTCTCTACTCCTTTATTAGCTGCCACACCGCCAATGAAATAAATTGGCGGAATAAAATCACCCCGCCACTGTGCCTGTGTCATACGCGCCACACTATCTGCAAGCCCGGAGAATAACGCCGATAAAGGAAGGCCTGTTTGTTGTAAACTGACCAAATCCGATTTAGCAAATACACTACACCGACTGGCAACTTGGGGCGGAGGACTTGCCCACTCTAAAGCTACATCTCCGAACTGCTCAATCGGAGTTCGCAGACGACTAGCTTGCTGTTCTAAAAACTGGCCTGTGCCGGCAGCACAAAGAGGAGAAGAAGTCGCCTCCCATTTGTTTCCCTCAACACTGATTACCAAAGATCCTTGCCCGCCAATTGCAATAATTGTTCTGACATCCGGATGATCAGACTTTAAACCATTGACAGCCGCATAAGGAGAAGTAAACTTCTGCCACCCCCTCTTGCTCTTTATAAAGATCCTGACCTCTACCTGTGATTCCTGCTGTAGCAATATTTTGAAAATCAGGCGCCGCTAGTTGAAGCTGATCAAGAAGTTTTATTACAGCTTTCCCAGGGCCACCAATGGAAATATCTGCCTTATCTAAATAAAGCGCTCGACCGGTATTATCTACCAGTGCCACTTTAACAGTTGACGCCCCTATATCTAAACCAAGATGTTTTTTCGCTTCTTGACTCATATCAAATTAAACCTGGGTATTATATGTAAAGTGGCTTAAATAAATCAATTTAGAAACTTATTAACCAGCAGGAATTCTGCCTGGGGTTTTTCCAGCAAGCCGGATTTAATTTTAAAATCAATTCCCAAAAGATCTTTATAAAGACTTACTATCTTTTTCTTGTCAAATTCCGTTCTTTGCCGGGCAAGTTTCCTCTTCACAAAATCCGGGGCGGTTTTAGGGGTAGTTACTAAATTTCTAAGTAGGTAAAAAATCATCGTCAAAAAGTAGTGAATATCGAAACCGGCTAGCTTAAGTTTCTCTATTTCCAAAAAGGCTTTTCGGTCTTTGGCAGCCAGATAATCTAGAAGCGGGAAAACGGATACCTCTCTTGCTTCAGGGAAAAAAAATATTTCAAAACCGGGCCACTTTTTAGGATCTATTTCATGATCAAACCACAAAATTAGCATTAAGCTATAAGAATCAAGAATTAAGGATTGTAAGTTGTCTGGCGGGTTCTCTACTATTACTAACCTTTCGCCCTCAAGAAGAAATCCTGACTGTAAATTTGCAAGGATTGTTCTGATATCTCCGTCCCCTTCAAATACCACGACATTATCCGGATGAAATTTATCCCTTAATTCTTTCAGCTTTATTCTCGAAGCTTTAATTGCGGGTCCGTGCAGAAGCAGTGGCATCATATTCTGTTATTTCACCTCCGAGTATCTTTCTAACATACTCCTGCACTAAAGAAAAGTCATCATCCTGCGATACTAATACATACGCTCCTCCGTAGTCTGAAGCCGGAGGGTGCACCAGGAGCGATTTCCGACCGTCCGGTAAACCGGATTTTGCGGAATCATCTAAAATAAAATTAGCTGTTGAGGATATTTTTTTTGACAGTTTGTAGAAATCTATAGCCTCTTTGATGGAAATATCCGTATCTACGCTTTTACCCAGTGTTTCCAGTAAATCGGAAATTTTTTGCGGATTTGTTAGTGTTTCCAAAGATAATAACTTATTCCTGACTGCTTCAATTATTTTTTGCTGTCTTTTTGACCTGGCAAAATCCGATCCTTCACCGTTTGTACCATGCCTTGAACGTACATATGCCAAAGCCACCGCCCCGCTCATCTTTGTGCTACCTTTTTCAAAACTAATATGTTCATATCTGCAGCTAAAATATTTCATCCCTTTTTTCTCCTCCGCCGAATCAGTGGCAATTTGATTCTCTTTAGTGATTAAAATTACTCTTTTACCCGGTTCGATATTTAACTTCCTTGCTTCTTCTTCATTAAATTCCATTTCTTTTTCCGTATTTCCGCAAGAATCGCTTTCACTGCCTTGAATCGGATATAAATAATCATCAAAAGGTTTTTCCACTACTACCTCTATCCCGTCAATTACATCAATTGCTTTAACAAACCCCCTGAAATCCACCCGTAAGCCGTAATGAACCGGTATCCCCAATACATTGCCAAAAACCGTTTTGGCTAGTCCCAAACCATTTTTCTCCGGGAAACCAATTTGGTAGGCCGCATTTGCTTTACTTTTCAAGGCAGGCAACCATAAATCCCGAGGGATGGAAAACAGATAGACCTGGTTTGTCTTTAAATTGTATGAGGCAATCATAATTGTATCCGTCAAACT
>MFDZ01000040.1:0-3321 GCA_001777455.1 Candidatus Daviesbacteria bacterium RIFCSPLOWO2_02_FULL_41_8
TTCGGCGGCGCTTTCAACACAATTTCAGTTCTTCTTAATTTATCTTTTTTTACTGATACCAGTATTCGGAATTTTCTTTAAAACTAAAACAAATCAGAAAACAATTGGCAAAGCTTGTTTAATCGGCGGTTTAGGATTAATTAATTTTTTTATAGCGGCAGTTAAATTTAAAACAGCCGGTGATTCTTTTTCAGGTTTTTTAAATATTTCAACTGCCGGACAAATTGATTTCAGGCCGCAATTTACAGATGCCCTTTTAAATTTCATTAACAGGTTTACGGAAATTTTTACTTTAAATTTTTTTCCTACAAATATCTTACTGGGAGGAATTTTAGCAGTTTGTGTTTTATACGCAATAAGGAAGGAGCGCCTTCTGATGTTTTATCTTTTTTCTAATTTGCCGGTATATATTTTTGGCGGCCACACCAATACTTATGCAAATGTCGGCTTGGCAGTTCCGGCTATTTTAGGAACGGTAGTCTTATTCAGACAAGTCGGGAAAATGAATAAGATTCTGGTCCTAATTATTATTTTTTTAAGCCTACTTTCCAACATTTCCGCTATTTTTAAATATAATCCCGGCGGTCAAATAGTTTTGGTGATCCCGAATGAGATGAATTTAAAAAACGAACTGCGGTTAATTGACCAAACATACAAAGAAGCCTCCGGCAGTGCCTTTTCTATAAATACCATAACCCTGCCTCTTTGGACTAATACTACCTGGGCCTATTTATATTCCTGGTATGGAAAAAATAAATACGGTTATGTTCCGGATTTTTACGGACACAACCAGATCGGCTTGCTGGGAGAAAATTCCTTAGAAAAAATTGATAAGCCTTTAAATAAAACTTTTCTGATTATGGAACCGGCGGACGGCATACCGACGCAATATTATACCCAGGACCTAGATACGGAAAACAGTAAAACTAAGCTGATGCGGGAGATAAATTATGGTGCCATCAAGCTGCAGGTACGGATTCCAATAAATGAGTAAAAGATTGACGGTTATTATCTTAATAATTTTACTAGTTGGTGTTTTTTATAGACTGGCCGTGACAGCCAACGGGAATTTTCTTTTTAATATGGATAATGCCCGTGATATGGTGGATGTCCGGGAAATGGTAGTCCTGCATAAGTTAAGATTAACCGGGCCAACATCGGCAATTGACGGATTTTACAACGGGCCTGCCTGGTATTATTTGCTGGCAATCCCTTTTATGCTGTCCGGCGGTGATCCTTATGCCTCTATTTTAATGGAAATTGTGCTTTGGGCAATAGGCGGATTTTTTCTTTTAAAGTTAGTCAGCAGATGGGGCAGCTGGCTGGTTTTGCCGATTGGCGCCGTTTGGGTGGCCTCAAATTATATATTGTTGACTAATGCCTATGCTTTTAATCCTAATCCTGTTACTTTGCTTTCGCCGGTATTGGTTTACTTTCTGGTGAAGTATTTAAAAGAGGGAAAAGCAATCGATATAGTTTTAACTTGGGTTTTGGCAGGGTTATTTTTTAATTTTGAGATGAATTTTGGAGTATTCACTCCGCTTATTGTATTTGTCTCTGTCGCATTTACTAAAAATATCAAACTACTAAAACAAAAATGGTTTTGGGTGGGTCTAGTCGCTTTTGTTTTAACTCTGCTTCCGCAAGTACTTTTTGATTTAAAGCACCAATTTATTATGAGTAAAGCTGTTTTTCAATATCTGTCACAAAATCCCGGAGGTGAGTTAAATATCACAGCCCGTTTCCAGACAATCTCAACAAGTTTCTATAATACATTTCTACCAACATTAATGAATCACAGAATATTTACCAATATAATTCTTCTGCTTGCCGCCCTTTTGGTTTACAGCTTTATTAAAGAATCAAAAAAAGATCAGACAGCCACGGTTTGTTTAATTTTTATTGCTATTCCATTTTTGGGTTATCTAATTTTGCCGGTGACGGTTAATCCCTGGCATCTTGGCGGAGAAATGGCGGTATCGTTAATATTAATAGCTTATTTGTTGAAAAAATTAATGGAAGGAGTCATTTTCAGTAAAATTATTGCGCTTACTCTTTCAGTTTCAATTATTGTATTCGGATTATTAAATATCTACAATTTTTTCATAAACGATTTCAACAAACCTAGTTTAGATGCTTCTCTTTTTAAAAATGAAATTGCCGTCATAGATTACGTTTATCAGTATGCAGCCGGTCAAAACTTCAAAGCTTATGTGTTTATGCCGTCAATTTATGACTACCCCTATCAATATTTATTTTGGTGGCATGGTCAAAAAAAGTATGGTTATATTCCGGGTGAATATGCGTATGCGCCAAATAAGCCAACTTATATCCCAAGCCAGAATAAATTTCAAGGCAGAAAAGATAATTTCTCCGGTTTGGTGTTTTTGATCAAAGAGCCAAACAGAGGACATAATTGGAAAAGCGGCTGGGAAGGGGATTTTATTAAATATAACTGGGAAACCATTGATAAACAAATGATCGGGTCAATTGAGGTCGAGATTAAAAGAGAATTATGAATTATGAATTATGATATTTCTTCCATTAGTCCCCTCTTTTTGTATTGAAATTTTAACTGTTCCTTTAGGCAATTTCTTTATTTTTTCTGCCCATTCAATTAAGACAATATTATTCGGATCTGACCAGATTTCTTCTAAACCCAATTCTTTAAAATTTGTGGTATCGTCCAATCTGTATAAATCCAGATGGTAAAAAGTTTTGCCGGTATCTGGGATTTTGTGTTGGCGGATTAACACAAAAGTAGGGGAGATAATTTTTTCTGTAATGCCCAGTCCTTTGGCAAAACCCTGAGCAAAAATAGTTTTACCAGCGCCAAGTTCTCCGGTGAGAGCAAAAATACGACCTTTGGTAGTTTTCGCAAGATTTCCGGCGATTAGTTTTGTTTCGGCTTCTGAACTAGAATGGTATTTTGCCATTTTTCTTAAGGTAAATATACCCCAATGACCCGGTTCCGATCAACACAGAAAACAGCCCCGTCCAAACCATCGGGTTGATTTGTTTTTGATTTTTTACTTCAACTCCGGGTAAGGAGGAGGCAGATGCGCCGGCAAAAGTTTTTGTTCCTGCAACTGAAGCGATTTGGTAGGAAATCTTTACTGATGGAGTAGGTTTGGGTGAGGAAGTAGTTGTGGTTACTTTGGTGGTTGAAGGTGTGGGGGTGGGATTACCGGAAGGAGATGGAGTAGGCGAGCTTGTCGTGTCAACAATATCCAGCGCGACTGGGTTACTCCATAATCCGGATCCGGCTGCGGTGTATCTTCCAATCTTAAAAAGATATTGGCCTGAGCCTTTATAATCTTT
>MFDZ01000040.1:3370-6304 GCA_001777455.1 Candidatus Daviesbacteria bacterium RIFCSPLOWO2_02_FULL_41_8
TCTATCCAATCAGAGTCTTTCTTGGTTAAACCGAGATATCTTGTGCCATCTGATTTTTTAAACTCCCCTTTTAGGTAATATTCCGTATTGGGATTATTAGGCATTGATAATGTTATGTTTACTTTAAATGATTGATCAGAGTTAATTTGGGAAGGGGCGTTTGAGATGATAAATGAAGATAAAGCTGTATCAGTTGACGAAGCAGTCGGAGTCGGAGAAGGGGTTGGAGATGGTGTAGGTGTGGGAGTCGGCGAAGGCGGAAGAATATCTCCATTACTGCTGCCTTTAGAGCTGGATGAAAGAATGATCCAGTTATCACCATCTGGAATTCGGCCGATTGATTTATCTATTCCTGGATCTGAAGTATATTGATACTGATCAACTATATTGCCGTCGTTTGAAAATAAAACTACATAATCTCCTGGATCATTTAAAAATGAACTCAGTTCAAAATAAGGAAATAGAAGATTATCTTTATTTATACTTGAGAGACTTTTTTTAGCGCTACTCCCTGTATCATCAGAAAACGATAAATCATCATCTATCCAGTAAGAAGAGAGGTCGACACCGTCCTTATTATAAAATTCAACCCATTCTTTATTTCCAGAAGATGGATGAGGAAAAAATTCATTTATAAAGACAGAAGAAGCAAAAACAGGTGTTACCCCAAAAAAGAGGAAAAGAAAAGCAGCAATTAATAATTTACCCCTCACCTTTAAATAATAATTCTAAGCCACCACTAAAAACAAGTATCTTTTTTATCCATTTTTTTGCCATTGCCAAATTATGGATAATTATGATGTAATAAAATTACATAAATAAAAAATACCATGAATAAAAAATACGGGGAAGAATATCCCAGCATTGGGGAAATTGTCTACCTTTTAGGAATGGGTACGCTTTTAGTCGGAACTATTTTGATGCCCGGTTTGGGATATGCGGCTAGGATGATTGATCGGGCAAAGAAGAATCACGAATGGAAGGAGTCACAGCGCCGGTGGAAAAAGTTTAACCTGCATGCATTAAAAAGAAATTTAAGAAGATTACGTGATCAAAAAATAGTTGAGATAGTTGAAAAAGACGGTGAGGAATTAATTAAGCTTACCCAAAAAGGACATACAAAATACCTAAAGTTCAGATTAGAAGAACTCTCCTTAAATGGTAAAAAGTGGGACGGTAAATGGCGGATCGTTATTTACGATATTGCAAAATTTAAGAAAAATCAGGTAAGCGCATTCAGATATATATTGAAGTATATAAACTTCTTTCAACTACAAAAAAGTGTTTATTTAACACCATATCCATGTGATGAGCAGATTTCATATCTGCGGGAATATTTTGGGATAGGCGGGGAAGTTTTACTGCTTAGGGTGGATAGAATAGAAAACGAATCCTTCTACAGACAATATTTCGGATTATAGTTATGGTTTGTCTTTATCCATTTTTTTGCTATTGCCAAATATTGGATAATCATTTTAATTTACTGAAGATATAAATAAGGGACTAATTCTGAAAAAGAGAAAAAAGGTGAGAAAATGACACTATTTAATTTACTAAATGCTAACTGGTTTAGTAGTAGACGTGGAGATATAAAGTTTCCAATCCTTCTTCACCGTGTTTTACCCGTACATAAGGCAATGCGCACCCTGCTTCCCCTGAATAACTGCCTCTGAACAATATTCCTTGTTTCACCGCTTTTACTTCAAAGGATGAACCTTCAATGTCTATTCCATTATGGAAATTATAAATTTTGCCTACCCAAGTATGTTGTACTGCCCAAGTGCGTCCATATCCCTGGTTCATTTTAATGGGACTGTTTAATGGCCAGTCCCAACTTCCAGAAGGATTAAAAGAATCAGCATCACTGTTTCCACAAGACGAGCCGGAGCAATTTTGATTGTCAATTGCTTTTAAATAACTAAAAGGATTTAAGGTTGCGCCGTCTTTAACAACTGTGAAGTGCAGATGTGCCCCGCCTGAATTACATGATGGACCATTAATAACAGTAGCAATTCTTTGACCCTGGTTGACTGAACCCACCTCATTTTCTGTTCCAAGTCCGGCAATAATTCCCTGTATAGCTAAATATTCTGCTCTGGCTTGCGCCAGCAATGCTTGATATTTGGCTTCATCATTTTTTGTAACACGGAGTAATTCATCCTTATCTTTTTTTTGCTGAGCTAGTTGGGTTTTATAATTTTCTAAATCCTTATTTAATTTTTCCGCCTCTTGTTGTCTCGTTTGTTTGTCCTGTTTTTGGTCATTATAGGCGAGTTTTGTGGCCTGCAGTTCGTACAGTTTTTTCTTGTCATAAGCCTGGACTACCTGAATATATTTGAGTTTTTCTATTAAATCAGCGAATCCGTGGGATGAAAAAAGCAGGTCAATTGTGGAGACTGCGTTACTGTATTTATAAGTTTGGACTATCCGTGTAAGTAAAATTTCCGATAGTTTATCTAAAGTGGTCGCAATTCTGTCAATCCTGGTGGCAAGGTCGTTAATTTCCCTTTTAAGTTTTTCTATCTTTAAAACCGTTTCTTCGATCTTTAGTTCTGTGACTTTTGTTTGCCCGTCAATTAAATTAAGTTGGGACTTTAAAGTTTTCTCCTGGTTTTTAGTATCATTTAACTGTGCAGTACATTTATCAATTTGCTCGCCAAGACAAATAGCTCTTTTGTCTGGATCATCATTGGGACAACTGGATGGGTCGCAGGTTGTATCTGCAAAAACAGGGGTTGGAGAGTATGGGTTAGGATTTAGAAAAAGAAAAGCCAGGAAACTAATGCTTAAGAAAAATAGTGATAAGACAAGCTTGTTGCTTCGCAATAATTTTTTCATCAGGGTTCACGTTTTTGGTCTTTCCAAAAAGGCAAGGTTCTTATTGTATTTTCAAGTACCGTCTGGCAGCTGCAAAGGATCCAACTCCCCCGACAA
>MFDZ01000040.1:6347-16351 GCA_001777455.1 Candidatus Daviesbacteria bacterium RIFCSPLOWO2_02_FULL_41_8
AAAGGCGTAAAATACCAAAGCAAACTATAGCTTAAAATCCAGGCCGCAACAGCTCCGGTTATGCCGTAAAACATGCCCTCCAAAATAAACGGATTCCTGATAAAAGAAGAAGACGCCCCCAAAAGACGCATGATTTCTATCTCTGTCCGCTTTATCCTGATTTTAAAGCCGATTACCATAATGATGACCAGTGTGGCAAACAGCATCAAAAATATCACGGTTGATCCGCCGACCACCCGGATAATTTGTGTGACGGAGGTAAGAGTTGCCACCACATCTTCCGGCACAATTACCTCGGACACCACAGGTTCCCGTTTTAAAATTTCCGCAATCGGCTGCAGATCCTGTGGGGTTTGAGTGGAGATTTCCAAAGAGGCAGGTAAGATATTGGCCGTGACCAGCTCCAACAACATCGGGTCTTTTTTATTTTTCTCCCGGTAAATTTGCAGGGCTTCCTCCTTGGAGATAAATTTGGTGTTAGTTACCCTAGTTTCCTGTTTCAGGGCATTTTCTATGGCTGAGACATCCTGATCAGTGGTGCCGTCTTTAAAAAAGGCAATGACTTGCGGCTTGCTCTCAAAATAACGGAGAGACGCTTGTGAGCCTGCGGCCAGGATAATAAAAGTTTGAAGTGCCAAAAATGTTAAAAACATTACCATGGAAGCAGCCAAAGCCTGAAACGGCGTACGCCGGATATTTCTTCTGGTGAATTCAATAGATCTGCTAGTCATATTTGCCCTCTTTGGTGTCAGCACTTTTTTTGCCTGCCTTAAGTTTGATAACCCTTCTTTTTAAGGTATTCACAATTTCCTGGTTGTGGGTGGCCATGACAATAGTGGTGCCCCAGGAATTAATTTCATTTAACAGCTGAATAACTCCCCAGGCGGTTTTCGGGTCCAAATCCCCGGTTGGCTCATCTGCCAAAACTATATCCGGTTTGCCGACAATAGCCCTGGCGATGGCGGTTCTTTGCGCCTCCCCACCGGAGAGTTGTCTGGGAAAAAGATTTCTCTTATCCCAAATTTCCACCAGTTTTAAAGTATGCTCCACCATTTTGGAAATTTCGGAATCAGTTTTACCCTGCACCTCTAAAGTTAAAGCCACATTCTCAAAAACAGTTCGGTCGTCCAACAGTTTAAAATCCTGGAAAACTACCCCGATTTTTCTGCGGAAATTTGGTACACTGGCGGATTTAATTTTAGTAATGTCCTCATGACCAACCATGACTTTGCCGCTGGTCGGCAGAATTTCCCGTGTTAAAATGCGAAGCAAAGTAGATTTGCCGGCGCCGGAAGGGCCGACAATAAAGACAAATTCCCCTTGTTTAATTTCCAGCGAAACATCCTCTAGGGCAGCGGCGGAGCCAAATTTTTTTGTGACAGAATTGAAAACGATCATTCATTTAACTTCTTCTACTTGACCGACATCCATCAGCCAGCCTTCTTTAAGGGCTTTTTGGGTTTCACCTAAAACTTTAACTTTTTTACCCTCGTAAAGGGACAAATCTACTACGGATGAAGTCAGCGCCACCGGCACAGCGCCTTCGCGCTGCAGATAATGTGTTCCTTCAACATATGCTGTCGGATCTTTTGCTATTGGTCTAGCCTTAATGACACCTTCGGCAAAATCCTTAAAAGTCCGGGTGTCTTGTTGGGCGGTTTTTGCCTTTCCCGGCAGAATTGAAGCAACTTGCGAGCCGCTATTTTTAGTTGAAAGTATATAGCCGGTTAAAGTTCCCAAAATTAGTGCCGCGATAACTACGCCCAGAATAGTACGCATGGGATTTT
Organism: Candidatus Daviesbacteria bacterium RIFCSPLOWO2_02_FULL_41_8; assembly: GCA_001777455.1. Lineage (GTDB taxonomy): Bacteria > Patescibacteriota > Microgenomatia > Daviesbacterales > UBA10151 > UBA10151. The sequence goes on from MFDZ01000040.1 coordinate 8,135, forward strand.
CAACACTCACAAGGGGTTTAGTGATTTTTTCTTCCATAATTATATATTACTCATAAATCGGGTAGTTTGTCTACCCTTTACTTTTATATCCCCAAAACCAAAGTCCTGCTCCCCAGGTTTTGGATATTAAATTATCCCGGCGGTCAAATTTTTTCCATATAAAGATAGTTGATTTAAGTATCAGGGTGTAGATACGGTCGAGCGACTTAGGTAGCGTCAGCCGGGGGAAAGGCCGGTTACCTCTGACCTGAATTTCTTTAAGCTTAGTTTTTTCAATCATCTTTTTATACTCCTGCCAGGAGAAGGAATTTTCAAAGTAAGCCGGTTTAAAATTCCGCAGGGCTTTGGCAAGTCCTAAAGCAGGCTTGCCTTTTAATAACCAGTATATAAGTACCACAAAACTGTTAAAAACATTGCCAATTGTCTGACAGGAAAAACGGTCAGGTACAATATCGGCAAAAAATAAACCGCCCGGCTTTAATACCCTGACCATTTCAGAGATAGCCGTTTGCGGATTTTCAAAATGCTCCAGTAGTCCGAAACTGGTGACAATATCAAATTGGTTATCCGGAAATGGTAATTTTTCGGCATTACCGGCAATAAATTTTCCTTTTATCCCTTCCGCTTTAAAATTCTTTTCGGATATTTTTAAAATGAATTTATTTATATCTAAACAATGGGTTTCGTAACCGCGTTTGGCAAAAAACAAAGATACAAATGCGCTGCCGCAGCCAACCTCCAGCATTTTTGCCGGAGGTTTGGGAAAGATTTCGTTCAAAAAGCCTATTTTAACAAGCTCGAAAAGTTTGCCTTGAGTGTCGGCTTTCTCCGAATACGATAAATCCAAATCTTCATATACCTCATTCCAGGATTCAGGTGATCCGTGTGTATGGGTTGAGTGTATTTTATTTGCGGTTTTCATTTTTATTTTACTAATCTGAGTTCTGCTTCTATGAACTGGTTCAAGTCTCCGTCCAGCACTGCGCCGGTATTGGAGGTTTCAACGTTAGTCCGTAAATCTTTTACCATATGATAAGGATGCAGGACATAGGAGCGGATTTGGGTGCCCCAGGAAGCTTGAGTGACACCGCCTTTCATTTCTTTTTTTAGCTCTGCCTCCTCGGCTTGCTTGGCAGCCCACAACTTTGCCATCAACAGTTTTAAGGCATTCTCCCGGTTTTGCAGTTGGGACCGCTCGGTTTGGGCGGTAACAGTCATGCCTGTGGGAATGTGTTTTAGCCTGACGGCGGTGGAAACTTTATTGACATTTTGCCCGCCGGCGCCGCCGCTTCTGAAAGCTTCAAATTCAATATCGCCTTCATTAATTTCTACCTCTTCCGCGCCGATAACCGGCAAGATTTCCACCAGCGCAAAAGAGGTTTGGCGCAGCTTATCGGCATTGAAAGGGGATTGCCGGACTAGCCGGTGTGTGCCTGCCTCGCCTTTTAGGTAGCCGAAGGCAAAGTCGGCGTGAACAATCATGGAAACGGTTTTAATACCGGCCTCTTCCCCGGGGTTTTCATCTGTTACTTCAAATTTCCAATCCGTTTTCTCAAAATACCGCTGGTACATCCGGACCAGCATGGCAGCCCAATCCATAGCTTCCACCCCACCTGCTCCCGAGTGAACGGACACAATTGCTTCGGATTCGTCGTGCGGATTGGATAAAAATAATTTCAATTCCAGCTTATCTAAAATTTCCACCATTTCCTTAATTTCTTTTTTTAATTCCTCCTGCATGGAAGCTTCTTCCGAAATTTCCAGGGCATTATTGATTCTGGATTCTAAATCTTCCAGCACTTTTAGCGTCTTTTGTTTGGCTGATAGCTGACGGCTGATGACTGACGACTCTTCCGGACTGTTCCAAAAACCCTCTTTCATAGTTTGGGCTTCCAGTTCTCTGATTTCAGTCCGCAACCGATCCCGGTCAATCGCCAGTGCAACTTTCCCGAATCTATCTTTTAGTTCTTTTAATTTACTCTGAATTTCTTCCATAGAGGAATTATAAACGAAGTTTGAAAGCTTTGCTAGAAAACTGAGTTTTCAAGCTCCGCTTATAACTTATTCATTCGTCATTGCGAGGAGTGAGTCCTCGAACGACGTGGCAATCCATACAATAATTCTTTTTATGTACTTTTGTAACCAAAAGTACCAAAAGTTTCTTTGACGGGAAGTCGCGCTACTCTTCGGATTTTGTCTAGCGGGGGCTCACCCCCTCGGAAATTCACTAATCGTTCAGTTTCCGGTTCCCCCTGTTGTCAAAATCCTCATCGTTTGACGCGCGCGATTCCCAAGTCAAAGATGAAGAAAAAAGCTTCGAAGCAGTATTTCCTATCTTGACGGGAGGTTAGGAAGACAATAAAATAATTACTTATTATGGCGAGCAAAATTGAAATTAAGTTGGGAGCAATATCAGCATGGAGAAGAGGAATGAGAGAAACTGGGTCGCCTGACGATAATCAGCCAGCTAATCCTTCTTCACTAACACAGGAAGGCACTTTTGACGATAGAGGAGGTTGTCAGCCTCCTTATCATCCTACTCTAAGTATTTCTGCAAGTTTGCGACGAGCCTGCGAACCAATTTAAACGAACAATATTCCCGTATTTACCTTTGTTTTCCTTATTCTTGAACCAGAATACCTCGCAGCTTGCTGCGGGGATGAATGGTTCACAGAAGAACTTTCCGAAGGATACTCCGTCAGCTCTGCTGCGGAGTAGTTCATTTTTCTTCCCCAAAATTGACATTAATGTTACGGCCGTAGTGTTAATGTATAAAGAATCCGCAAACTGGTCCTGAGTGAAATCGAAAGGCGTCTATACAATTCCACCCCCTAATGGTGGACGGCAGAAGCTTGGACAGTGGATTTATGGTTCGCCTCTTTCGTAAAATTCCGGGAAAGCTAAGACTTTCGTAAAGCTGCCAAAATGCCTTTGAGATTGAAGCGTCTTCTGGGCTTCCTTGAAGCTTTATTAGTCTCTACCATTTCAGTAATTCCTGGCAGGATTGTTGCAAAATGCGCGTCAACTATTTCTTTTAAGCGTGGCCACGGCAGCTCACCGGACATTATTGAAGAGACATCGTGCCTGCTAAGTCTAAAATCGAAACCCGGTTTATGACTATCTGAATGATGACTATCTTCGCTTCTCAGTAGAGGATTTTCATTGATAAACGATTTTAAACCGGAAATGTTAAGATCGGGTAGTAAATCAAAACCCACTCGTCTTAATTTACTTTCTATATAAAGTGCTGTAGCGTCTGCTCTTTGTTCATAACCCCCTGATACTTTTTCTGCTTCTAATTCTTGTTTTCTCCATTCGCAACCTTCGGGAAGTGAATTATTGTCCAGTAAATCTAAAGTATTAGAAGCTGTTAACATCCAATCTGCATCCTCATAGGTAAATAGATGGCCTATTTCGTGTAAAAGCATACCTGTTACTGATTTTCTACTCCATCGTAGAAAATCAGAAGGAACCTCTATTAATCTGTTTTTATGAGCACAGAAAGAATGCTTGAACCATGTTGCGTTATAAATTGAGAATCGTGTTCCTTCAGGAGACAAAGCTTTAAGTGGTATGTTTCCTTTTGGTGTATTGCAGAAAATTTCCATATCATTTCTTGGGCCTTGAAAATGAAGAACGATTCCACCGGGTTGTGGCAAGCGGTGATCCAAAACATCGGGGATCTGATATTTTTTATGTGCCCATTCATAATAACTTCCCCACCCAAAAGGGAGGTGTTGGTTGATTGCTCTGCGGAATCTATTACCGGTATAAATCTCATTAATCATAAAATCGTATTATCTTTCTTCACTGCTGAAGACTTCGTGAAGCTTTCCCTGTTTGATATATTCGTTTACCTCTTCCAGGGTGAATGACCTGCCTTCCAAAGATACGTAAATACCGGCCGGTAAATGTTGGGTCTTGGCAAAGGCATAACCTAAATTAAACGGCGCATCGGAAAAATCAAAAGCGATAAGCGGTGTGGTTGCCGCAGTAAAGACAATAGTTTGATCTTTACGTTTCAGGTGTTCTTTAAGATAACGGGCGCTGTCTGGCATGGTAAAACGGCCGTGCGTAATAATGATATTTTTTGACGGGCTTTCCTCTATTGTCTTTAACATATTTTTCCGATCCTCCGCTGTCAGCTCCCGTGAGTCTTTCGTGCACACTTGAGTAAACGTAGTGTCGTCAAGCAGTTGATAATCCTCGAAATAATCCGGAATTGCTGATTCCTTGTTAAGCTCTATTGCATCAAGCCTTTTATTCCATCTTGAATCAATAGTGCCGCCCATCAATATAAAGTGAACTAGTGTTTTATCTGTTTTCATATTATTTATTAAAATAAATATTCATTGCTTTAATTGCCGGTTCCATATCTTCTTTTGCAATTATAAAAGAGAGCTCCGTATAGGTTGATACCAGCTCAAAAATGTTTATCCGTTTTGTGGCCAGAGCGCTGAGTAGTGTATAGATTATATTGGGAGTAGTAGCTTGTTTTTCACTGAAAGCAACACTGACAGCCACGAGTCCATTAATTTCCGCTTTTGGTTTTGACCCGATATTTTTAAGGATAATATCTTTTGAGCGGTCAGAGCAAATGATGGTAATCTCTTCCGGCCCTTCGGTAACGGAAAAAAGGTCATTGATAGGAAGCAAAAAAGGATTCATGACAGAGATTTTTCTTTGAGTATCGATAGATTTTTTATATGTGAGAATAGTTAGGGATGATTTAATGCCGATGTTGGTGAGTGAAACGTCCTGAATAAGGGCAGCCGCATTGGGCAGGTGCTTGGTAATCCTGGAGAGCGCCACCACAATAGTCCCCCTTTTAACCGGTTTTTTGGTGGCATTTTCAACGTTTTTGTGAATTTTATCCGCATAAGCGCTTAAGTTCAGCAAGCCTGTCCGGAGAGCTTCGCTGGCTATTTCGTCTGTTTGAATGATTTCTAGAACCGTATCTGTGATTTTTATCATAATCCCCTCCTCGTCATCCTGATCCGGCTTTGCCGGAGAAGGATCTATTGTAATAAATATTACAAAAAGTAATAAGTGTAATATTTTACCAAAAATTTTACATCTTGTCAAACCCATAATAAAATACGTAACTTATATGGTTAAACATGAATTCGAACAACCTATATCAATCACAGATATCTGTAGCGGATTAGACCTGCAGTTCTCCGGATACTCCCGGGGACCTGCTGCTTATAATACTAATTCGGATCTTATTTACTTAAGTGGAGAGGAAAGGTTAACAATCATTATGGATGGGTTCGGACCAGATACTGAAGGGGTTAACCGCAAAGCATTAAACCTTATCAGAAATGGGTTAAATAGAATTAAGGCAGGTGATGTTGAGAAAGTCCGAAAGGAGATGGGAGAAGTGTTATTTAAATCTTCCAATACTCTAGCTCGGAGGCTCAAAGGGGTAGGAGGTCTAAGTGTGGTAGCGGTTAAATATGTTAGTACACCTTACTTACGGACAGCAGTCTTTGGATGGTTAGGCAAGGCTAGGTTATATTCTGACGATCGAGGAATATACCAGCCTTTGACCATTGATGACACCTACGAGTTGGCTTACGAAGATCGTGAAGAGGCTAGGGGGGCAATGTGGGCACTTGATTATACAAAAGATCCAGAGAAGCTTGAGCCTCTTTCTAGGATCAGACAAATTTGGAATGAGAGTCCATCAATGCCTCCTTACAGGTATTTAGGTAAGGCTAATTTAGATAGTGTATATGTTAATTTAGCGCCTATATTCCCCGGGACAAAGTTGTTGTTAGCCACAATTGGCTTATACAGAAATTTAACTGCCCGGGAGATTAGAAATATTCTTAGAACTGAATCAGATCCGGCAAAATCTTTGGTGGAATTTGCTTGGGAGCGGTCTCAGAACCCGGCCAATAAGAGGGCAGATCGCAACACGGATATTTCGACAATCGTTGTGGAAGAGAAAACCATTGGGACTGGAGCAAGGAGGTAGCTTATGGGAGAAGTTGTATCAAATAAAGAGAGCAAAAATATTCCATTATCCGAGATCGAACTAACGGAGCTAGATAAGATCCGCTGGGCTCATGATGAGCCGCATCCTGATGATGGAACGCAGCCATTGTTTGGGCTCTCAAAGATCATTATGCCTGTCTCCGGAGGTAGAAACCATATTCGCATGAATGGTGTAGGACAGCTAGAAAAAATATTTTTTGCTGAAAAGTCTAACGTTGGCGTAATAGATTCTGACCGAGAAGAAGAATGGAGCCGCTTAACCTTTAGTAACCTAGGTTTTCATAGACCTATCACATCTTTTCTCAATTCTCCCAAGGGTATTGTTGATCCGCTTAATGCCGAGCGAATCAATGAGATTGGTGATTTTGTGGTTGAGGTTAATCAAGTCTTTACTCAAGATCATCAGTCCAGGTTGGTTATTGAAGCGCAACAAAGCGTCTTGAAGATGTACCAACAGTATATGCAATCAGGCATTTTGAGTGGGGATGATAAAATGCTTCAACAACTCATTGAGAATGCTTCAGTGCATTTACAAACTTTGCAAAAAACTAGAGAAAGTTTACCGGAAGGTATCCGCCAACTTGTTCCCCGGGTCAAGCAGTTAGGTATATTTTTCATTGATGAAAGAGTTTTTAGTAGCGTTTATCGAGGTTTGCAATTTGATCCTCTCATCATAAAAACTCTTTATACCCCTGAGACGGATAATCTTAGCTTATCTGATTTACGGGAATATTGGTGGAAGCTACCTGAGCTCAAGCCTTTGAACTTAAAAGATCTGGCGGCCTTATAAGAAAACGTCATCAGTTATTCCGATAAAAATGGTAGAATTTGGGGATGGTTTTAAGACGAAGTCGCAAGCTTTGCTTATATATTGATACTCGGGGCGGTTCCACCACTAAAGACCGGAAAGTTATTAAAGTTTCTTTGAAAAAGGAGGGGAAGGTGGTGGGGAGTTTAAGCGCGGATAATGAGTATGGCTCGCAAGCCCTTTTGCCTTTGATTTTGAAATTATTTCGAACCTACAATCCCGGATTGTCAAGTCAAATCCAATCCGGGATTGGAAGCTGGGATGAACTTGAAGGGATTGAAGTAGAAACCGGGCCGGGATCTTTTACCGGACTGCGGGTCGGGGTGTCTGTAGCTAATGCCCTAGGGTTTGCGCTGGGAATTCCTGTTAATGGGAAAAAAGTGGAAACAAAATTACAATATAATTGATCTAATAAGCGAAGCTTGAAAACTTTGTTTGAAAGATGAGCTTTCAAACTTCGTTTATTAACCTAATTTCTAATTAACCTAAATAATGACTAATATCTAAATGTTTTAATTTAAGAATTTGGACATTGGGATTTGATAAGCGAAGCTTGAAAACTTTGTTTGAAAGATGAGCTTTCAAACTTCGTTTATTAGAAATTAGTAATTAGAAATTAGAAATTCTCTTCTGTTATACTTAAACCATGGCTCTACATAACTGGTTTCTACCGCACAAAGATACTCACCAAAAAGCCCACCTGCTTTCCTGGGAAGGTTTGGTGATTTATATCCTGCTTTTTATCCTGCTGCAGGTGAGTTTATCCATAATAGGATACGCTAAACCAGGAGTTTTAGGAATTTCCGGCAATATTGACCAAAAGCGATTGATAGAACTTACTAATATCGAAAGGCAAAAGAACGGACTTTCCCCGGTTTCTGAAAACAGTGCACTGGATCAGGCAGCGGAGCTTAAAGCCCAAAATATGTTTGCGGAGAATTACTGGGCTCACTTTGCCCCCAGCGGGAAAACCCCCTGGGACTTTATTTCCGGTGCGGGTTATAAATTTACCTATGCCGGAGAAAATCTGGCAAAGAATTTTTCTTCCACCGATGAAGTTATAAAAGCCTGGATGGCATCTCAGACGCACCGCGATAACTTATTAAATCCCCGGTATCAGGATATCGGCATTGCGGTAGCGGAAGGGGTATTAAACGGACAGAAAACTATTTTGGTGGTTCAGGAATTCGGCAGTACTCAATACCTGGCCGCACAGCCTGCTATGGAGGTGGCCGGAAAACAAATTGCCGTCCCCAAGCAGGATCTGTTTAATCCACCCAGCTTAATAGCCGCTGTTTCCGGCACCAGACAAAATACCGTTAGTACGCTGGTTAATCCTTATCTAGTTTCAAAGACGGCAGGGCTTTCGGTTATTGCTTTAATTGTAGTTTTATTGACGCTTGATA
>MFDZ01000040.1:16359-29257 GCA_001777455.1 Candidatus Daviesbacteria bacterium RIFCSPLOWO2_02_FULL_41_8
CTGAAGAGGCGGGGAGTGTTCAGGCTTTCATCTCACCATATTGCCCACATGGCACTGCTTTCTTTGGCGGCAGGCAGTATATTTACGGCAAGTCCGGGAGCAATTCTGTAATGATTTTACAAATATTAATTATTGGAATATTAATATATCTGTTGTGGGCAATCACTCACCACAAACGCGACAAAAGTTTGACTTTACCAATACTCCTGGAGTATCTTTTAACTGCTGTCTTAAGTTTGATATTGATTACAGGAGTGATATTTTAAAGGATTTTAAAAATGAAAGGCGTAATATTAGCCGGCGGGTTGGGAACAAGGCTTTATCCCTTAACAAAAGCCACAAATAAACATCTTTTACCGGTTTACAACAAGCCGATGATCTTCTATCCGATAGAAACATTGGTTAAAGCCGGCATCCGCGATATTATGGTAGTGACGGGCGGTCCTCACTGCGGGCATTTCCTGTCAATTTTAAAAAACGGCAAAGAACTGGGGATTAATCATTTGGAATATGCCTATCAGGAGGACGAGGGCGGTATTGCCGATGCGCTGTCGCTGGCCCGGGATTTTGTTGAAAGAGATAGTGTAACGGTAATTTTGGGGGATAATACCTCAGATGCCGACATCGCAGAGCCGATTAATAATTTTAAAGAGGGAGCCTTAATTTTCTTAAAAGAGGTTTCAGATCCAGAGCGGTTCGGTATTGCCACCTTTGACCCCGGTGATCCTTCAAAAATAATTAAAATTACCGAAAAACCCCAAAACCCGGATTCCAAAATGGCGGTAACCGGGGTGTATGTCTACGATAATCAGGTATTTAATTTTATTGATCAAATCAAACCCTCCGGCAGGGGAGAACTGGAGATTACTGATGTGAATAACAAATATGTTGAAAAAGGCCAGCTAACCTGGAGTGAGCTTAAGGGTTATTGGTGGGATGCCGGCACTTTTGATACCCTGCTGGAAGCCAATAACTACTGGGCAAAAAAGAGCAAAGGTGAAGATATAAAATGAAAATTTTGGTGACCGGCGGAGCCGGATTCATAGGCTCTAATTTTATTCACTATTGGGTAGAAAAACATCCGGAAGATCAAGTTGTTAATCTGGACGCCCTGACTTATGCCGGTCATCCGGAGAGCTTAAAAGATCTGGGAGGTAATGCTAATTATCGGTTCATAAAAGGCGATATTACAGACGGTAGCATAGTTAATCAGGCTATGGATGGGGTTGATATGGTAGTACATTTCGCTGCCGAAAGTCATGTTGATAGATCAATAATCAATCCCTTGGTTTTTGCCAAGTCAAATTATCTGGGAACAGCAGTTTTGCTTGATGCAGCGCTGGATGCTAAGGTGAAAAGGTTCCATCATATTTCTACAGATGAAGTATACGGAGAATTAGGTCCAAATGATCCGCCGTTTAATCCGGATACCCTTTATAAACCCAGAACGCCTTATTCTGCCTCAAAGGCCGGTTCAGATCATTTGGTTAGAGCTTATTTTTCTACCTTTGGTTTACCGATTACGATTACAAATTGCGCAAACAATTATGGCCCGTATCATGACCCGGAAAAGTTGATTCCAAGATTTATTACGAATCTTCTGGAGGGTAAAAAAGTGCCTCTAATGGGACAGGGAGAAAATATTAGGGAATGGTTGCATGTTGAAGATCATGCCAGAGCGATAGATGTGGTGCTGCAAAAAGGTAAGCCAGGAGAAACCTATTTAGTACAAGGAGAAGAAAGAACTAATTTGGAGGTTACAAAAAAGATTTTAGAAATTTTAGGGATGGATGAATCATTTATCGAATTCGTAGAACATCGTTTGGGACATGACTTTCGATATGCAAACGATGGTTCAGCCCTTAGGGAATTAGGTTGGGAGAGGGAGCACAATTTTGAAGAATGGCTAGAAAAGACCGTTCAATGGTTTAAAGAAAATGAATGGTGGTGGAAGCCGCTTAAAGCAGGTAGGCCGAACATAGACCGTAGTGCCCAGAAATCTTATGGATAAAGTTTACATTAAACAAACATCAATTCCCGGCCTGTTAATTTTAGAAAGACCGGTATTTTCGGACGAACGCGGATTTTTCCGGGAATTATTTCATAAAAATGAGCTGGAAGAAGTAGCCGGGATAAAGTTTGACGGGGTGCAGATGAATCATTCACACTCCAAGCCCGGTGTGATCAGGGGCATACACGCCGAAGCTTGGAACAAAATTATTTATCCGGTTTCCGGAGAAGTTTTTATAGCGATAGTGGATTTAAGGTCGGACTCCCCGACTTTTGCTAAAGTGGAAACTTTTACTATTAACAACAACAACCGGATCGGGCTTTTTATTCCCAACGGGCTGGCTAATTCACTTTGTGTCATAGGCGATCAACCGGCTGATTATATATACCTGGTTGATGCCTATTATGACGGCAGTGATACCAGGGCAGTTGCCTGGGATGATCCAGACCTAAACATCAATTGGCCAGTTAAAGATCCAATTATTTCAGAAAGAGATAAAAATAATCCTACACTACGGAATCTATTCCCGGAAAAATTCAAATGAAAAAAATTCTTATTTTTGGCGGAAGTGGTTTGGTAGGCTCCAAATTTATTGATCTTTTTAAAAACATTTTTGATATAAACAAGTTTGTTTCTTACGAAATTAAATCTCCTCTAGCAGCAGAAGTAGATATATTGAATAAAGATGTTATTGCAAAAACAATTCAGGAATTTAATCCGGATACTGTTATAAATTTCGCAGCCTATACCCAGGTAGAGGAAGCTGAAGCCCAAAAAGGTAACAAAGAAGGAATGTGTTACCAGATAAACGCTATGGGTGCAAAAAATGTGGCTCTTTCCTGTAAAGAATTTGATAAAAAATTAATTCATATTTCCACGGAATATGTTTTTGACGGCACAAAAGAAAATAGTCCCTATTCGGAAGAGGATAAACCAAATCCGGTTAATTGGTACGGACAAACAAAGTTATTCGGGGAGCAATTTGTTTTAGAAAGCGGATGTCCGGCTGTTATTGTCAGGATCTGTATGCCGTTTAGCGCTTTTTATGAACTTAAAAAAGATGTGGCCAGGTTTTTTCTGGAAGAACTTAAAGCAGGAAGGAAAATAAAAGCAATTGAAGACCAAAGGGTAACTCCGACGAATGTTTCTGATATCGCCAATGCCCTACAGGTGATGCTCGAGTCAGAGACTACCGGGCTTTATCATGTCAGCAGTACGGATAGTGTTACCCCGCTGGAGTTTGCCAAAAATATTGCAGAAGAATTTAACTTAAATTATTCTTTAATTAGTCCGGTGGATTTTGATGAATATAACGAAAAGAAAAAAGCCAAGTTGCTGAAGTTTTCCTGGTTAAATCCAACGAAATTTGAGCGGGAATTCGGGGAGGGAATATTGCATACGGTTGAAGAAGGCTTGGCACTGTTCAAAAAAGAGATTGACGCCGAGTCGGCAAATCGGCTATAGTAGTTAAAAATATGGCAAACAATAAAAAAGCCTTCATAACAGGAATATCGGGACAGGACGGTTCATACTTAAGTGAGCTTTTACTGGGTAAAGGATATGAGGTTGCCGGGTTTATCCGCAGAAATGCGGCTTTGGATTTTGGCAACGCCAATGCAATCAAAGATGAAGTAAAAATTTATTACGGAGACCTACATTCGCCGGAATCCATTGCTTTGGCGCTGCTGGATTTTAAGCCGGATGAGATATACAACTTAGCATCGCTGTCATCTCCGTTTGCCTCATTCAGCGATAAGCTTGGAGCAATCATGGTCACCGGGATTGGGGCTTTGCATGTATTCGAACGGGCGAAAATAATTGTTCCGGAGGCAAAAATTTATCAGGCCTCAACTTCGGAAATGTTCGGCGCCCCAAAACAAGTCCCTCAAAACGAAAATACCCCTTTTGCTCCGGCTAATCCTTATGCGGCGGCTAAAGAGTTTGCCCACCGGATGGCCGTAATTGCCAGAAATGACAGAAAGTCTCCGCAGTTTATAGCCTGTGGTATTCTTTTTAACCACGAAAGCCCCCGGCGCGGCTTAAACTTTGTGACCAGGAAAATAACCGCAGCTGTGGCCTGTATCAAAAATAATAAGAAGGAAGGGATTCCTTTTAATGAAATCGGCGGGCCGATTGTTAAAAACGGGAAAGTAAAATTAGGCGACCTTGATGCTAAAAGAGATTGGGGGTATGCGCCTGATTATGTGGAGATTATGTGGAAGATGTTGCAGACTGATAGTCCTGATGATTTTGTTATTGCCACCGGTGAGGTGCATACGGTGAGGGAGTTTGCCGAGGAGGCTTTTTCTGTGGCGGGTTTGAACTGGAAAAATTATGTGGAGACAGATCCGCACTTTGTGCCGCCGGTGCAAACAGGACCTTTATGCGGAGATTCCTCAAAAGCCAAAAAAGTGTTGGACTGGGAACCAAAAACCAAATTTAAAGATCTGGTTAAAATCATGGTCCACGCCGACCTGGCCAAGTTTTCTTAACTTCCCGATATTGTAAAAAAGTATCTCATCCAATATCATAAGCATAGCTTGAAAATAAAGTTTTCAAGCGGAGCTTTCAAATTTATTTATTAAAACAATGAAAAAGGTTACTGTGGTTTTGCCCACATACAATGAAAAAGCAAATATCGTAAATACTGTCAGGAAAGTTTTTGAACAGGAAAAAGCTCTTCCCGGATGGGAAATAAAGATTATTGTTGCGGATGATATCAGATCTACTGACGGCACAGAAACGGTCGTCCGGGAACTGATGAAGAAAAATGAAAAGATCCACCTTATTAAAGTTGATCCCGGGTTGGGTGTCGGACTTATTAAGGGTCACCAATATGCGCTGGAAAATTTGCACCCGGATATTTTGGCTCAACTTGATGCGGACGGACAAGTTGTCCCTGACGTTTTAGTCAGATTAGTTAAAACTATAGAAGAGGGGTATTCTCTGGCAATAGGTTCCAGGTTTGTGAGCGGCGGACAAAATCAGCTGTCTTTTGCAAGGCGTGTTTTTACATACGGGGCTTCATCTTTCTGCAGGTTTTTGATTGGCCCTTGGGATATCAAAGAAGTTACTAATTCAGCCAGGGCATTTACCCCAGAGCTTTTTAAAAAAATTAATCTGGCAAGATTACCCTGGAAAGAGACAACTTTTATTATCCAGCCGGCTTTTTTACATGAAGCAGTACTCGCCGGGGCAAAATATAAAGAAGTGCCGCTGATTTTTAAAAACCGCCTGGAAGGATATTCTAAAAATAAGGTTTTTAATTATACATATGATGTTGTTACTTACGGCATTGATGCATTATTAAATAAATTGGGGGTAAAGGTTAGATTTTTTTATATCACCCGCCGGGCCAAGACACTCGTAAAATTCGGTCTGGTGGGATTTGTCGGGACAATGGTAGACTTCTTTTTTTACAAAATATTAATCAATATTCTTGCATTAAATCCGGCTACTGCAAAAGGTTTTTCTACAGAGATGGCAATAATCAATAATTTTATTTTAAATAATTACTGGACATTCAGATACCGGAAAACTAAAACAAACATCTGGCAGAAATTCGGCATATTTAATGTAGTTTCTTTGGGCGGGCTTATTATCGCGGTTTTGATAGTTAAGTTTTTACACATGACTTACGGAGACGGGTTTATTAACCTGTTTGGTCGGCCTGTTGCTTACAACAATTTTTACTTTTTTGCCACCATCCCGCCGGTGATGTTGTGGAATTTCACCATCAATCACTTTATTACCTGGCGCCGGGAAGAAAATTAATATGATTAGTTGTGCTTTCGAGAATGGAAATAAGACTAGCTTGAGACATGTGGTTGTGCATGCAATTGTAGAGATGGACGGAAAGATTCTCTTAGAGAAACGCTCTGATAAGCTGTTGGAAGGCAATAAGTGGTCTTTACCAAGTGGATTTCTTGATAGAGACGAAAAAGCGGAAGAGGGTATATTAAGAGAACTGGAAGAAGAAACTGGGTGGAAAGGGGAGGTAATTTCATTATTTCGAATCAACACTAATCCGGATCGTCCTCATGAAGACAGGCAAAATATCTCCATAGAATTTATTATCAAGCCCGTAAAACTGATTGGCCAACCTGATAAAGAATCCTCCGATATTCAATGGATTGCAGTCGAAGAATTACCCACTCCGGAAGATTTTGCCTTTGATCATGGAGAAACAATTGCTCTTTATTTAAAATATAGAAAGAGCCCTTTCCCGTTGCCCCTATTCGTCTAGCCAGACACCTTCCAGGTGCACAGCGCAGACACCTAATCTTCCAGCAATAACCTTTCAATCTTTTTAATTATTCGGCCGTATTCTTCTTGATCTAAAACAAATTTCTCGTATGTGCTTGGTAAAGAAAAATGATCAAGTATGCAATGAGTTTTACAAAATCCATCCTTCAGACCAAGAAATTGCGGATAAGAAGAATATTTATAAGATTTTAAATCTTTTACAAGATAATCTATCAGCGGATTAAGATGAATATATCTGGAAGTGTGAGTTAACTGTTCGTCATCTTCTATTCTGACTGCTTTAAAACTTCCCTGAAAAAGCGGACCAACTCTTTTATGTCTGGTGTTAAAATATTTTGTATAACTATTAGTTAATTTACTTAGAAAAATAGAAATGCCGTTTTCTTGAACTTGTTTGAGCAATAAATGGAAATGATTAGGCATCAGGCAAAAGCAGATTATTTCTACGAGAACTTCATTACTGCTATCTTTTTTAAAGATTTTTGGTCTGTTTCTGAATGAAAAACGGGTAGGAGGTTTTTCTAAGCGGTAATACTCAATTGTTTCTAAGAATCGCTGATAATCTCTTTTATCCAAAAAAGTAATTCTCTTTTCAACCCCACGATTTACTACATGATAAAACTCACCGTTTCCAAATACTGCTTGTTGGTATGCCATTAATTAATTGAACCAAATTAATGGGAAGGTGTCAATATCTGTTCACCTTCCAGGTGTCTGCGTAGAGTAATCAAATGGATTAGTTGAAGGCTGATAGGTTAGGAATGGGGGCTGTGTTTGCCAGCAGAAAATTTTGGGCATAAAGGTAAATTGCCAAAAGTATGATCGGCAAGATAATTTTAAACTCCCGGCTGGTGAGGGTTTTCTCAAATGCAATTAAAATAAACGGGCTGACCGGTAAAAGGTAGCGGCTGATATCGCGGTGGGCAATTAAAGTAGAGGCGACAAGATAGGTTAAAACAAAAAAAGCCAGCGGGTAAAGCTTTTGTTTTAAGAGCATCACCCCCCCCAAAAATCCCAGAATAAAAATATAAATAATATCTTCCAGCCAAATATCCCCCACCCAAAATTGAAATTTATTAAATACCTGAAAAGGCGGAAAAGTCAGGTGAATATTATCACCGCTTTTAAAGTAGGCAAAAAAATCTTGGTATGAGATTGAATACCAAGAAAATATCAACAGTAGTCCAAACGGAATCAGTAGTAACGGTGAATATGTAGCGATTATTCGAATAATCGAAACAAACGACATCTTTGTTTTAATAGTTTTCCAAATCACAAAAAGAAGCAATGCTAGAAAAAGTAAAATCCCGGGCGGCCTGGTTAGCTGAGCCGCCAGTCCGAAGATTCCTGCCATTACTATATTTGCAAATTTTCCGGAATTTTCAAATTTCATAAAGAAATATACGGCCGTAAAAATGAAAAAAATGAATGTTGGTTCGGAAGAGCCGACACTGTGAACGATTAGCCATCTGGCAGGCAAAATTAAGAATATGAAAGATAAAAACAGCGGATGATTACTGAGCTTGAAATTTTTTACCAGAAAGTAGAAAGCCCAGGATGCGGCAATGGTAGAAAGAAGTGATACTAAAAGCATTGATTTTAGAAAACCTAAAAACGGCGCAAAAATATATATCAGAACACTGTATCCGGGAAAATGAGAAGCAAAATAATTGGCCGGTAAGGACAACGGAAGAGTGGAGATAGCGGTCGGATTATAAAAAGTTTTGGCAATTACCACATACTCCAAGCCGTCGAAATTACGGTAAATTGTGGCAAATCCTTCTGTAAACGATAATCCCCACAGATTGGGTACAGATAATAAATGAGGCAGCCAGATTAAAAAAGCGGCAACCAGAGTTAGTATTGCTAAGATAGCGCAATCCTTTACTGATTTAGTCATCTATCAAATCATAGCAGAAAAACGGGTTTGTATGCTACACTTTAACTAAATGAGCATTGATTCACTTTCCGTCTTTTTTCCCTGTATTAACGAGGAAGGCAACATTGAAAACGGCGTCAAAAAAGCAGAAGATGTTTTAAAAAAGCTTAAGCTTAAATATGAAATTATCATTGTTGACGACGGATCAACGGATAAAACCGGCGAGATCGCAGACCGGCTGGCCCGCCAAAATCCCCTTATCCGGGTTATTCATCATCCGCGGAATTTGGGATACGGGGAAGCGCTAAAGTCCGGTTTTTACAATGCCCGCTATGACACCATTGTTTATACGGACGGGGATGGACAGTTTGATTTTTCTGAAGTTACTAAATTACTGGAGAAAATTAGAGATTACGATGTGGTCATCGGTTACAGAATAAAACGGCAGGATTCACTCCTCCGGAAATTATTCGGTAAGGGCTGGAGGCTTTCACTGCTGGCAATGTTCGGATTAACTCTCAAAGATGTTGATTGCGGTTTTAAAATGGTGCGCAAAGCAGTATTGGAGAAAATTTCCCACCTTAAATCTCAAAGAGGAGCGATGATTAATGCGGAACTTGCGATCAAAGCTAAAAAGGCCGGTTTTAGGATCGGACAGGTAGGAGTAAATCATTTTGCCAGGTTAAGCGGCAAACCAACAGGAGCAAATTTAATGGTGATATTTAAATCGTATCTCGATCTTTTAAGATTGTGGTGGAAAATAAAAGACCAGAAAAGTTTATTTATTTTATTGGTAGGTATTTTACTGCTGGCGGCATTTTTGAGGTTTTACCGGCTTCCGGAATATATGACTTTTTTAGGGGATGAAGGACGTGATGCAATTGTTATAAAAAATATGCTGGTTAATCACCATTTTCCTTTAATCGGGCCGCCAACCTCCGTAGGCAATATTTATTTAGGTCCGCTTTACTATTATATGATGGCAGTCTCGATGGTGGTTTTTTGGTTAAACCCGGTGGCAGCTGCCGGCATGAATGCTGCAATAGGAATTTTAACGGTAGCCTTTATTTACTATCTCGGGAAATCCTGGTTTAGCCGGCAAGCAGGCCTGATAGCTGCATATTTGTATACCATATCACCGGTAACTATTATTTATTCCCGGTCTTCCTGGAATCCCAATCCGGCGCCGCTTTTTGCCTTGTTGGCAATTCTGGGTTTTTATAAAGCGCAAGGAACCGGCAATTTTTTCTGGTTGATATTAACCGGGGCCGCGGTTGCTGCGGCAGCTCAAATGCACTACCTGGCCCTGATTTTAATCCCGGTATTTATTATATTGTGGTTATTAGGTGTCTTCGTTGTGCACCTTCCGGGTGTCCGTATAAAACATGTTGTTGGCGGTACACTTGGCGGGATTTTGGCTTTTTTGGCTGTAATGTCCCCACTCGTTTGGTTTGACTTAAGACATAACTTTTTAAACTACCGGGCCGTCACTGAATTGTTAAACAGTGGCAGTGCAATTAAAGCTGATATATTTGCCAATATTGCAAGAATTCCTTCTCTTTATACTAATAATTTGATCGGCAGATATATCACGGGAGAGAATTTCTATTTAACGCTAATCGTATCCTTAATGATCCTTGCGGTGTTGGTATACAAGCTTTCATCCTGGCCCAAATTTGTTTTGGGTATCTGGTTAATTGTAGGTTTGCTCGGACTTACCTTTTACCAGCAAAATATTTATGACCACTATTTAGGATTTTTAAATCCGGTACCGTTTTTACTCTTGGGAGCGGTTGTATTTTATATATCTAAACTAAATACCGGAAGACGGATTGCAAATGGAGTGGTTGTAGCTTTACTTGTGGCCTTAACATTTGTAAATTTACAAAGAAACCCGCTTTTGAATCCGCCGAATAACCAGTTAAAAAGAACTCAGAATGTGGCGAAATTTATTATCAGCCGGAGCGGTAATGCCGATTTCAATTTTGCCCTGATCGCCAAAAGCAACTATGATTCTGCGTATCAGTTTTATCTGGAACGGTTCGGCCATAAACCAAAGCAGGTGCCTTTTGATATTACCGAACAGCTGTTTGTGGTTTGCGAGGATCAGGTTTGTGATCCAACTCATAACGCCAAATATGAAGTGGTGGCTTTCGGGTGGTCAAAAGTGGAGTGGATGCAGGAGGTTTACGGAGTTAAAATATATAAATTAGTTCACAATCCGTCAGGAAAACCATAATTAGAATTAAGAATTATGAATTAAGAATAAAAATATGACAAACCTCTCGATAGTAATACCGACATATAATGAATCAGCAAATATTAAAAGGGGAGTGTTAGATGAGGTGGCAAATTATTTAAATGGTATTAAGACTGATTATGAAGTGATTGTAGTGGATGATGGTTCATCGGATGATTCGGTAGTTTTAATTAAGAAATTTATTTCCCGCCACAAGGAATTTAGATTAATTCAAAACCCCCACGGCGGAAAGGCAAATACCGTAATGACGGGGATGTTGGCAGGGAAAGGAGAAATAATTCTGTTTACCGATATGGATCAGGCAACCCCGATTACTCAAATTGAAAAATTCCTGCCGGAATTTGAAAAGGGGGTTGATATTGTGATCGGTTCAAGAAGCGGCAGAAAGGGAGCGCCCCTGATCCGGAAATTATCAGCCTGGGGATTTGCCCTGCTCCGGGGATTAATCTTAGGATTACCTTTTAAAGATACCCAGTGCGGGTTTAAAGCATTCAGCAAAGCCTCGATTGATAAGATTGTGCCTAAAATAAAAAACGAATGGGGGGTGGTGCACTTTAAGGGTGGGGCGGTAAATGCCGGGTTTGATGTGGAACTTTTGTATCTGGCCAAAAAATATGGGTTTAAAATTGCCGAAGTCCCGGTGGAGTGGAATTATGTGGATACTGAGCGGGTACAGGTGGTTAAGGATGCCATGGCAGCGATTTATGATATGCTTCGGATCAGGTGGAACGATCTGGTAAGGAAATATTAATAATTTTAGAAATAGGTATTCTAGACAAAGTATATACGATCGTTGGTAGTTTGATGCAAAAGATATGGCAGTAGACATTTTTGGGCTGGGAGTTGATATAATCGTAAGATTACATCTTACTTCTTGTAACTTACAAAGTAAGTTATAATAGTAAGGTGAATTACTTAGTCAGATACCGCAAAGAGATATTAATTTTCGCCGGTCTAGTTGTGTTATATTTTCTTTTTCGGTTACCTAATTTAACCTCACAGCCGATTTTTGCGGATGAAGCTATTTATATCAGATGGGCGCAGGTGATGAGGGCTGAGCCGACACTCCGCTTTTTACCTCTATCCGACGGCAAAACACCTTTGTTTATGTGGGCTATGATCCCGTTTCTAAAATTTTTCCATGACCCACTCTTTGCTGGCAGATTACTGTCGGTAGCTTCCGGTTTTTTTACCCTGCTGGGGGTATTTTTCTTAGCCAAAAAAGTTTTTAATATCCGGACCGCCTTTTGGGCAAGTCTGCTCTACGCAGTTACTCCTTACAGCGTTTTTTTCGACAGGATGGCTTTGGTTGATTCCATGCTGGCCGCCTTTACGGTATGGGTTGTTTTTTTTGCCGTTTGGTTGCTAGGAAGTTTAAGGCTGGATCTTGCAATGATCTTAGGTTATTTACTTGGCGGAGCAATTTTAACAAAGACTCCAGGTTTGTTAAACCTTTTTTTTCTCCCACTGACAATAATCGGATTTAAAAGCAGAGGCGGGAGGCATACTCTAGTTAAACTGGTTATTTTATGGGGGGCGGCAATTATAATTGCCCTTATTATGTATAACTTCTTACGTTTGGGACCGAATTTTCATATGCTATCCTCAAGAAACACGGACTATGTTTTTTCTCCGATGGAACTTATAGGCCGGCCGCTGGATCCTTTTATTCCTCATTTTAATGATATTGCTGATTGGTTTCCGAAACTCTTAACCTGGCCGGTTTTGCTTTGCATTGCGATGGGCGCAATCTATATTCTTTACGGATTATGGCAACAATCATTCAGAGGAGTATCTTTATTGGGAGGAATAATTTTGTTTTGGGCACTTATACCGCTCCTTTTGAATATGGCGTTCCTTAGGACTTTTACTGCCCGTTATCTTTTATCCTCAATACCTTTGTTTTTAATTATTGCCGGATTCGGGGTCACGAAGCTTCTTCCGAGACTTGCATATATTAAAAGATTTCCGGTAGTTCTAATGTTGGTAGTGTTATTGCCCCTGCCCATATATTTTAATTATCTGTTAATTACTGCGCCTGAAAAAGCGCCTCTGCCGAGAGAGGAAAGAAAAGGATATTTTGAAGATTGGACAGCGGGTTATGGGTTTTCCGATATTGCCAAGTTCCTGATAGAAAAAAGAAAGACGGAAAAAGTTGTTTTAGGAACGGAAGGTTTTTTTGGGACACTGCCGGACGGGATTCAAATTTATCTGGATAAAGCGAATATCCAAATAGTCGGAAGCACTGCAACAATTTCAGCAGAAATTAGGAATGCTGCCGAGAAAAATTTAACTTTCTTTCTTGGAAATAAATTAAACATGGCAGATAAGATAAGAGGCATTGTGCTTATTAAAGAATATCCGAAATTAAAGCCTTTAGATAATTCTCCGCAAGACTCCAGCGTTTTGTATCAGGTATTACCTTAAAATTAAGCTTTATGAAGAAAACTTTTATTATTTCTGTAGTTTTAGTTTTGTTAAC
>MFDZ01000041.1:0-2224 GCA_001777455.1 Candidatus Daviesbacteria bacterium RIFCSPLOWO2_02_FULL_41_8
GATGTTCCATTATAGAAACCAAGATTTTCTTAGACTTGCCCCTTTCCCTTTTCCCTTTTCCCCTTTCATCCCACGTCTTAGCCACCAAATTGATGGCTTCTGTAGTATTTTTGATAAAGATAATCTCATCTGCTTCAGCATTGATAAACTTGGCTACTTTTCCCCGGACAGCTTCGTACTTTTCCGTCGCTTGCTCCGACTCCCAATAAATCCCCCGGTGCACATTAGCCGAATACTTTTCATAAAAATCCACCACTGCCTGAACAACCTGCTTTGGCTTCAAAGAAGTAGACGCCGAATCCAAATATACCAACTTTCTATCTCCTCTCCTATTTAATATCGGAAAATCACTTTCCCCTTTCCGCTTTCCGCTTCTCCCTTGTTTTTTCATATCCCTCCTTCCATCTCCAGCCTGATTAATTGATTTAGCTCTATTGCATATTCAAAGGGTAATTCCTTAACCAAAGGTTTAATAAAACCATTCACGATTAAAGCCTGTGCCCCAGCCTCAGTAATTCCCCGGCTTTGCAGATAAAAAATCTGTTCTTCGGAAATTTTAGACACTGTGGCCTCATGCGAAATCTCACAGTTTGGTCCGATCGCCGAAATGGCCGGATAGGTTTCTGATTTGGATTCATTATCCAAAATCAACGCCTGGCAAACAGTTTTGGATCTAATCCGGCTTACGCCGGACCCGATTTTGACTAAACCACGGTAAGAGGTGGCACCGCCGTGGTGACTAATGGATTTAGAGGTAATAGTAGAGGAGGTGTCTGAGGCCAGGTGGATAGCTTTACCTCCGCAGTCTTGCCTTTGCCCTGCCCCTGCTATAGCCAAAGCCAGCATATTAACTTTTGCTCCCTTTCCGGCCAGAATGGCCGAAGGATATTTCATGGTTAGTTTCGAACCGCTGTTAAAATCCACCCACTCCATGATTGCATCTTCCCCTACCCAAGCCCGCTTAGTCACCAGGTTATAAACATTTTTGGACCAGTTCTGCACTGTGGTGTAACGGACCCGGGCGCCTTTTTTAACAATGATTTCCACTACTCCGGCATGTAGGGAATCTGTGGTATAAACCGGACTACTACAACCTTCAATGTAATGAATGAAACTACCTTCATCAGCAATAATCAGTGTTCTTTCAAACTGGCCAATATTCTTGGCGTTGATGCGGAAATATGCCTGCAGAGGCAAACTGATAGATACCTTGGGCGGTACATAAATAAAACTGCCGCCGGACCAAACAGCCGAATTTAGCGAGGCAAATTTGTTGTTATCAATCGGTATGATTGTGCCAAAATATTGCTTGACCAGATCAGGGTACTTTTGTAACCCCTCGTCCATACTCAAAAAAACCACCCCCTGCTCTTCCAAATCCTTCAGCAGTGAGCCATAAACCATCTCGGAATCCCATTGAGCTTTTACCCCGGCCAGAAACTTTTGTTCCAGCTTCGGTATGCCGAGTTTGTCATAAGTCCTTTTGATCTCCTCCGGCACATCTTCCCATGTATGCTTGATTCCGTCAGTAGACTTCACAAAGTAGTGGATTTTATTGAGGTCTAAACCTGTTAAGTCCCCGCCAAAAGTCGGCATAAGCTTTTTTTCAAAATGCTCCAGGGCTTGCAGTCGGAATTTTCTCATCCACTCCGGCTCTTTTTTATAGCTAGAGATATCTTTGACTGTCTGTTGGTTCAAACCACTAAATTTTGACATAGCCCCTCTCTTCTATCTCGCTTGCTAATTCGTGACCACCAGTCCTGACAATTTTCCCCGCCTTTAAAATATGAACAAAATTTGGCTTAACGTATCTAAGGATTTTTTGGTTGTGGGTTATTAAGATTACTCCTGTACGTTGTTTTACCAATCCATTTATTGTTTTGGCCACAATTTTCAGGGTATCTACGTCGAGTCCCGAATCTATTTCATCAAAAATGACAAATTTCGGGGCTAGATTTAAAAGTAAAAGCATCTCAGCTTTCTTTTTCTCTCCCCCAGAAAAGCTCTCATTTACAAATCGATTCAACATTTCCTCTTTTAGCCCTAAAGACTTCGCTTGTTTTTTAAGCTGGGTATAAAAATCCCGGACCTCTACCTTGCTCTCTCCGGCAATACTTCTGTAGGAAGACCAGGCCAACTGGCCCAAACTCACCCCCGGCACTGCCACCGGATTTTGAAAAGATAAAAACAGTCCTTTTTTGACTCTCTCGTTGGGCTTTAGGGA
>MFDZ01000041.1:2262-3884 GCA_001777455.1 Candidatus Daviesbacteria bacterium RIFCSPLOWO2_02_FULL_41_8
GCATGCTTTTCCTTTCGTCATTGCGAGCGATTAGCGAAGCAATCTTCCACGGTAGTAGATTGCCGCGTCGCTTGTTTCACTCGCTCCTCGCAATGACGGATTCGGATAAATCTTATTCAAAAATATTGCACTCCTGTTCCGGGCAGATGGGGCTAAGGTGGTAATAGACTCTTTTCCCCTCTTTGTGAGAGTCTAAAATTCCGGCTTCTTCCAGGTATCTGAGGTGATGGGAAATCGTAGGTTGGCTGAGTTTGAAGTGTTTAACAATTTCCAAAACACTCAATCTCGCGTTTTCCTGCAGCAGCGAAACAATTTGTACTCTGGCCGGGGCAGCAAGGGCGGCAAAGCACCGGTAGCATCGTGCCTTAAATTTCATTCTATAGATGATAATCTATACGTTCCTGATTGTCAACTTCGTCTGAAAATCGTTGACATTAACCCCACGGCCGTATGTTTAATGTCAACAAAGTAGCTTAACCTAAACCAACTGCTAGACTTATTCTATCCACCAAGAATATTCCGAATTCTAATCTCGCTACGCGGGGATTTAAAGAACCTTCTGTTGCTTTCATTGTCACGCTACAATTTAAACCTTTTAGATTAAAAAGACCTTCTGGATCGATTTTGTCAACCATTGGATAAGTTCCGTGTAGCGTTAAGCACATGTTGCCAACTCCGACAAAATAATTAGCGTCTATCTTGCCCAAGAGAGCTGCTGTTCCCGTAGGAGTCGGCCACCTTTTGCTCTCAAATAGCTGAATACCTACAACGCCCGGTAATTTTTTTCCGGTGAGATCAAAGGATCTGATAGAACCTCCTCCCAAAAGAGAGTCTATCCTTTGACGCAATTCTAGCACCAACCGTAACTCATTTATTGTTTGCGGCGTAGCAGGTCTGTACGTTGGCTTACATTCAATTGCATCTAATCCCATAATAAGAAATTTATTTTACAACAGATTGCTTCTAAGATCAAACTTAACATCCCTCAAAATGGTATAATGTATCTATGATTAAACCCTTCAAAAAGGGCTTGCCTCGCTCGACGCGAGTCGAAGCAGGCTCGCCTCGCTCTGCGGGCGGAGCGGGCGAATGGGAAACTGTCATCGAGGTCCGGGATTTTTTATTCCACAACCAGACCTCCTACGACGGCGGACCGGATTTTTTAGTAGGCCCCTCCCCTAAAACCCAAAAACTGTGGGAAATTTGCAAAGAACTGCTCAAAAAAGAAGCCGCAGCCGGCGGAGTTTTAGACGTTGATACTAAAACTATCTCCACTGTGGTAAGTCACAAACCCGGCTATATCAACAAAGAGCTGGAACTAATCGTGGGCCTGCAAACAGATAAACCACTCAAGCGCGCTATCAAACCTTTCGGCGGCATCCAGGTAACAGGACAGGCTTGTGAGGATTACGGCTTCAAACTTGATCCTTCGGTCAAAGAAATCTTCACTAAGTATCGGAAAAGCCACAACGACGGCATTTTTGATGCCTATACCAAGGAGATAAGAAACTACCGCTCCTCCGGAGTGATTACCGGTTTACCGGACAATTACGCCCGGGGCCGGATTATCGGCGACTACCGCCGGGTGGCCCTTTACGGCATTGATAGATTGGTGGAAGAAA
>MFDZ01000041.1:3933-9830 GCA_001777455.1 Candidatus Daviesbacteria bacterium RIFCSPLOWO2_02_FULL_41_8
ACGGCTTTGATATTAGTAAACCCGCCAAAAACGCCAAAGAAGCCGTCCAGTGGACTTATTTTGCATATCTTGCGGCATTAAAAGAACAAGACGGCGCCGCCATTTCTTTGGGGGGCACCAGCGGGTTTTTTGATATCTATATTGAAAAAGACATTGCGGAAGGCAAATTGACAGAAGAGCAGGCGCAGGAACTGGTTGACCAGTTCATCATTAAACTGCGTTTGGTCAGGCAGCTGCGCATGAAAGAGTATGATGAAATTTACGCCGGCGACCCCACCTGGTTAACTGAAAGCTTGGCCGGCATGTTCTTGGACGGCTCGCCTCGCGGCGAAGCGGGCCGCCACAAAGTTACCAAAACTACCTACCGCTTTCTGCAATCTTTATACAACCTGGGTGCCGCTCCCGAACCAAATTTAACAGTTCTTTGGAGCGGGAAACTACCGCAAAAATTTAAAGAATTTGTGGCCCAAGTGTCTATTGATACCTCTTCTATCCAATACGAAAACGATGATTTAATGCGGCAAATTGCCGACTGGGACGACTATGCCATTTCCTGCTGTGTTTCGCAACTGAAAAGCGGCAAACAAATGCAATTTTTTGGCGCCCGCTGTAACCTGGCCAAGACCCTGCTCCTGGCTTTAAACGAAGGCCGGGATGAAAAAACCGGCGTCACTTTAGTTCCCGGGATTAAATCACTTAAGAAAGATGTTTTAGATTTTGCTGAAGTCATGGCCGAATTTAAGAAAACCGTCAGTTACCTGGTAAAAGTTTATGTTGACAGCATGAATGTCATTCACTTTATGCATGATAAATATTACTACGAACGGGTACAAATGGCACTGCTGGACAGCGATTTGGATAGATTAATGGCTTTCGGCATAGCCGGATTATCGGTGGTGGCAGATTCGCTCTCCGCCATCAAGTTCGCTAAAGTTACCCCGAAACGCGACCAAAAAGGCATTACGGAAGACTTCACTACGGCGGGAGATTTCCCCAAATACGGCAATGATGACGATAGAGTTGATTCCATTGCCAAGGAGCTGGTGCATACTTTCAATAGCGAGCTTAAAAAACACCATATTTACCGGGACGCCACCCCTACCCTGTCCATTTTGACCATCACTTCCAATGTCATGTACGGCAAAAAAACCGGCGCCACTCCGGACGGCAGAGCCTCAGGAGCGCCGTTTGCCCCGGGCGCCAACCCGATGCACGGCCGTGACACCCGAGGCGCCATTGCCTCTCTTAATTCCGTGGCTAAAATTGATTATCAGTTTGCCCGGGACGGCATCTCCAATACTTTCTCCATTGTCCCCCGCGCCTTGGGCGGGACAAGAGAAGATCAAATCGAAAACCTGGTGGCGCTCCTGGACGGATACTTTCACAAAAAAGCCCAACATTTGAATGTTAACGTCTTAAATAAAGAAACGCTCCTGCGGGCCATGGATCATCCGGAAGAATATCCCCAACTAACCATCAGAGTCTCAGGCTATGCCGTTAATTTTGTCAAACTTTCCCGGGAACACCAACAGGAAGTCTTAGCCCGCACCTTCTTTGAGTCAATGAAATAAAAAAAAGACGAAAGACGATGGAAGATAGAATATTGAAGATAGAAATTTGAAAATGGAAGATTGAAGATAGATTATTTTCTACCTTCTATTATCTATTTTCTACCACCATCTTCTATCCTCTACCATCTATCGTCTAAACCGTATGTTAAGAGTTCATTCCATCGAAACTTTAGGCACCAATGACGGACCGGGAATTAGGCTGGTCATCTTTATGCAGAGCTGTAATTTCCGCTGTCTGTATTGCCACAACCCGGATACGCAACCCGTGACGGGGGGCAAAATCATGCAGTCAGAGGAGATTATTGAACTGCTGGAAAAACAAAGGCCCTATGTTAAAGATAACGGCGGGCTGACTGTTTCCGGAGGGGAATCGCTTCTGCAAAGACAGGGTTTACTGGATCTTTTTACCAAAGCTAAAGCAGCCGGATTCAACACTACCTTGGACTCTAATGGTTCGATACTGGATGATAGTGCAAAAAAATTACTCGAAGTGACGGATTTAGTGCTTCTGGATGTCAAACACATTGACCCGGTTTGGCACTTAAAAGTCACTAAAGCTTCCAATGAACCGGTTCTGCAGTTTGCTAAATATCTGGAAGAAAAAGGCATTCCCATGTGGCTCCGCTATGTCCTGGTGCCGGGTTACACTAACCAAAAAGAGTTTTTAGAAAAATGGGGCGAGCATTTTAAAGACTACAAAAACGTTAAACGGGTGGAAATTTTACCCTTTCATACCTATGGATTTTATAAATATAAAGAGCTGGGCTTTAAGAATATGTTAGAAGATTGTCCCGTACCTACTGCTGAAGAGATTCAGGAAGCGGTAGATATTTTCAAAAAGTATTTTAAACAGGTTTTTGTAAGGTAAAAATCCCTTCCCTGGCCCAGGGAGTATACTCCTGCGGATTTTGAACAATATCTTTTAAAAATTCCTCTTTCTCCATCCATTTATATTCATAGCCCATATCCGTATTCAAACTGACTTGTCCGTCATAATCCCCCACCATCAGGTAACAGTGCTCATTTTCACAAAACTCTCCGCAAAAAGCAAAATAATTAAATGCCCCTATTTCCTTTATCCCGCGAAGTCCGCCTTTGGCGGACGTAGTGGAGCTAATATCCCACTCGTCCCTCAGGCACCGGAGTGTCGCCTCTTCCAAACTCTCGTCAACGCCATCCTGTTTGTGTAGTGGGTGAGTCGCTCCGGTAATATCCCAGATATTGTCAAAAATTTGGTGTTTTCTTTTTTGCAGAAGCACCTGACCCTCCGAATTTGTTAACAGTACGGCAATAGCCAGATGACGCTTCCCCTTACCGCTATGACCCGCTTCTTTGGAGATATATTCCAAGAAATTGCCGTTATCATCTACTGCCAAAATTGTTTGATCCATATAAATACAGTTTTATCTTTTAAGACAGTGCCTAGGATAACAGAACCGCGCTTAAAAGTCATCAGGCAGATAATTTATGGTACACTGAGATTATGAAGGGTTTTGTCCAAATCCCGTTGTTGATTCTACTTTTAATAGGAGTAGGCGCAAGTGTCTACCTGGTTCAACAAAAAACCCACTTTTTACCCCAAGCTTTTTCCGGTAAAGGAATCTCCAACATATTCTCTGACCAACCGATCGCCACCGGCAGCTCCATTCAAACATCCACCTATAAATTACCGACATCGACTCCAACAACACAATCTAATATTCCTTTTATTTCCGCCTTTCAGCGAATATTACAAAGGACGCTCAACCAATCTCCTGTTCCTACAGTTCCTACGCCGCCTGCTAAAATAAATGCTCTCCCCACTCCTGTTTCCTCTGCTAAACCTACTGCCAAACCATCTCCAACAACAACACCACCGACCATTAATCCCTCTGTCAAAAATTCTACCTGCGGTATAAATGTCTGGGCTAAACCCTTAGACCCTAACTCCTATTTTAATAACCCACTGACTATCCAGTTAATTTATTCAGCAATTGCCAACGGGAATAAATATGTAACTGGAATCAAATGGGATTTTAACGGAGACGGCTCCTGGGATACCGATATGTCTTTAACCAATGGTTCTATAGCCCATACCTTTCCCGGGAGCGGCAGTTATATGGTCAAACTTCAATTGCAAATGTCTGACGGAGAAATTACCCCTGTTTGCTCTAAAACAGTAACTGTCCCCATGGGTGTAGTTATCAGATTATCCGGACAGGTTTACTCCGACACCAATTGTAATAGTACTAAAGATAGCAGTGAGACTGGTTTTGCGGGTATGAGAATAAATATTAGGAATCCTAATGGTTTAGTTTATGAAACCGTTACTTCGGATAATAGTGGTAATTATACTTTTTCCAAGACTTTACCGCTGGATCAGTCCCTTACTCTTCATCCCTCTCCTTCGGACCCCAGCTTAGTCTTCCAATCCTCAACTGTTACGCTTAACCAGAACAACCCAAGCGCTAATGTCGATATCTCACACTGCCCACCATCCAATCCAACCCCCACACCTTCGCCAACTCCATCACCTACACCTAGCAGTACATCTACGACTAATGAGGGGATCACTGTTACTACCTCCTGCAATGGCAGCAGTCCCCAAGTGTATGTATTTGGAGATATACCGTCTCCTTACGATCGCAATAGCGGTTTATGGAGCACTTTAGTAGATAGCCAGACAGGTCAAACCATGATCTATGAATATGATGATAATCAGGGTCCTCCTACTATCCATATTGCTGCTAGCTTTCCACCCACCGGATCAATTAGGGGTGGTAGTTTTTCGGTAGCAGGAGATGGTAGATCCTATCAAGTGAAAGTTTACGCTGCTCCATACACCAGCGGTACACCGAGCTTAACAAATTTAGTAGCCCAAACTAGTTTTAGTAAGACTTGCCCTTAAAGAATTTAGAATCCTGCTCAAAAAAGTTATATGCCTAACGCAGTTTTTACAGCTGATTCCATATCCTTGTAGCTATAAGCGCCGCTAAAGTTGGTGGTGTTGAAATAAAACCCGGGGGTGCCGGAAATTCCTATGCCGGAAGCCAGAGAACTATCCGTCTGCAAACGGGAGTCGAACTTGCCGCTGTCAAGACAGGCTTTCATGCTGTTGGAGTCAAAAGCCGCAGATAAAAATTCAGCCAGTTCACCCGATTTTGCTTTATCATTTTTCACTGTATTGTTCAGCAGGTCATATCCTTTTGAACTCATCAAGAGATCGTGTACTTCCCAGAATTTGCCTTTTTCATTGGCGCAATACATGGCTTTGGTGCCCATTTCCCCTGCGCCGTGGCCGTTGGTATAAACCCAGGCAAAAGCCGCCTGGCCGTTTTTAACCAGCTTTTCTATTTCCGGCACCGGCGCCACATATGTCCCACCATCGGAAACCAAAGTGAATCTGTCGCCAATTTGTTTATTAAGCGCCGAATTTTTCCCGGCTGCCACTTGGCAAAACGGACAGGACGGATCTGCTACTTCTATAACCACCAATTTTTTATTGGCATCACCAAACTTAATTTGAGCTTTATTGAAAACATCTTTAACCTGCGCAATAGTCGCTGTGGGCTGTTGCGGGGCTTGTTGTTGAGCCTGCGGCGGCGGAACGGGCGCATTGGCCGTTGTGCCGGCAGTTTTCGGAGCAACTTTAATCACTCCTCCGCTAACTAAGATGGCAACCGCCACGATTAAGGCACCAACAATAATTGCTGTGGGGACGCTCAAGAAGGGTTGGGCTTTTTCCATGTCAGTAGAGTTTAATAAAGAGCAGGTATCATTGTCAACACTTGATTACTGCTGAGAAGTTGAAACAGAAGACTCTCTTCTTACTAGTTCTTCTAAACGGGTTCTTTTCTCATTCATTCTTGATTTCTTAGATTCAGGAAGAGGAAGTTCTTGTCTTTCCTTATCTCCGTGACCTCCCCTAAAATAAGTACCCTTATTCAACCTAGCATTAATATCTGCTATTTCTTGTTGCCAAGCACATAATCGAAGATGTTCTCTTGCTTTTATTACATTTCCCCTGTCCCCTCTAAACGAACTTACCAAATCAGGAACACCATTAAAAGGGGGTCCCCATACGGCAAAGCGAATAAGATTAATTTGCGCTAAATTAACAGTCAACTCTTGACTCGGATCAACTACCCATCTCCTAATAGCACTTATGTAAGATGGCATATCTTGAATGACATATTCGACAGCTGGGCTCTTTCCCGCGCTATCCATTCTATGAAAAGATTGGCGCACAGTCAATCCTTCGCAATATTCCCCATAGAAATCCGGCATTCATAATACAATATGAATATGCAGCAACTAACTAAAATAATATTGGCCTGGGAACTGTTT
>MFDZ01000042.1:0-1238 GCA_001777455.1 Candidatus Daviesbacteria bacterium RIFCSPLOWO2_02_FULL_41_8
CCGGAACATCAGACTCAGAATCCGGCCGACAAATGATGAATCATGAAAAAGAGGAGTAAAAAGGAGCTTCCACATCAGTCCCACTGCCAAATCTTCTTCCAAAAATAAAATAAGATTTTTCCAGGTTCTGATAAAAAAGGCTATAGAATCCGGATACCAGAATTTTAATAAACTAATTGGCAGTGTTAGGTACTTCATAAAAATCTCAAAACTCAAATGTCAAAACTCAAAACTACAGTTCAAATCTAAAAACCAAGCAAAGCTTGTGAGCTAGTCGCTCTTAAAAACTTTGAGATTTAAGACAGCTTGCTGTCGCAAGGTCTTGCGAGCTTGTGAGCAAGTTCTTAAGATATAGATTTGCGATTTGAGATCTAACATTTGAGATTATTTTGCTCTAATCAAGTTCCCCTCCAGATCCAATTCCACAAAATGCTGAGCATCTCCTCCGCGATACGCGGAACACTGATTTTCCGGCAAATCATCAATAGGTAAACGGGGACTATGCACTATATCTACCACCCATCCCGGTAATAAAGCTTCTGACAAACAAGGACCGCTGGATAAATCTCTTCCTAATTCCTTTTCCAGGCGATATAAATGTTTAGCCTGATTTACAGCAGTTTCAATTTCATCTTTGGGAACCGCTTTGGGATTACCGTTATTTAAAAAAACCGTTGCCAGTCCGGTCAGGATTATAACAATTAAAGCAACTATAAACAAAGTTGTTTTGGGCATATCACTTCTTGCAGTATATCCCAGCTCCCAAGCTCTCCACAAGTCCTGAAATCTCCATCTTCAAAAGAAGAGCGGAAATTTTCGGGGAAGGAAATTTAAGTTCCCGCCCGATTTCATCAATATGCCGGCTTTCATTCTCCAGTGCTTCTATTATTTTTCTTTCTTCTTCCGAAATATCCTTTTCTCTCCCGACTCTGGACTCTAGACTCTTGACTCTATTTATCCCCAGCTCTTCCAAAATTTCATCAGGACTAAATACTATCCTCGCCCCTTCCCTGATTAAATCAACCGGACCTTTTGACAGCTCCGAGGTGATCGGACCGGGCACAGCAAACACTTCCCGTCCTTGTTCCAACGCCAACCTGGCGGTAATCAGCGATCCGGAATCCTCAGCCGCCTCAATCACTAAAACTCCTAAAGACAAACCGGAAATGATCCTGTTCCGGGCCGGAAAATTGCCCGGAAGCGGCGGATAATCAGGCGGAAATTCGGAAATAACTGCC
>MFDZ01000042.1:1251-5725 GCA_001777455.1 Candidatus Daviesbacteria bacterium RIFCSPLOWO2_02_FULL_41_8
CAATTCTTGCCGCCAGACCTCTATTTTCCGGCGGAAAAATATTATTTAATCCACCGCCTAGCACTGCAATTGTCTTACCATTTTCCGAAACTGCGGTTAAATGCGCCTGACTGTCCACCCCGCGGGCTAAACCTGAAACGATAGTCAAGCCCCCGGCCACCAAACCTTTGGTAAACCGTTCTGTGGCAACCCTACCATATCCGGTAATCTTTCTGGTTCCCACTACCCCAATTGATTTTTTATTCCAATCCGGTTCCCCTTTAAAATAAATTACCGTCGGCGGGTCGTGAATTTCTTTAAGAAGTTTTGGGTAGGTTTCATCAAAAACGCTAATCCATTTTATTCCGCTCTCGGTTATCTTTTTGGCGTAGCTTTCCGGCTCTAGTTTTTTGCGTGTTTCCAACAGAAGATCAACTATTTTTTTATAAACACCAATTCTTAGTAACTCTCCTGCACTTGCTTCCCAAGCCAATTTCGGGTCTTTAAAATATTCAAGGACTGCCCGAAGCCTAACCGGCCCCAGGCCATCAATGGAATGCAGTGCCAAAAGATATGGAATATTATTCATCATTATTCCCCCAAGGTTTTACCTGAATCTGTGGCAATGTAAATATCCTTTATTAAATTATTTTTATCCGGGGAAAAATAGTAACGGTAGGCTTCCTTGGCAATCGGAGCGGCCACCGAGGAGCCTTCCCCACCGCCTTCCACTAAAATAGTTAAAGCAATTTTGGGATCATCAGCCGGTGCGTATGAGGTATACCAGGCGTGAGTCCGGTCTTTTGGATCACCGAACTCAGCTGTACCGGTTTTACCGGCTGTTTTAATGGGAAAAGTGAAAAACGGCCAGGCCGTTCCGCCTTCCAGGGGAACTAATTCTAAACCTTTTTTTACTAAATCCACTTTTTCTTTCGGTAATAAATTAGAAGCTAAAATTTTAGATCTGCCGGAAAGAAGCAACTCCGGTTTAAATAAAACACCGTCCGCGCCGATAAAAGAAGTTATTCCCAGAACCTGCAAAGGGGTTGTCAAAACAAACCCTTGGCCAATAGACATGTGCAGGGTGTCCCCTGGGTACCATGGTTGCCCGTAAGTTTTTTGCTTCCAGGCATCATCCGGCACAAGTCCCTTTTCTTCTCCGGGTATATCAATTTCTGACTTTTTGCCTAAATACAGCTTCCTCGACCAATCGCCAAGCACCTCTTCCCCAATAATCCCGGATATTTCATAAAAATAAATATCGTTGGAGCGCTGCAGGGCTTTTAATAAATTCACCGGGCCTTCTGTCTTGCCGTATTGATTAAAATACCAATTACTGAATTTATACGGCCCCAGGTACAACACCCCGTTATCCTGGAAACTCGTATTCCCGGTTATTTTACCCGAAGCAAGAGCCGCCAGGGCAGAAATAATTTTAAAAGTTGAACCGGGAGGATAGGTTCCACCAATCACCCGGTTTAGCACCGGAGAGTCGGGCCGGGAGAAAATTTCACTGATAGCGCCATCGTCCTCATTTTGAGTAAATAAATTCGGATCAAATGAAGGCAGGGACAAAAGAGCCAAAATTTTACCGGTGGTCGGATCCCCTGCCACTGCCGCCCCACAGCAACTGCCGGATTTAATCAGAGCCTCTTTCATCAATTGATAAAGTTTTTCCTGCAGAGTGCCGTCTAAAGCCAGATAGATATTTTGCCCCGCGACCGGAGACTGCAGCCTGAGTGTCCTGATTTTCCGGCCTATTGAATCCACTTCAATTATCTCCCCGCCATCTGTACCCCGGAGGACTTCTTCGTACTCTGCTTCCACCCCTGTTTGCCCAATTTGATCACCCTGGTAATAATTTTTAAACCTGGAATCTTTAAGTTGTTCCCCGGAAATTTCTCCGGTATACCCAATCACATGAGCAAACATCTCGCCCGCCGGATAAGTCCTGACATTATCAACCTCCAAATTCAAAAATCTGGGATCATTTTTTACTTCCCACTCCAGCGCCTGCTCTCTGGTTACTCTTCTTATTTTATGTTTTTCTGAAGTCGGGTCATTTAACCGGAAAGCCGGAGCATTAGAAGCTAAAATTCTACCATTCCGGTCGAAGATAACTCCCCGGGGCGCATGAATGATTTTTACCTGAATACGGTTGCCGTCTGCCAATACCCGGTTTGAGTTTCCATGTATTATCTGCAGGTGAAAAAGCCGGAGGAAAATCATAAAAAAAACTATTATACAAAGCACAGAAAGCAACACCATCCTCCATGCGCTTCTTTGAACCGAATCCGGTTGTCCGGGGTGAAAATTGGGAATCAAAACATCAGTCCAGTCAGGAGAATCAGCGTTTTTAAAATGCCCTGTTTTTGTTGTAATTTTAGCTACTTCCTCGGAAAAACCCGGGCCTAAGGATCGTTTTTTTCTTTTCATAATATTCTTTCGCTGTCATTCCTGCGAAAGCAGGAATCCATACTAATAAGCAGAGCTTGCGATCCTACGGATCTAAATTTTATGGATCCCGTATCAAGTACGGGATGACAAAGGTCTGTTCTCGACTTCGCTCGAACAATAACTATATTTTTAATTTAATCCCTTTTCTAACAATGAATCGTTCTTCCCAAAATCTGATCAGATAAAGAGTCGGCAAAGACAAAAATGCAGTCAGAATTACTCCGGAAAATTCCCAGGTAGTATGACTCAGTAGTGAATTAATAATCCGGTTCAATGATAAAAATACCAGGGTAATCGGAACAATCAACAACGGGTTGCCTGCTAATCTAATTTTTGACAACATTTGGGTTATCTGGACAAAACTTAAGCAAATTAAACTTTGAATACCTAAAAAATTAAGGTTTAAATGAGCGGTTAATAAACCAAAGGCAAAACCTAAATAAAGGTTGCTCCGGCCGGATTTAATATATGCCCGGCAGATTAGAATCAATAGAACTAAATCCACCGGCAAAATCGTAGTTTGCAGGAATGTGGCGATTATTAAGATAATGATTAAGGTTTTCATAGTGACTAGTCGCTAAGACTTGCTCCTTGCAAGTCGCAAGGTCTTGCGAACTTGTTTCGCAAGTTCTTAGAGTCTAGAGTCAAGTGAATTGTTGTTTTCCTAGACTCTAGATTCTAGACTCTTGACTCTATTCAAGAATCACAAACACCAACTCCATATCCCTGATGTCAAATATTAATTGAACTTTAGCTTGCTTAAATACCTCATTCGTCTGTTCTATGACCTGACTGACTTTGCCTAAAACTAATCCTCTCGGTAAAAATCCTTCCAGTCCTTCCGAGTAAACTAAATCTCCCTCGGCAATTTTTTCTTCATGCAAAATTTTATCCATTAAAATATCCGTGCCGAATTGGCCGATTAAAACTCCCTTGCCCTTGCCGTCTTTATTCTGCGAAAATGCGGCAATTTTTGAATCCGGATCAGTCAGGAGTTGAATATTAGAAGAAGCGGGAGTAACCGCAATTATCTTGCCCACAAAATTATCTTCAAAAACTACTGCCTGACCTATTTTAATGCCGGAGATCGTTCCTTTATCTATCTTTAAATATCTGCCAAGTCCGACCGGCCGGGCCGGCAATAAATTGTAGGTACTTGGATCAAGATGCTTTTCCTGAGAAACTAAGGTCTCTGTTTCTGCAAGATTTTTCCGCAAAGCCGCATTTTCTGAGAGCAATTTACCAACTTGCTCTTTTAGGGCTTTATTTTCCTGAGAGGCAAACCGGGCCTGAAAAATAAAGTGAAATTGTTTACCTACATTACGGTTAGTATCATAGATCCCGAAAGATACCGGATTGGTAATATAGAATACCAGTTGTTTAGGTAAATTTAAAATTTTGACAATATCCAAAAAGAAAATAAATAGGCTTAAAAAAATCAATATCAGGAAAACTTTCAAATCAGGGATAACTTTCTCCATCGCCGATCAATATACCATAGCTTGTCATACCAAACAAACCTCTATATAATAATCCCAAAGACATGGCAATAAATCAAACTTTTCTGGATAAACTTAAGCGCAAATGGGAAGAAAACAAGTTTGTTTGTGTGGGATTGGACCAAGGTGAATTTGAATTTAACAAAAATATTATTGACCAAACTGCCGACTTAGTTTGCGCTTATAAACCCCAAAGCGCTTTTTATGAAACCGAGGGAACTACCGGAGTGGAAGCTCTTAAAAAAACTATTCAATATATCCGGGACAAAGATCCTGGAATTCCGATTATTTTAGATGCCAAAAGAGGTGACATCGGCAATACCAATAAAGCCTACGTAAAAACCATTTTTGACGATCTGGGTGTTGATGCAGTTACAGTTCATCCATATTTGGGCAAAGAATCCCTGGAACCTTTTTTAAATAGAGCAGACAAAGGCATTATTGTTTTAGTTAAAACTTCAAACCCAGGTGCTGGAGAATTCCAGGATCTGGAAACAGGGGGAAAACCGCTCTATCAGATCGTGGCCAAACATGTGGCA
>MFDZ01000043.1 GCA_001777455.1 Candidatus Daviesbacteria bacterium RIFCSPLOWO2_02_FULL_41_8
AATTGTCCAATTAGATAAAATGGTATAGAATCACTATATTATGCAAGAGTCGGGATTAAGATCATCTATGCACAGGTGGGTCGATATGCGCCCTAGTATTGTTGCCAGGGGCATAATTGAAATGTGGAAAAGACGGCAGCAAATCGAACATATGCGTCCTCAGATTCAAGAGGCAGTTAGTCATCTTGTTGAGGGACGCCCCATTTTGTTTCCTGGTCAAGGAGTTTATGTCCTGCTAATAGATGGTAATAATCAAGAAGCCATAGAGGCACTAAGGAGCGAGAAAGGAAGAAGGCAGGATCAACGGGAGGCGACAGTAGTTCCTCCGAGCAGACTTTTTACGATGGTCGACTTCGATCGTTTAAATGAGTTAAACCCTCAGATTAATCGAGGAACAATTCAAAGGCTATACAGAGCACATCCAGTAGGGCTGATTGTGCCTTGTTTGGAAGAAAAAACTCCGCCGGATTTAATTACCTATCATGAAGTAAATGGTGAAACAATTCCGACGATCATGAATATCTGGCTGGCACGATATCGACTTTATAAGATTTTTTGGGAAGAATTGTCACGCTATCCTGATGCGCTTTCGTCCGGTTCATCGGCCAATCGAACAGGTTTTCCGTCACCCACCCGTTTTAATGATGCTTATCGATTTCGAGCTAACTTTGTAGCTTCTTCGATTGCTGTAAAAGATCCACACGAAGCTTTGCATTTTTACCAGGGTTCTCATGACGTCTTAAGTCTTATTACAAATCCACCAGAGGTCGCTCGGGAAAGTAGCGTGAGTTCAATAAAGCATCCTGCAGAGTTTCAGAAATTTAGGGATATTTTACCGAATCTTGTGATATCGAAAGGCTAGACAGCAAATTTTATCACTGAGGTATATACTTAACTTATATGTTGAGTCTGCCCGTTATTGTAGCCATTTTTGTTGTAGTTGTTGTTGTTATAGTCATTGCCATCAAATTTGGCAAACGTGTATTTGGCCAAATTATTCAGCTTTCTTTTCAGAACAAATTATTAATTGCTCTAAGGCATTTGGATATTGCCGCACTTCCTGTGACAGAGGTCAACCCTATATGTCAGGAAATAGTGAATGTGATTCGTAGTGAGTTAGGTTACTTTTTTGGGGCGATCGCTTTAATAGATAATCAAGCCGGTGGCTTGAGGAGGATTGCGATTTCTCAAGCTCCAGAATTGGATATATTAATAAGTAGACTGCCTATAGAGTATCAAAGACAGATTGTTTTGCTTACCGAGACGGAGAATTTATTAGTGAAGGTTATTAATACAAAACAAAGTTTGTATACTACACAGCTATATGATATACAAAAAGGTGTTTTACCGATTGAGATATCGTATCATCTTCAAAAAACTATTAACCTAAAAGGTCTTTTTATTCATCCGTTAGTTACAAAGGACGGCGTTATAGGCGTAATTTATTATGCAACCCTGATTGAGAAAGAAAAGTTATCTAAATTCGAATTTGAGATCATGAATGGATTTACCAGAGACGTATCCCGGATTCTGGAGAATGTTTTTCTTTATCAGGATTTGAAACAAACTTCAAAGAAGTTGGCAATTGTTAATCAGCAACTGAAAGAGCTGGATAAGCTCAAAGATGATTTTGTGTCAATTGCCTCTCACGAACTGCGGACACCGATGACCGCCATCCGTTCTTATGCCTGGATGGCTTTGCACCGCTCGGATGTTCCTTTATCCAAAACTTTGGAAAAATACATTGCCCGAATATTAATATCAACAGAACGCTTGATCAATCTGGTAAATGATATGTTAAATGTTTCCCGGATTGAATCAGGCCGGATTGAAATTAATCCCGAGCCGGTTGATCTGCTTTCTTTGGCGCATGATATTATTGATGAGCTTTATTATTCCAGATCGCCGGCGAAAAAGGCGGAATTTGCAGTTTTGGAAAAACCGATCCCTAAAGTATTGGCAGACCCTGATAAGCTGAGGCAGGTACTGCTTAATCTAGTCGGTAATTCACTAAAATTTACGCCAAACGGCGGAAAGATTATCTTTGATTTTTTTACAGACGGCAAAGTAGTAGAAACTTCTGTAATTGATAGCGGAGTCGGGATGTCAAGAGATGATTTGTCTAAATTATTCTCTAAATTCGGCAGGTTGGATAATTCTTACACGGCTGCTGCCACTTCCGGAGGTACCGGTTTAGGGCTTTATATTTCCAAAAAATTGGTGGAACTAATGCATGGTAAAATCAGAGCAAATTCGGAAGGATTAAATAAAGGGTCAACATTTACCGTATTATTGCCGGTTGCAACAGCCGACAATATGAAAAACATAGATACTTACAGGGTTAAACCAAAAGGTGAGGCTAAGGGCTTGGAGTCGGTAGCTATTTAGTAAGTAGTTTGTAGCTAGTAGTTGGTAGTTTGTGGTATAAATGAATTACATGGATAATTCTCAAAAAAAGATCTTAATTGTTGAGGATGACCAATTTTTAAGGGAGTTTTATGAGGAACTTCTAAAGGCTGAGGGGTACATAATAGATTCAGCTCCTGACGGCGAAATTGGTCTGTCGAAAATACAGAGTAACCAGTACGACCTGGTGCTTTTGGACCTGATGTTGCCTAAAAAGGATGGTGTTCAAATTCTGCGCGATTTAAAAGCTAACCCTCCCAAATCATCACAACTTAATGTTGTTGTTTTAACTAATTTAGGACAAGATGCGGTGATTAAAGATTGTTTCAATCTGGGGGCAAATGGGTATTTAATAAAATCAGCTTTAAATCCGGATCAGGTACTCACAGAGGTTAAAAGCTATCTGCAGAAGAAATAGCCTTCAAGAAAGTATATAATTGTATTCACTGTCATTCCGAGGAGCGAAGCGACGTGGGAATCTTTATTATTAATCAGGATTGCCACGCCACTTTGGGGCTCGCAATGACAAACATAATTAATATCATCTATCAGGACGAGT
The DNA here is from genome assembly GCA_001777455.1 of Candidatus Daviesbacteria bacterium RIFCSPLOWO2_02_FULL_41_8. GTDB lineage: Bacteria > Patescibacteriota > Microgenomatia > Daviesbacterales > UBA10151 > UBA10151. The sequence goes on from MFDZ01000043.1 coordinate 2,966, forward strand.
GTCTGTTGGTATTGGATAAACCCCCGGGATTGGTAGTTGATTCAGCTGAAAGTGTTAAGGCAGAAACTTTAGAAGATATCCTGATTACAGATTATCAGATTAATCTGCTCCGTGGTGGCATAGTACACAGGCTGGATAAAGATACTTCCGGGATTATACTGGTAGCAAAAACGCAAAATGCTTTGGAAGATTTACAAACTCAATTTAAAGAGCGGGTAACAAAAAAAGAATACTTAACCTTGGTTCATGGATTGGTATTGCAGGCCGGAGCGATAGAGAGGGGTATTGGCAGAAATCCGGGCAATAGGGAGAAGTTTACTGTTTTGGGATCAGGAAAGGAAGCGGTGACGGAATATGAGCCAATTCAGTCATTAGTTATGAGTTCGGAGTTAGTAGAAAAGATTTTTGAAGGATTTAACAAGATTCAACTCCGAAAACTACGAACTATGAACTACGAACTCTTTACTCTTTTAAAGTGTTTGCCTAAAACTGGACGGACACATCAAATTAGGGTACATTTAAAACATATCAATCATCCGGTTGTCTCAGATGAAAAATACGGCGGCCGCAAGATTGTCAGGTTGGATCAAAGGTGGTGCCCGAGGATATTCTTGCATGCGGCTAAGCTGGGCTTTAGGCATCCGGTATCCGGTGAATGGATGGAGATGGAAAGCCCATTGCCGGAGGATCTAAGGAAAGCATTAGATACATTGTCATCCCGCACTTGATGCGGGATCCATACAGATAATTATCTTTATAGATTCCTGCTTTCGCAGGAATGACAGAAAAAGAATCATGAACAATATTTTTGTACAACTAGCGATTATTTTATCTTTATGTTCTGTACTGGGATACGTCGTTGTTAAGTTTAAATTGCCTCTTATAATTGCCTATTTGCTGGGTGGTTTAATGATTGCCTCAACGGCAATTTTTGATCCCAGGGCTTCAGAAGTTTTGCACTTTTTACCGGAGATCGGAATTGCTTTTGTGCTGTTTTTAATCGGGATGGAGTTGGATCTTCGTGAAATTAAAAGCTTGGGCAAGCCGATTCTTTTGGCCGGTATTTTGCAAATTACTATTACTACGATTTTGGGAGCTTCTTTGGCGAAGGTTTTAGGGTTCGGCCCTGTTGAATCCTGGTATTTAGGGGTAGGACTTGCTTTCTCGTCTACAATATTAGTTGTTAAACTTCTGATTGATAAGAAGGATGAGGGTGCCCTGTACGGAAAGTTAGCTGTGGGGATACTGATATTAGAAGACCTTTTCGCTGTTTTGCTTTTGGTGGCGCTGACTGTTTCCAACTCAGTCTTTGGCCTGGGGGTGCAACAAGCCTTTCCGCTTTTGGCAGTAGTATTAAAAGCTGTTTTACTTTTTGGATTAGCTCTCATACTAAGCCGGTTCTTATTGCCCTCCGTATTTAAAGCCGTATCTAAACAAAAAGAACTGCTTTTTATTACTGCGCTGGCTTGGTGTTTTGTTTATATTTCCTTTGCAATCTTTTTAGGTTTTTCTGTAGTAATCGGAGCATTTTTGGCAGGCATCGCCTTGGCAAATTCTCCTTTTCATTATCAAATTCAAGGCAAGGTTAAACCATTAAGGGAGTTTTTTGTAGCTTTGTTTTTTGTTTATTTAGGCACCCAAGTGAATTTTTCGGAAATCGGTAAAATTTATCCGCTAACAATATTTTTCACCGGATACACCTTACTAATTAAGCCGACTATTTTTTTGCTGATCTTGGGGATTTTCGGTTTCAGAAAACACACTATGTTTCAAACAGCTCTTAGTTTAACCCACATCAGTGAATTTTCTTTGATTTTGCTCCTGGTCGGTTTTAAGCTGGGTGTTATTACCCAGTCCGCGCTTACTACTATTGCCTTATCTACCGTATTATCCATGATTATAGCCTCTGTGATGATTACCCATTCTGCAAAACTTTATAAGAGAATAGGTTGGATGCTTGGCTTTTTTGAAAGAAAAAATTATAACCATAATTTAGAGAGCTGGAGTGATTACCGGAACCTGGAGGGTTATGTAATAGTAATCGGAGCTCGTAAAGTAGGGGGGGAGATTGTGAAGTTGTTAAGGAGGGAAAAGATTCCGCAAATTGTATTGGATTTTAATCCGCATCAGGTAGAAATATTACTTAAGGAAAAAATTCCGGTGCTTTACGGGGATATGGGTGATCCGGAAGTGCTTGATGGGCTTAATTTACAGAATGCCAGAATGGTTATTTCCACCTCTGCCAGTGAAGAAGACAACAAGTTACTTCTGGAAGAATTGAAATCAAGACACATCAATGTTCCGGTAATTGTCCGGGCTGAAACTGCGGATGAAGCCCAAAACTTGTATCACGCCGGAGCGGATTTCGTAATTATTCCGGAAATTTTGGCAGGAGATTTCCTGGTGGAAAAATTAAAGGAGCATTTGCCCAACGGAGACTTCTTTAAAAATAGGGCAGAAATAGAACTGGAAAAACTATCCCGCAAGACTCTTTCCTGGGGTTGACAAATATGTAACTTAAGTATATACTTTGGTTACTATAAGGACCTGCTTCGCACTTCGGTATGAAATATTTTACCTTGTGTTCGCAGAACCTGTTAATTTTAGAGGACTAAAATTATGACAACAGTAATTCATATTAAAGCTGATAAAGAGGTTAAGGAAAATGCCCAAAGGGCGGCCAAAGATCTTGGTTTGTCCTTGTCTG
>MFDZ01000044.1:0-821 GCA_001777455.1 Candidatus Daviesbacteria bacterium RIFCSPLOWO2_02_FULL_41_8
CCGGCTGCGGGATCAGAACCTCTTTTCCATGGATCACCTCCTCCAGCTTTTTAATCCGCTCCCGCAGGGGTAAATCAATTAAAGATTTACCGTCAATGTACATCACGTCAAAAACAAAAGCTTTCAGCGGCAAACTTTTTGACATTGCCTCTATGTCATATTTCCGGCGTCTTTTGGTAGTTTCCTGGAAAGGCAAAAATTCATCCGAGGCCGGGTTAAAAGCCAGGGCTTCCGAATCTAAAATAGCTGTTTTGGCTTTAATTTGTTTGATCGCTCCGGCAATCAGCTCCGGAAACATCGGAGTAGTTTCTTCCAGATTCCGGGAAAACAGCCGGATTTTATCTCCGTCCTTGTGAATTTGGACCCGGAAGCCGTCAAATTTTTGTTGGACATGGGCTTCACCGCCGAACTTTTCCAAAACTGTTTTAGTGTCAGGCAATCTTTCAGCCAACTGCGGCCTGATGGGTCTGCCCACAGTCACACCTAATCCTTCTATCCCCTCTAAACCCTCTCTCCACAAAGTTTCCCCAATCACTCCTAAATCAGAGATTTTATTGTAAGCCTCCTCCAACTCTTTCCGTCTTTTCCGGTCCCCCAGTTTAGCCATGGCAAAGCCGTCCAACACCGTCGGATCCCCTATTCCCAATCTGGAAGCTCCCAGTGGAATCCGGACCAGGTGTTTGGCGGAAATAGGATCAACTTGCTTTAACAGGCCTGACAATAAATCCAGCTTTTTCTCCACCGTCCCCTCCCCGCTTGTCCCCGCGATTTTTGTTAATGTCTTAAACACATCCGCGACTGTTAATTTGTCATTCTGGAGC
>MFDZ01000044.1:830-6362 GCA_001777455.1 Candidatus Daviesbacteria bacterium RIFCSPLOWO2_02_FULL_41_8
CTATCAGCTTCTCACTCATCCCCATTTCGATTGGTTCATAAAAAGGCGCCACCCGGCTCTGTAGTAAATAGACCACTCGGGCAATTTCAGAAGATCTAACTTCTTTAAAAAGTTCGGAGAGGATATCAATTAAGATAAGTCGTGAGGAAGTTTTCTCCAGTTTTTCAAAATATTGGGTGAGTTTGGAAAAAAGCATAAGTAACCTTGTCATTCCGGCCTTTGAGCCGGAATCTATACAATATGGGTCCCGACTTTCGTCGGGACGACACTATGTGTCGATTGTAATAGATTCAGCAACTATTGTAAAATAGCCTGCCATGAGTTAAGCTGAACAAATGCCAGATCCCTCACGACCGGAAACAGGACATATTCATCAACCAGACATAGCAACAAGAGAAGATAGAATCCAAGCAAAAACCACCGAGATTAAAGAATTATATGACCTACTAGGGCCGATTGGTAGGGACCGCACAATTGCAGAAAGAGAAGCTGCCCTTGAAGAAGATAGGGCCGAACTAGAAGAAGATAACGCCGAACTAGAACAAAAAGCTGCACTGCATGGGAAAGACGGATTAACAGGACTTGATGACCGCTACCGATTTGACGAAGGACTAAACAGGGAAATACAAAGTGCTATCAGGACAGGTCAGAAAGTGTCAGCTTTTTTTGCCGACATTAACAATTTGAAACCTGTAAATGACCAGTATGGGCATATTGCGGGAGATCAGGTAATCAAGGCGGTTGCAGATGTACTTTCAAAAAGACTCCGCTCAACTGACTGTGTTTATCGTTATGGTGGAGACGAATTCGCTGTATTGCTACCGGAAACCGATAAAGCTTCCGCCGCTGAGGTAGCTTTACGCCTTCTTGAAGGGATCAAAAACCTAGAAGTTGAAATTGCCGAGGGTCAAAAGATAAATATTGATGTTGCTCTAGGGGTAGATACATTTAAACCGGATCAGAAAAAACCTCAGAAAAAAGTCCCACCAAATGCAGTTAAACAGTATGAAAAGAAACTTGTTGACGGAGCAGACCATGCTATGTATGAAAGTAAGCGCAGAGGTGACAGGAAAGTTGTTGTTGCAATAGATAGTGAAGCAGAGAAATTTGAAATCGGTCAATTTCTAACTCAAAAGGGGCTAAGTACAGCAGATGTTGTCCCGGTAAATAGAGGGCAACTTCCTAAAGCCACTTCATTACCTAAGCTGCCTGCTTAAGAACTATCCGTCATTAATACATGATCCAAACCTGGCCAGTTTGAACTCAATATTTTTCCTTACTTCAATACATAAACCGCTTTTTTGGTGCCGCCGCAATCCTCCTTTTAGGTTCAGGCTACTGTTTGAAGTTTTTCTAAAAGCCACATACGAGCCAGCGTAGTCGGGCCAATCCCTTTCTGAAATGCGTTTTCCCTTAATCTTTGTAGATTTTTTTTATCTATGCGGATAGTAATCGTGTCACTTTTTTTAGCTTGATGAAAACCAACTAATGTCCCTTCATTAATTTCATCCACCGCTGAATGTGTATCCCAGAAATTAGCCTCTTCTTCAAGAGTTTTGAACGGTTTGATTGGTTTTATTCCTCCTTTTTTAACTAGTTTTATTTTCACCATTTTCCTCACCTCCTATTTGGGTCGAAAACTCCTTGTAAAAACTGCGTTCTTCCCTGCTCGCGGGTCTGGCAGTAACCAGACCATAAGTGTTTTTCTTTCTCCTTTTACCCACCACAATTGTCAAAAATCTTCTCTTTTTAGTCTTGCCTGTCAAAAGCCACCTATTCAATTTACCCTGAATATAAACATAATTCCCATCTATAACCTCTAAAACTTCTGCAAGTTTAACTTCGTGCTTAGCTATATGAGCCGGCCTGTCTTCTTCGATAACCAGTTCATCTATCTGAATATCCATATTGTACTACATTGTCTTACAAATGACAATTACCTATTTCAGTACATACACCGCTTTTTTGGTGCCGCCGGATTTTTTAACCAGGCCATTCTTCCGGAGGAATTTAAGCTCCCGTAGCACCGTATCATCGGAATGATCCGGGAAAATCTTGCGGAATTCTTTATTAGACAGTCCCTTGTGCCGGTGAATGTATTCCATAATCAACATCTGCCGCTCATTAAGCACCAATTGCTTGCCCAGTTTATCCTTAATCCTGGCATCAACCGAAATCCTTTGCACTTTTTCCTTAACCCGGTTTAGTTCAATAGCCACTCCTTCCGTAAAATATTCCAGCCAGGGGGTTAAATCACGCTCATGAGTATCCAGTACGAGCTGGTTTGATACGGCTTGTAGCGTTAAGTAATATTGCATGGGATTTTCGTCAAAATATTCCTCAAAAGAGAAAAATTTCCGGATGTCGTAGCCGTCCAAAAACAAAATCAGTGTGGCTACGGCTCTCGCTACCCGCCCATTGCCGTCCACAAAAGGGGGAATCCGGGCCAGTTCATAGTGAATAATCCCGGCTTTGATGATCGGGTGAATTTGTTTGCCCTCATCGGAATTGATCCAATTGACTAAATCTTCCACCAAATACGGCACTTCCACTGCCGGCGGCGGGGTGTAAGAAATCTGATCAGTCTTGGTATTTTTAATCACCACTTGCCTGATTCTAAATTGGCCGGAAGATTCGGGGGGTAAAATCTTCTCAGTAGTCAACTTGTGCATCTCCAAAATAGTCTCAATGGTAAAACTGTAGCTGCCGACTCCGCCGACCGGCGGACCGATCTGAATATAAATTCCCTCAATAAATTTCAAAACATTCCGATAGTTAATTACTTCCTGAATATCCCTATCCCGGGCAATCACTTCCTGCCCTTCCAAAACATCCCTCACCTCCTCCGGAGACAACGGATTGCCTTCCAGATGCGTGCCGTGGTGAACAGTCCGCTCTATCGCTTCTTTGCGGAATTTGGCCTCCCAGGCCGGCACTAACGGAGCATTCATAATCACTTCTCTGGCCGCCTCCACAGTCCCTATATCTTTGAGGATCTTGTTGGTTATTGAATACTTGGGAATAAACATAAAGCTAGGGTTAAGGGGAAAGCGTAAAGGGAAAAGTAAATAAATACTTCACCCTTGACCCTTCACCCTTTCCCCTATTCTTGCACATTTCCCGCAAAAAATCTATCTGAACTGTACTTCATTACGTTTGCTAAAATCTCTTCATTCCTCAAACTAAAATTTTCTCTTATTCATACCAATTCATTGTACGATCGCATCACGAAATGGTATGGCCAGTTAAACGGTTGACTTCCATCACGACCACCCATCTCTCTATCCCCAGATCATTAATATATGATTCCAGTTTGTCGAAAATATTTCTTTTACTAATCCAAACCGACTTTTGCAAATGCTTAAAGCCCCATTTTTTTAGATTCCTTCTGAAAAGATTTCTTATGATCCGCTTTTCCTCAGGTATATCAAAAATCACCACTCTCCACTTCCCGTCCCAGTGCTTTTCTTCAAATTGATTACTGATTAAATCCTTCCCTGCTTCTGTTAATTTGATTAAAACATCGTTTTTTAGCTTTATCTGTTCAATTAACCCACCCTCTCTTAATCTTTTTAGTGCTTGCGACAAGGAAGATTTTTTCAAATCCGGTATGCCGTAGTGGTAGCGGTAATGATGATAGGCAAAATCTTCTACGCGAATATAACCATCAATCGTTTTTTCCAGAGCAAACAAAATTGCATTAGCCAAACTTTTCTTATAGACACCCATACCAATTTATTGTACGATCGCACACTGAATTGTCAATATATCATATAAAACTGGTCATCCCGTGGCTGTAACGTTCGACTATAATACTTAGTGATATACTGAATATAGTGAAACAAAAAGGTTTGGCTCCAATTTTAATTGTTGTTTTAATGGCAGCTCTAGCTGTAGGTGGGTATTTAATTTACAGCCAACTGCCCAAACCTATTGCTCCGCCCCGCTCAATCACCCAACCAACGCTTTCCCCATCCTCTATTCCCGAATCTTCCAATTCTGCCGAAACTGCCAACTGGAAAACATATACAAATACAAAATATGGTTTCTACTTTAATTATCCTCAAGATTTTTCTATTAAAAAAGTGGCAGAACGAATATTTTTTATAGAAAATAAAGAAAAAAAATCTTTTGTATTATGGATTTATGAAAATCCGAACAATTTGTCTTTAAAAGATTATGAGGGTAAACATACTAGTAAAGAAACTGGATTTGGCCCTTTTGTTTATTATCCAGATACTGAATTGGTAAAATTTCAAAACTTTGAAGCTTACTATACAAAGGAGGAGATTAATTGTCTTTCTAAGTGCGGGAGCTATATTTGGACTACTAAAGATATGATTTATAAATTAACAGGGACTGCCGAAAATGTGCCTAATCAAAAACAAACCCTTGATCAAATCCTCTCCACCTTTAAATTTACTAATTAGATTCTTCGCTAATCACTCAGAATGACAAGTGGAAGATTGCCACGGTCGCCTAGGCGACCTCGCAATGACATTAGGAAGAAACATATTCATCCCAGCTTTTAATTTCCAAATCTTCCATCTTTTTGGAAACCAGGCTGGAAACCAGGAGTTCTGCCGCCTGCAGATTAGTTATCAAGGGAATTCCTAAATCAATACAGGTCCTTCTGATGATATACCCGTCAGTTTCAACTGATACCGATACCGACTTTGATTCCGAAATATTAATTACCAAATCAATATCCCCGTTTAGCAGTAGATCCAAAACAGAAGGATGCTTTTTTTCCGGAATCTTGAAAACCCTGATGTTTTTAATATCGTGTCCGCTTAAAAATTTATGGGTATGGTGTGTGGCATAGATTTTCAAACCTAAATCAACCAACTTCCTGGCAGAAGACAGCAAATCTAACTTATTCTCCTCTCCCCCGATCGTCAGCAAAACACTTTTTTTCGGCATCTTAAATCCTACTGCCAATAAAGCTTTCAGATAAGCTTCCCGCAGGCTATCACCAAAACAAGCCACTTCCCCGGTGGAAGACATCTCCACCCGAAGCCTGGGATCTGCCCCTTTAATCCGGCTGAAGGAAAACTGGGAAGCTTTGACACCGACATAATCTAAATCCAGCGTCTTAAAATGCCCCGAAAGCTTCTCTCCCAACATCACTTTGGTGGCCATTTCCACAAAGTTATAACCGGTGACTTTAGACACAAACGGAAAAGAACGGGAGGCGCGCAAATTTAATTCGATTACCGAGACCTTATTATCTTTTGCTAAAAACTGGATGTTAAACGGACCGTTTATCTTTAATGACTGGAGAATTTTTCTGGTAGCATCCTTCACCTGCCTCACGGTTTTTAAGTACAACCGCTGGGGAGGCAAAACTATGGTAGCATCCCCGGAATGAACTCCGGCATTTTCCACATGTTCCGATATGGCGTAAATCAGGAGCTCTCCTGCTTGCCCCACCCCATCCACTTCAATCTCTTTAGCCCCCTCCACAAACTTGGAAATTACCACGGGGTGTTCGCTGGAGATGTCGGCGGCGCTTTTTAAGTGTTTCTTTAA
>MFDZ01000044.1:6417-10210 GCA_001777455.1 Candidatus Daviesbacteria bacterium RIFCSPLOWO2_02_FULL_41_8
CCGGCCCGGAAACAACTCATGGCCAAATTATTAGGCACTTGCCCGCCAAAACCCAACACAAGCGAAGTATTCCGACTTTCTGACTCTATATCATAGACATCGCTAACTCTTTCAAAGGTTAATTCCTCAAAATACAATTTGTCCGCGCAGTCATAGTCAGTAGAAACCGTTTCCGGATTGCAATTTATTATGACTGTTTCCAGACCCTTTTCTCTTAAAGTTTTGGCAGCTGTAACTGAACACCAGTCAAATTCCACAGAAGAACCAATTCTGTATGGTCCGGATCCAAGCACAATTACCTTTTCTTTCTTTCCGTCATCCTGGCTTGTCCAGGATCCTTGCTTTTTTGATTCTGGACGCACTTCGTTTGCCAGAATGACATTATCTGCTTCTGTCTCTTTTCCATGGTATGTCAAATATAAATAGTTTGTCTTAGCCGGATATTCCCCTGCCAAAGTATCGATGTGTTTTACCTTTGGTGTTATTCCATTCTTCTTCCTGAATTCTCTTACGCTCTTTTCTGTAGTCTTAAATGCCTTCGCCAATAATTTATCCGAAAAACCTAACTGTTTTGCTTGAACTACCACTTCTTCTGTCATCCTGGCTTGTCCAGGATCGATTCTGGTGTCTCCGGCTGACGCCGGATCCCCAGAATGACAATCATTTAGTCTTTTTTCAAATTCCACTACCTCTTTAATCTGATGCAAAAACCAGGGATCAATACCGGTTGCCTTATAAATAGCTTCTACCTGCTCACCCTTGGCAAACCTTTTGGCAACCACAAAAAGCCGCTGGGTGGTCGGCAACAATTGAGTATCATCTACCCCATTTCCCAATAATCCGTCCTGGCCGGTTTCCAGCATCCTGATCCCTTTTTGCAATACTTCCGGAAAGCTCCGGCCAATAGCCATGACCTCCCCCACGCTTTTCATCTCCGAGCCAATTGCCTCTTTAGCCCCCACAAATTTTTGCAGATCCCATCTGGGAATTTTAATTACAATATAATCCAGGGCCGGTTCAAAAAAAGCCGAGGTACCCAGGGTGACATTGTTTTTAAGCTCCGGTAAGTTGTAACCTAAGCCAATTTTGGCCGCTATGTAAGCCAGGGGGTAACCGGTAGCTTTGGATGCCAACGCAGAAGACCGGGACAGCCTGGCATTAACTTCAATCACCCGGTAGTCATTATCTTTAGGATTTAGCGCAAATTGGATATTACACTCCCCGACAATTTTCAAATGTTCAATAACTTGTAAAGATAAATTGCGAAGAAAATGATACTGATAGTTATTAAGTGTCTGCGAAGGCGCCACCACAATACTCTCTCCGGTGTGAATACCCAGCGGATCCAGGTTTTCCATATTACAAACCGTGATTTTATTGCCCATATTATCGCGGACCACTTCATACTCAATCTCTTTCCAGTGTTTTAAGTATTCTTCAATGGCAATTTGGGGCGCCTGTTTTAAGGCCAAAGTTACCATTCTGATGAATTCCTCTTTGTTCTCGATTACCCCTGACCCCAACCCTCCTAAAGAAAAGCCGGACCGAATCAGTAGCGGATATCCTAGCTGTTCTGCAATTACTAAAGCTTCAGGGAGCGACCGGGCAAATCCGCCTTTTGGCACCTTCACATTAATTTTTGCCAGTTCTTTAGCAAATAATTCTCTATCTTCAGTGATTTCGATACTGTTAACAGGCGAGCCCAATACTTTAACTTTATTTTTTTTGAATACCCCTTCGCGTTCCAATATTAAACCGCAATTTAGGGCGGTTTGTCCGCCAAAACTTAAAAGGATTCCATCGGGCTTTTCTTTTTCAATTACTTTTTGCACAAAATATGGTGTCACTGGCAGAAAATAAATCTTTTTTGCTAAATCTTTGGATGTTTGAATGGTGGCAATATTGGGATTAATCAAAACCGCTTCCACGCCCTCTTCTTTCAAAGCTTTTAACGCTTGTGAACCGGAATAGTCAAACTCCCCGGCTTCACCGATTTTCAGAGCTCCTGAACCTAGAACTAGAATCTTTTTCATTCTGTTTCCTTTCTGTCATTCTGAGCGACTAGCCCGCTTCGCCGACTCAGCGAGGCGAGCGAAGAATCTCTTGCGTATGCAAGTATTAAGGTATCTAGAATAAATCTAGAGATCCTTCACTTTGTTCAGGATGACAATTACAAATAACCTAAAAATTCATCAAACAAATATCCGCCTTCTGTCGGGCCGGGACTGGCTTCCGGATGAAACTGTACTGCCATAAACGGCTTACTTTTGTGCCTGACTCCCTCATTGGTCCCATCGTTTAAATTAACGAACCACTCTGTCCAGTCCTTTCCCACAGACTTCATATCTACTGCAAAGCCATGATTTTGGGAAGTGATGACGGCTTTTTTGCTGATCACATCCTGGACCGGTTGGTTTTGACTCCGATGGCCAAATTTTAATTTGAAAGTCTCCCCGCCGGCCGCTAGAGATAGGATTTGACTGCCCAGACAAATACCAAAAGTGGGAATACCGGCCACTAGAAGTTGTCTGACGGTTTCTATGGTTTCTTTTGCTTGTTTGGGATCTCCCGGGCCATTGGAAACTAGCACACCGTCAAATCCGGCGATAGCCGGGCTAACCAACGGATTAAAATCCCAGGGTACTTTTGTTACCCGAACTTTCCTTTTTATCAAACTCCTGACAATATTTTCCTTAGCCCCGCAATCAATTAAAACAATATTTTTCTTTCCGGTTCCATACACCTCCACCTTTTTGGTGCTGACATAAGGCAATATATTCTCACTGTTAGGATCATATATTTCAAATTGAGAATTGACAATTGATAATTGAGAATTCTTTTTGTGCTTCCATTGTCCATTGTCCATTGTCCATTGTCCATTTGTCTCCATCCTCCCCAGCATCACCCCATGTTCTCGCAGCTTAATAGTAAGCGCCCTGGTATCAATCCCTTGCAAAGCCGGAATACCTTCATCTTTTAACCACTGACCTAAAGTTTTTTGGCTTTCAAAATGTGACGGATTAGGAATATAATTTTGTACAACAACCCCCTTAACCTGAATCTTTTTTGATTCCCAAAAATCTTTCCCCGGCACCCCGTAATTCCCCTGCAAAGGGTAAGTCAATACTAAAATTTGGCCAAAATAAGAAGGGTCTGTCAAAGATTCTGGATATCCCACCATACCGGTATTAAAAACCACCTCGCCTGAGGTGGATACCTCTTTCCCAAAGCTTTCTCCTAAAAAAACTGTCCCATCGGACAGAGTTAGCTTACCTATCATAGTGTAAAACGTTAAGGATAAAGGGTAAAGTATTTTCACTTTCCCCTTTCCGCTTCCCCCTTTCCCCTAGTTAAATCCTACCCAAAACTAACGCCAGCAATGCTTCCCGAATGTATAAACCATTCCTGGCTTGAGCAAAATAAACGGCATTAGGGTGGCTATCTAGCACAGGGTCAATTTCATTCACTCTCGGTAAGGGATGCATAAGCTTAACCCCCTTATCTAGATACTTTTTAAAAGATGCATCTAAAATAAATTTATCTTTAATTTTCTTGTACTCATTTAGATTTTTGAATCTTTCTTTTTGTACCCTGGTTTGGTATAAAAAATCCGCTTTCAAATCCTCCGGCAAATGGTCAAACTCCTCAAATGCCACACCCCTCTCTTTTAGAATCTTCAAAAATTCATCCGGCATCGCAAGAGCAGGGTGGGAAATAAAAATTTGTTTGACTTTAAAATGACTCAGGGCTAACGAAAGCGCATGAATAGTTCTGCCGTATTTTAAATCACCCA
>MFDZ01000045.1:0-1312 GCA_001777455.1 Candidatus Daviesbacteria bacterium RIFCSPLOWO2_02_FULL_41_8
AAGGGAACGCCTCATCGGGACTGGGAATAGACACAAGAAATCTGGAAAAGAATTTATACCACGCGATGATCGGCGAAGCAAATCCGCATGAATTAATCATCAAGACCGATGACTTCGGGCATGATGTTCTTCCGGCGTCGCGGGATTTGGCGGGAGCCGGGATTGAACTGGTGCAGATTGACAACCGCGAATTCAAACTATATGACGTCCTTCGCCAAATCCGCACCCATTATGACTATATTATCATTGACAGCCCGCCTTCATTGGGACTGCTTACGATTAACGGCCTGGTTGCCAGCGACGAAGTGATTATTCCGGTGCAAGCCGAATATTACGCCTTGGAGGGATTGAGCCAACTTCTGGACACGATAGAACTCGTGAAACAAAATCTCCAGCCGGAACTGAAAGTGATGGGCGCGCTGCTCACTATGTTTGACAAACGAAACCGCCTCAATCGCCAGGTGATCAGGGAAGTCCGCGACCATTTCCCGGGATTTGTTTTTGACAGCGTCATTCCCCGTTCGGTGCGGCTCGCCGAGGCGCCCAGTTTCGGAAAATCAATTCTGCATTTTGACGCTTTTTCCAAAGGGGCCAGGGCGTATAAGAATTTGGTGAGAGAGATATTGGAAAAGGAAAAAGAGAGTAAAAAAGTTTTTACAATTTAATAGTGATCAGTAATCAGTAACTAGTAATCAGTAATTTACTAGTTACGAGTTACTAGTTACGAGTTACTAAAAATGTCAAACAATTACGGTCTTGGCCGGGGACTTGCCTCGCTTATTCCCAATAAAAAAAACAATACACCGACTGACACGGACAATACACAGACCAACACAGATAAAACGCGAGCCAATACTGGCGTGATGAGAGTTAATAGCGAAGAAAGTAATCGGATACTTGAAGTAGAAATAGAAAAAATTATCCCCAATCCGCACCAGCCGCGTTTGAGTTTCAACGAAGAAAAACTGGAAGAATTGGCCGCTTCCATAAAAAACCACGGAATCATCCAGCCGCTGGTCGTTAGTTCTAAGGGAAATGGCTATGAATTAATTACCGGGGAGAGGCGGCTGCAAGCGGCCAAAAAAGCGGGGCTTCAAAAAGTGCCGGTGATTATCCGGGACGCGGAAGAAAAAGAGAAACTGGAGCTGGCGCTCATTGAAAATATCCAGCGGCATGACCTGAACTGCGTGGAAGAAGCCAGGGCCTACAAAAAACTGTACGGCGAATATCAAATGAGCCAGGAAGAAGTTGCGGACAAAGTAGGCAAAAGCCGGAGCGCCGTGGCGAATAAAATCCGCCTGCTTTCGCTACC
>MFDZ01000045.1:1339-3808 GCA_001777455.1 Candidatus Daviesbacteria bacterium RIFCSPLOWO2_02_FULL_41_8
AGGACTTAGAAAATAAGCTGATGGGAATTCTGGGAACCAGAGTAAAGGTCACCAAAAGTGGGGGAGGAGGAAAGATAATTGTGGAATATTATTCTAAAGAAGAATTGGATAATATAATCGGTAAAATTTCCAATTCTTAAATTTTTTCTACTCTCTCTTCAGCTGCTGCCTAATCCGCGTTTTTGCTATTGAGGTTTTGACAAATCTAATCCAGTCGCTACTGGGTTTTTTGTTTTCCCTGGAAGTGAGGATTTCAATCACCTGCCCGTTTTGAATGTGATAATCCAGCGGCACGATTTTCCCGTCGGCTTTAGCTCCCATTGCCCGGCTGCCAATCTCACTATGGATGGAATAAGCGAAATCAATCGGAGTCGCTTCTTCGGGAAGGTCGATGATGTCGCCTTTCGGGGTGAAAGCGAAAATATGGTTTTTGAAAAAGTCGATTTTCAGCCCCTCTATAAACTCCTCAAAATCATCCCGCCCGATATCATTCTGCCATTCCCGCAGCTGCCGGACCCATTCCAATTCTTCCATGGGAACTTTTGCTTTTTTTCTGAAAAAATAATCGCGCCACCCTTTTCGCTCTTTTTCGCTGTAAATCCAGTGGGCGGCAATTCCAAATTCCGCTTCGTCGTGCATTTTTTTAGTGCGGATTTGAACTTCAATGATTCTTCCTTCCGGCCCAAAGATGGTGGTATGGATGGATTGGTAGCCATTGGGCTTGGGCAGCGATATGTAGTCCTTAATCCGTCCCACCATTGGATGATATTTTTTATGGACAATGCCCAATGTTTCGTAGCAATCGGGGATATCCGGCATGATTATTCTTATTGCCACCAAGTCATATATCTGGCTGATATCCATGTCTTTGCGCTTGAGTTTAAGGAATAAGCGGTAAAGATGTTTTTTTCTGCCGCTTATTTCGATGACATTTATTCCTTCAGACGCCAGCTCTTTTCCAATTTCCTTAATCGCCTGATTGGTGTATTTTTCCCCCTCTAAGTAATATTTCTCTTCCAATTCATTGATATACTTGTAATTTTCCGGCTCAAGAAATTTGAAAGCAAGATCTTCCAGTTGTCCTTTTATTTCGCCGATTCCCAGCCGGTTGGCAATCGGGGCAAAAATTTCCATTGTCTCGCGAGCGATACGGAGTTGTTTATCCTTCGGAAGATATTCAAGCGTGTTCATATTATGGAGGCGGTCGGCCAGCTTGATAATCACCACCCGGATGTCCTGCGCCATCGCCAGAAACATTTTGCGCAGATTCTCGAGTATATATTCCTCTTTGGATTCCCGGAGTTTTATTTTTCCAAGCTTTGTTATTCCGTCAACCATTTGCGCGATTTCCTCTCCGAAATTTTTTTCAATTTCAGAAAGAGTTACTGAAGTGTCTTCCGGAACATCATGAAGAAGGCCGGCGGCGATGGTTTTTGATCCCATTCCGATTTTAGCCAGCGTCAAAGCGGTCTCCAGGGAATGCTGAATATAGTTTTCACCTGATTTTCTTTTTTGGCCTCGGTGCGCCGCCGCCGCGAACTTATAAGCGCCCATAATCAGCGATTCCCGCCTGACGGTGAGCGGAAGCTTGAAATTATTTAATATGTCATCTATGGTTAACATATAATTAAAGTGTAAAACTCAAAATGCAAAGTGTAAAGCGGCAACTGGAAATTCAACGGTTAATTTAGTATAATGTAACTGTGATAATAAATCCAGCATCTTGCCGTGAAGTATTCAATTTAACGGGAATAATTTACAGAAAATTAATTATTTCAGCAAGCCGCGACGCTTTCCAGTAGGGCGCAAAATAAATCGCGGATAAATATACAAAATAATTATGGAAAAAAAAGTCGACAATATTGACAAACAAAATCTGCGCCAAATTATTATTGATTCGCCCAAACAGATTAAAGATGGGTTGAAACTGGCGGAGGGAATAAATATAAACGGAAACTTTAATTCGCTAATGATTTCCGGCATGGGCGGATCATCCCTTCCTGCCAATATCCTGCGCATTTATTTAAACGATCTATATGTCAGGAATCCGGAAAAAAATAAACGTTTTGGGATTTTTCAGAATAGGTCATATTCTTTGCCGCCGGAGGCCTATGAAAATTGTTTGAACTTTTTTTCTTCATACTCTGGAAATACGGAAGAGACCATTTTATCATTTAAAGAAGCTGTTAAAAATAATCTTCCGTCTGTTGGATTTGCGTCCGGAGGAAAAATTTTGGAGATGTGCCAAGAAAATAGTATCCCTTGCGTTGTAATTCCTTCAGGAATACAGCCTCGTTATGCCATTGGATATTCATTTGCTGCCATGTTTCAGGTTTTATCAAATATGGGAATGGTTGAAAACAAAGCGGAGGAACTAATTGGATTATCAAGGAAGCTGGAAAAAACAATGTTGGCGCTGGAAGAAAAAGGCAGGGAACTTGCCGGAAAACTGGTTGGAAAAATACCCGT
>MFDZ01000045.1:3826-3928 GCA_001777455.1 Candidatus Daviesbacteria bacterium RIFCSPLOWO2_02_FULL_41_8
ATTCAAATCGCTGGCGATGATTTGGAAAATAAAAATAAACGAGAACGCCAAAACCCCTTCTTTTTATAATTTTTATCCGGAACTCAACCACAATGAAATGGC
>MFDZ01000045.1:3960-6816 GCA_001777455.1 Candidatus Daviesbacteria bacterium RIFCSPLOWO2_02_FULL_41_8
TTATAACTCTTTTGGATAAAAATGATCATCCGCGAAACATCAAAAGGATGAAAATAACCGCCGAGCTGCTTAAGAGCAAAGGGATTAAAACTGAAATTATTGAAATGGAAGATGACAATGTTTTCAACACGATTTTTTCAACCCTGCTTTTGGGCGATTGGGTGTCGTATTATTTGGCCTTGACATATCATCAGAATCCGACACCGGTCGCGATGATTGAAAATTTAAAAAAACAACTTGAACAATCCGCATGAGAATAAAAAACAGCAAAAGCGAAAAACTGATTTTCGGCCCGGCGGTAGCGGTGGATGTTTTGATTTTTGACGTCAATAACGGAAAACTGAACGCGCTTCTTATCAGAATCAGCAAGGGGCCGTACAAAAACAAATGGGCGCTCCCGGGAGGATTAGTAAGGACTGATGAAACTTTGGACGAAGCGGCAAAAAGGGTTCTCTGGGAAAAAGCGGGAATCCGGGGAATATATCTGGAACAACTTTACAGTTTCGGCGAGGTAAAAAGAGATGTTCGCGGAAGGATAATTTCCATTTCGTACTTTGCTTTGGTGGATAGCGCCAAATTCCAGCCCAGAACGACTGAATATTACTCCGATATCCGATGGAAAGAAGCGAAAAAACTTCCACCAATGGCCTTTGATCACGGAAAAATAATCGCCTTTGGAATTGAACGGCTCCGAAATAAAATCGAATATACCAACATCGCTTACGCCCTGCTTCCGAAGGAATTCACCCTGACAGAGATGCAGAAAATTTACGAAATAATTCTGGGAAAGAAGCTGGACAAGAGAAATTTCCGGAAAAAATTAAAGATGCTCAATATTTTGGAGCCGGAGAAAAAAATGAGGCATGGCCTCAAAAGCCGCCCGGCGGAACTTTACCGGTTCAGGAAAAGAAGCTTGGTTTTTACGAAATGAAGAGCAAGCCATATTCAAACATACCAATGAACATACCGCGGTATGTTCATTTTATTTTTATCTTTTTGTAATAAATTATAAAAACCCAAATAGGAACCAGTTGACAAAATTATTTTGTTGCTGTATAATGGCATCTTACCTTAAAAATAAAATAATTTCAGGCAAAAGGAGGAATTAAAATGCATATAAAGATTGTCCCGTTAAATGTCGATCATATTGATTATATAATGGAATGGGTAAATGACTCGGAAATCACCCAGTATTTCGCCAGCATGCGGAAAAAAGTTACCCGGGAGGAAGAACTGGAATTTATCAAAAAAATTATCGCAAGCCAAAATGATATTGTTTATTCCGTTTTTGATTCTGACAGCGGCGACTACATTGGCCAGGTCTCAATCAATCAGATCCATTGGCTCAGCGGCGAGGGGCGGTTATTTATGGTTGTGGTGAAAAAGCATCAGGGCAAGGGCTATGGCCATGAAATATTAAAAGCCATTCAGGATGCCGCGTTTATTAATCTGCAGCTTCATCGGCTGTATCTCATCGTCCGGCCGGAAAATGTAAGAGGTATTCAACTTTATCACCGCTGCGGATTCCGCCAGGAAGGTTATCTTTATGATAAGTATAAAATAGAAGACCAGTGGATCGATATGATTCAAATGGCGATTATACGGTCGTGATGGGAAAAATGGTGGAAATGAAAGGAGAAAAAGAATGAAAAAAGCCGAGTTATCGCAAACCGACTATGAGTTTATATTACTTATGTCGGCAAAGCCAAAAACGAAAAAAGGAAAACGCTTAGTTGATGAAGCTTCTCATAAGTACCACGATAAAATTAACTGGAGCGGTCTGGCCGGAACGCCGATTGCCGGCACGGATGATCAAAAGAAGGCGGTAGTGGATCTAATTGATCCGTGTGATTTCACCGAGTAAACGCAGTGAGGATAATTAACTTATAAAAGAATTGAAGGGGGTGATGATTTTGGTTAGAAAGGAAAACATAAGATATTTTCTTTCTCAACATCCAGAGATTACCGGAGAACAAAGAGAGAAAATCCTTGCTGCCCTGGAAAAAGAGCCGGAGGTGGAGGAAAAGGATTTAATAGTTTCCGGTTCGGTAAGAAATATTCTGGGACCGCGACTGGAAGAACAATTCTTTTCAGAGTTCGACAGGGACTTCCATCATTTGGAAATTGCCCTGGGTCATAGGTAAAATTAGTAGTTGAATATTTTTAGCTTGAAAGGTTATCTGAATAATTTCAGATAACCTTTTTAATTTTTCAAAAGGTGTAAAAAGTCCTTATATAAGCCGAAAAAAAGAGTTATCCATAAGTGATTATTAGTGTACACTTGACACGATTTTAAAGGTATGTTAAGTTAAAAGTGTAATAAATACACTAAGTAAGTTGTAGTACATAGTACAGGAATTAGGAATTAGGAATTTTTGCGGGTTGATAAACAGCTTCTAGGGAATAAAAGCTAATAAGCTAATAAGCTAAGAAACTGGAAATCAGGCCGGAAAAGTTCTTTGATAAATATAATGTCTTGCATGCCTGACGCAAGCTTATAAATAAAGGAGGCATAAAATGATTACAGATAAGTTTATGGCAGTTGCCGGAACAGTGATTGGAACGGAACACAGAAGGTTAGGAAAAAACAATCAGGATGGATACTTTATCGCCGCTAACGGCTATGTTCTTTCGGCGGCGATATCCGATGGATGCTCGTCTTCAATTTCCAGTGAGGTCGGCGCGAAACTACTTTCCAGATTTATCGCCGAAGAAGCGCTGAAACTAATAATGCGCGAGTGCGTTATCAAGGGTTCGGAAATTATGGAACGGCTGGAAGAAAACGCGATTAAGTACATGAAAAATATTTTATCGCGGCATCAGAATCCGGAATCCGCCCTGGATGAAATGTTTCTG
>MFDZ01000045.1:6823-7482 GCA_001777455.1 Candidatus Daviesbacteria bacterium RIFCSPLOWO2_02_FULL_41_8
TTCGCGACCATTTATGCCATCGGAGACGGGGTTTACGCGCTAAACGGCGAAATCGGGATAATTGACGAAAGTAATATGCCGAATTACCCGGCGTATAAAGTTCTTCCGGGAAATTATGAAGTGGACGAGTCCAAAATAAAATTGCGGCTAAAGAGAGAAGTTTTTACGGATGACGTGGAAAGCATTCTCATTGCCACGGACGGCGCCAATGATCTCATTCGAAAAGCAGGCCGGACGATTAATATTCTGGGAAAAGAAGAAAAAGTTAAGGGATTGAATCAGTTTGAGAAAGAAGAAAAGTACCTCAGGAATCCGACATTGCTCCAGAAAAGATTAACACAGCTTAATACGGAGCGGACATCCATTGACTGGGAAAATCGGGAAATAAATAAGTTTGAAGGAATTTTGAGCGATGATACAACAATCATTTTAATCAAAAGAAAGGACCCCGCCCAAATTTCGAATATAGATCGCTGATCGGCATTAATATATTCGCGGAAACGTCTAGCGGCTTCGCGAGTTGACATTAGTTGGTTCTGCTGAAAATTAGTGCGGGGCAAGGGTGAGAAAAATGGAAGTTTACGTCAAAGGGAGCAGGATTACATTAAATCCTAAAAACATTATCGGCGAAGGCGGGGAGGCGAAGATATACCTTTACA
>MFDZ01000045.1:7541-8156 GCA_001777455.1 Candidatus Daviesbacteria bacterium RIFCSPLOWO2_02_FULL_41_8
AGGGAAGAAAAGCTCAAGGTTTTTCCCCGGAATCTTCCGTCTAATGTAATAGCTCCGATGGAACTGGTTATTGACCAAAACGGAAAAGTCATCGGATTTTCCATGGAGTTTATTGAAGACGGGGAAGCGCTGATAGCGCTTTCCAATAAAAGGTTCCGCGAGAATTTCTCTTCGGAAAAAACCGCTAAGGTATTTTTGGACATACTGGCTACTCTGGAAAAAATCCATGTTACCCAGGCAGTAATCGGAGACTTTAACGACCTCAATGTGCTTTTCAAAGATGAGGAGGCGTTTTTCATCGACGCGGACAGCATACAGTTCGGAAAGTTTCCCTGCGAAGTGGCGACGGAACAGTTTCTGGACCCGCGGCTTTACGGAATTGATTTTTCAAAGCGTCCCGTCTTCACGCCGGAAAGCGATTTCTATTCATTTTCCGTTTTGCTTTTCCGGAGTTTGCTGTTAGTGAGTCCATTCGGCGGAGTGCATCCGAAATTTCCGACTCTTACCAAAAGGGCGGAAAAACGCGTTGCGATTTTCAATTCCGAGGTGCGCTATCCCAAAGCGGCGATCCATTTCAAAGTTCTGCCGGACGATTTACTGGGTTATTTCCATAAG
>MFDZ01000046.1 GCA_001777455.1 Candidatus Daviesbacteria bacterium RIFCSPLOWO2_02_FULL_41_8
ATTGATTGTAACAAATTTGACCCCGTCTGTTTCCTGTTTGTTTGGAGAAAACGGTCCATTGTATGTAGCCGTAAAAATACAATTCATTTCAGTTTCAATATCTGTTTTAACAATAAATTTTTTCTTCTTAAAAAGAGGGGAGCTAATACCAAGTTCCTCAAGGAGTTCTCTTTGGGCGGTTTGCTTATAAGTTTCGCCTTTATCGACATGGCCTGCAACAGCTAGAGTGTAAAGACTGGGGTTGGTATCTTTATTTTTGCTTCTTTTTTGGAGTAATATTTCTTCTTTGTCATTAAAAATAACTACTCCGATTGTTCTGTGTATGAGCTGTTTGTTGTGGTGGCAGTCATAACGGGTACGATAGCCAATTATTTTGTCACTTTTATCGACTACTACAAAAAGTTCGTCTTGATTATCCATATTTTTTTCTCTGTCATCCCCGCGTAGGCGGGGATCCAAATCCGAACTAGCTTTGTCTGATTGGATTCCTGCATTCGCAGGAATGACATTATTGTTCTATTCTCACTCCCTCAACGTTAGATTGCACTTCTATAACTTGGCCGCCGGCGGAAGTGATGCCGTCTTTGACGGCTTGGGTTTTGTCATCAGATGCTATGGCTATCATACAATCACCAATGCCGCCGCCGGACAGTTTAGCTCCGTAGGCTCCGGCTTCTCTGGCCCCGTAGATCATGTCAGCCAGCTTTTTACCTTCCACACCCAGGGAAGACAGGTAGCCTTCATTAAAATTCATCAGCTCGCCAAAAGCTTGCCAATTTTTACTCAGTAAAGCCGGTTTGGCTTGTTCTACTAGCTTGCCAATGTTGTCATAAATATTTTCTATTACCTCAGGATATTTTTTGGTCTTTTCTAAAACTTGGTTTATTAAAGTGACGGTGTCTGCTTTAATGCCGCTGTAGCCAACGATTAAAGGTAGGGAGTCAATATTTAAGGGTTCAATTGTTTTGCCGGGAGTGACAAAGTAAAGCGTACCACCGTAAACCGCTGCTGCCACATCAAAGCCGGAGCCTTTGCCTTGAATATCTAAGACTGTTTTGTAGGCTAAATCAAAGATGGCTTTATTGTTTAAGTTGGCGCCTGTAATTTCTGATAAAGCCTTGATGACACAGACAGTAGAAGCAGACGAAGATCCGAAACCGAACTGGGAGGAGAATTCGGAAGTAGTGGCGATCTTAACCCCTAATTTTATAAGGTCACTCCTTGAGTGCTCAAGGAGTGACCTTGAGAAACTAAAAAAATTCTTCACTGCAAACTCGACAAATTTAGCGCCTTTGGGGATATCGCCAACTCCCAGCTCTTCCATTGGCTTTTTGTAATCTGTAACAGCAACATCCGGGGCATTGAGTTGGAAAACAGATTCGTCGGTGAGTTCAATAGTAGCTTTCATCCGCTGGCCGACGGCTGTGACAATGCAGGGCCGGCCGTAAACCACAGCATGTTCACCCAAAAGCATTAACTTTCCCGGTGCTGAAACAATAATTTTTTGCATAGTTTAAGTTTACCTTTTTGTTAGCCTTTTCAGCAAATTTGAAGGGCGGAATCTTTCCGGCAACATATGAATTTTTTCACCGAAGGTGTCACGAAACTCATTTTTTCTGGATTCCCATTTAGCGATCCGATTTTCCATCATTAAGGATAAGCCTATACCTGCCACTATGGCTATTCCTGCCCATGTGGTTTGTTCGTCTAAGGTGTATGCTTCCGGGGGAACGAAGAGAAAAGAAGCTTTGCGGCCCAAAAGGCTGGCGAATGAACCAATTGTTCCTAAGCCGAAACTAGCCCGATAAATCAATCTGATAGGTGAGTAAAAGCGCGCTTGTATTACGAGCCTTTTTTGGAGTTCTTCTTTAGTAGCCAATATATGCTCCTCAGACCTAGTTATTAAGTGATAACGGGGAGTGTCATCTCGGGCGGGAATGTCGTAAGGTTCAATTTTACTGCGAAAAATTTCACTCATGGGGGGATTATACTATAGGAAACAACTGCTTTAAAGTTTTTTAAGTTAATTCAAAATCTAAAATTAACGGTAGATGATCCGAGACATCGGAATCTAAAACCTTAAAAGATTTTATCTTAATATTGGGGGTGACCAAGATAAAATCTACAACGTTTCTTTGCAGATGGTTTAACTCATTGCTCTCCGGTCTGGTAGCTTGGATATGGTATTTATCAACTAAACTGATAAAGTGATTTTGAAAAACTTTCATGGACTTTGTATCCGGAAACAAATTAAAATCACCGGTGATGATAGTAGGATAGCTAACTTCGGTGGCCAACTTATTGATCCTTTTGCAAGCCGCTAAGGTTTCCGGATTGCCGATTTTTTCTTTAGTCCAAATGCCGTGATAATTTAAAATCCTTATTTTTTCGAAATTTGGTAACTGCAGATCAACTACCTGTACTGCTTTGGGCTGTTTCGCGGGCCAAGTTGACCAATCAGTAAATCTGATAGTTTTATATTTAATGAATACATTGGCCCGCTTTAATATTTTGAACTTACTTTTGAAATAATTGCCGGCTCTTAAAAATCCTCCAAATTCAAAATCAAAATTTTCTTTTTTATGGAAATTCTTCCGGTGAAAGTTACAGATCTCCCAATTTGGACTGAAGAGGGAATAGGGTAAGTTTACAGTAGCTTTGTCTATAAATCCTTTGGAAATATAGAGCGGGTTAACCTCAGAATCTAGCTTATCTGCCACTTCCTGAAGACAAATAATATCTGGTTTTGTCTTAAGTAAAAACTCATATAATTTTTCATTATTAGTTTCAAATAGGGCTACATTTAAGCAAAGAAGGCGCATATTCAAAGTTCCTGTTTTACCCCCTCAACTCCTAAGGCTGTACTGAAATATGGGAGATTGTATGATTTGGCAATTTTTTCCACCTTAATTTTATCCGGATGATAAGCCAATATGATGCCTGTTGGGCCGGTTACGCTTCCGGCACCACACATTTTAGCGGCTCCACCGATTTTTTCAATATCCCTGATGATTTTTTGTGAAAATTTAGAAACAACCCCTATGCTTTCCAAATTCCTTTCTCCTTGCCTGATTATTCTCATAAACTCTTGGCCATCACCGTTTTTAACCACCGGTATTAAACTCTCCGCCAATTGACTTTGGCTTTGAAAACAAACTTGAAAGAATTCTGGATTTTCCTCACGGAATTTTCTGACTAAACTGACCATCTCACCGGTTGATTGCCGGGGGTTGCCGGTGGCAATTAAAACAAAATTATCTGCTAGCTTCTCCGGAATATTAATTTCCAGGGGTGTAATAGTTTTTGGTTCCCTGATAAACCTGATAATTCCGCCGTAGGTAACAGTGGCATTATCTGCCCCGGAGGGATTGCCGTGCCTCTTCTTCTCAGCTTCGTAGGCTATGTTGTTTATGACTTCTTTGTTGAGTTTTTGTCCCAGAAACAATGCAGTCGCAGCTGCTAGGGCAACGCTGGTGGCCGCGGATGATCCCAATCCGGCATTAGCCGGTACCGCAGAGTCTATCTGAATAGTAAATCCTGACAAAGGTTTTTTATGGTAATACTTAAGGGTTTCACCGATAACAATTGCTGAGAAATCCAGCGGTTTGGCAGTAATTTTTTTTATAATTGTAATATCATTTGTTTTGGCAAATTGTTCCCAGTCGGCTTCCGCCTGAGCCCTTTTTGCTATCAGAGCATCTATGGAAAATCTTGCTTTTTTCTTTAAATTCTTTGAAAAAATCTCTATGATTTTATCTTGACGTTTAGTCAATTTAACGGTGTATCGCAGATTAACAGCCGCCAATAGTGCCGGGGCTCCATAAACCACAAAGTGTTCGCCGAGCAGGTGAATTTTACCGGGAACTGAAATTGTAATCATATTGGTTTTGCTTTTATACCATATTCTATAACTTCGTCAAGGCCGACTTTGCCTAATTTTCTGACTACGGTAATAATCCTCCGGTTTGGTTTTAAATCTTTTTCGCCGTATTCCACCAACTGCAAAGGCATCCTGAAACCATCTTTAAATTCCACGATTGCCACCGGATAAGGAGCTTCGTGTTCAAAGCCGGCCGGGGCAATAAAGACTTTAGTCCACACAATAATTTTACCTGTCTTTCCCAGGTAATTTCTGATATTTTGATGATGTCTCCAAACCGTAACAGGACTGCTCATAGTTAGCGTAAAGCGTTAAGGGGGAAGGGTGAAGTTAACTTTACCCTTTACGCTTACCCCTTTATCCTTTCACGTCTGTAAGACGTGAATTACTACCGTTGCCCCAGTGCCTCCGACATTCTGGGTCAAACCGATATTAGCATTTTTAACTTGTCTTGCTCCGGCAGTTTTCCGCAGCTGAGTAGTAATTTCAATGATCTGTTTAACGCCGGTGGCGCCGACCGGATGACCGCAAGCCTTTAGCCCCCCCGAAGTATTAACCGGACAACTGCCGCCCAACCGGGTGGCGCCTTGTGCAATAAATCTGCCCCCGGTGCCCTTGGAACAAAAACCTAAATCTTCCATAGCCATAATTTCCGCAATAGTGAAACAATCGTGCACTTCAGCTATTTGAATATCTTTTATTCCGGCTCCGGCTTGTTCCAGAGCTTTTTTGGAAGCAATTTGGGTGGCTTTTAGCTCAGAGAGCGATTGCCTTTGCGCCAGATCAATAGTGTCTGAGGCAACTGCACTGCCGGTGATAAACACCTGCCTGCCGGCAGGCAGGCCCCTGGAGTCCGTATCTGCGGAAAGTACAACTGCGCCGGCCCCGTCTGTGATGGGGGAAGAATCAAACAGGGTAATGGGAGAGGAAATGGAAGTGCTGGTTAAAACTTTTTCAATAGATATTTCAAAGGGGTAATGAGCTTTTTTGTTTAAGGAAGCGTGATAGTGGTTCTTAACGGAAACTTCTGCCAGTTCCTTTCTGGTAGTGCCGTATTTTTGCATATGGGCTTGAGTCATTAAAGCATAAAGGGCCGGGAAAGTTAAACCTGCTTTGCGCTCCCGGGAAGAGCTTGCTCCCATTAAAGCCCAGGTAATTTGATGAGAAGGGGCATCAGTCATTTTCTCCGCGCCCACCACTAGAACGTTTTTATATGTGCCGGCTAAAATGCCCTGAATTGCCAGATGTATAGCCAAACCTCCGGAAGCGCAAGCTCCTTCGATCCTGAAGGAGGCGCAATTTATTCCCAAAGATGAAGTGATCACCGGCCCGAGGTGATCCTGTCCGGCAATTTTACCGATCAACATATTGCCCACAAAGACCGCATCAATTTTATTTTTATCTATTCCGGAGTCTTCAATAGCCTCATATGAGGCTTCTAGAGCCAAATCCAGCAGAGATTTGTCCCACAATTCCCCGAATTTCGTCAGTCCTATACCGGCTACTTTAATTCTCATAGTTTTAGGGTAAAGGGGGAAGCGTTAAGGGTGAAGTAATTTTCTTTACCCTTTCCCCTTGACGCTTTACCCTCATATCCTGTATTTATTTATAATATTTCGCGCCACCAATGAATAATCGATCATTTGTTTATTTTTGATTTGGCTTTGGACGGATTTTTTGTTATTTTTCTGGAATTTTGTCAGCAGAGGAGTGGTCTCAAAAACAAAAGCATCAGCGCCGGCCCCTGAGCCGTAAGAGCACATAAAGATTTTTGTGTTTGGTTTGGCGATATCCAAAGTGGCGGCCAATCCAATCAGGGATGAGGCAGAATAAGGGTTGCCTATTTGAGAAACTATAAAGCCGGGTTTTAATTGTTGGGGCGTAAACCCTAATCTTCCGGCTGCTTCTTTGGGGAATTTGCCGTTTGGCATATGAAAAACAGCAAAAGCAAAATCAGCGGGCTTTAATTTTGTTTTTTCCAGAAGCAAATTGGAGGCGCTCAAAACATGTTTGAAATAAGCAGGTTCACCGGTGAAGCGGCCTCCGTGACTGGGAAATTTTTCCGTATCCCGTCTCCAAAAATCCGGGGTGTCTGAGGAAAAAGAACTAAAATCCAGGATATTAGCAATCGTATCCGTACTACCGAGGATGAAACCGGCTGCGGCAGAACCGGCAGTATATTCCAAAACATCAGCCGGCTTGGCTTGGGCTACATCAGAACCTATGGCCAGGACATATTTTTTATCTTTGCCGATTAAGCCCGACAAAAGCTGGATGCCGGAGGTGCCGGCTTTGCAGGCAAATTCCAAATCAACTGCCAGCAGGTCTTCCCGCAAGCCCAAAAGACCGGCAACGGTAGTGGATGATGGTTTGACGGCATACGGGTGAGATTCACTGCCGACGGTGATAGCTTTGATTTTATTCAGGTCAAAATCAAACGGCATGACGGCATTCAGGGTGG
>MFDZ01000047.1 GCA_001777455.1 Candidatus Daviesbacteria bacterium RIFCSPLOWO2_02_FULL_41_8
TCGCCAACACCGGATTTGCGAAAGGACTGATTTTTATCCCGCCATCAGGCGAAGCAATTACCGTTTCCGCCCCCTTTAAGACTATTATTTTCTGCCATTTTTTGGCAAAATATTGCGCGACGGGAATTCTGTCTGATTGAATCTTAGCAATAGTTAATCCTGTCAACCTAGCCATCTCCCCGGGGTGAGGAGTCAATATGATATCTGTGGCTTTGTCGTTCTGGCTTGTCCAGAATCTTTCCCACCACTTCCCCATCTTAGATAAAACATTTAACCCATCGCCATCAATAACCATTTTGTAGCGATTATTCGAATAATCGCTACAAAGTTGCTTTACAAATTCTGTCGCCTGATTGTTCTGTCCCAGTCCCGGGCCAACCAATAAAACATCGTATTCTCCCAGCTTTTTTAATGCCTCACCGGATGATAAAAAAGTAACTTCCGGCAATCTCCTTGAAACTATTATCTTAACTGTCTGATCCGTGGCCAAAGTTACCAACCCCGCCCCGATCCGGTAAGCGGCAGTACACGCCAAATATGCCGCTCCGGGGTAATTTTCCGAACCTGCAAAAACCAAAACTTTTCCAAAAGTCCCTTTACTGGCATCTTTCGGCCTGGCTGGTAATTTCTTCGCAACCCACTCTTTAGTTAATGCCTCAATAGGATCCATAAATAGAATAATATCATCAAATACTCAAAGAGACAGCCGGAGAAAAATTAGTCGGAACCAAGCCAATAATTTTTACTCAAATTGGCATAATTTATAATTGCCTCCGCTCTTTGGTCGATAATATCATCTGTATCCTCTTTAGAGGGATTAATATAAATAATTCTTGATCCTTTGATATAACAGCCGGGCTGATTATTGTACTGAAGAGCTCCTCCGTATGTGTGATAAATAGGACAAAAGTTTTCAGAAACTAAATTAACATATTTGCAGACATCTTTATAACCTTCTTTGTCCTGATCTTTTATCCGGCTAATTGCTTCAATGATGGTCTTGCGGTTTCCATCCAAAAAATCTTTATCAACTGCAATATTGCATGAGTTAAATATATCAATATAGTGAGATCTGGTATAAAAAAAACCTACGATAAATAACAACATGAACAAAAATAAGATGGGATAAATATATCCTTCAAATTTTGAACTTTAAAAAATATTTTTTTAATAATATTCATAAACTAATAGACGGTTGCATCCTGCATAACTTTCAGCCCCACCTTCCAACATTCTTGTTCATCTCCTGGCCTTCCCTCATATTTTTGCCTGGCATGACAGGCTTCATGGGCCAACACCTCTGCCACCCAAGTAATCTTTCTGGGGGTAGCGGCAACATAAATTGTTCTGGACTGCCCAGAGTAAAAACAGCCTCCCTCGAATCCGGCATCGCATAGATTAGTGTTAATTATGTTGACCCTTGCACAAATATTTTGGTAATTTTCGGGAGAGATAATTTTAATTATTCCTAAAGCTCTTTTGATTCCTGAATTGGAAAATTCCAGATTCATTGATGGGGTAATAAAAAAATAGCAACCTTTGGAAATATCAAAATAAAAAAGATCTTTTGTGAAAAAAACGACTACAAAAATTATAACGAGATAAGTTAAAGTTTTATTAATATAGTGTTTGAAAAAAGCTCCCCGGTCTATTATTGGCTTATCAATAATAACAGGGGGTGACGGTTTATAAGTTGCAACCGATCCGATATAAATCCTGCAACCCGGACAATAATAGTTATTATTTTGAATTATTAGCGCGGTAACATTACACTTTGGGCAAATCATTTTATAATTAACAAGCAATTCAGACCGGTGATTGATTTAATAATGGATTAAATCCTAAAAGAAGTCAAACAAAGAATCAGCGAAGTACACAACATGGATAGCATTTTAAAAAGGCTCACCTTTATAAACAGCAGTCACGTTATTTATTCTTGTATCAAGATCTAACTGACAAGCAACTTTTAGGAAGTTTTCTTTGCTCTTGTCTAAGGGTATCACTGAATAAAGTATCGAACCATAAATATCTTTAGTTTCTCCAAGAATATTTAAACCAAATTCTTTTGTTAAAAGTTCAGAGTGGTACTTAGCGGGAAGAGAAACGATAATTTCTTGATCGGAATTTTTTCCATTTGCTACTGCCTGGTCATATCCAGCTTCTTTTGAAGACAGACAATCATGATATTGCTCTTCCCGATCTTTTAATCCATCGTCTTTAGAAAAACAGATATTTTTATTGGGACCACTTACGTCACCTATTTGAATAGTTTTCTTAACACAAATAGGGGTATTTGATGGACAATCTTTATCAAAAATACAGTTTTTATGACACTTTTTATCTCCACTAGTAGGTTCTGGTGGTGTGCCGAGTGGAGCTGGCCCACCTGGCACAGAATGATAGCAAGTGTATCCTTCTGAACATTTAATATTATCTAACCCGTTGGAACAAGGCAATAACTCATTTGCCTGATTTTCTTGATTAGCATTCAACTTAATTACTGAACTGTCTGAAGCTTGGGTATCTCGTTTTGTATTTAATTGATCTTTTGAACTTACTAAGACAGGAGTTAATTTTGTAGTTGATGTTGACCTACTTTTAATATAAAAAGAGCTTCCTATAATTCCACCTGACAATAATAAAATAACCAGAATAAATATAATGGGAATAAAACCCTTTTGGGACATTAATTTAATAATGAAGGTTTTAAATCCAGAAGTCAAACAAGGTAATTAATTAGGATAATGACACTTCTTGTACTTTTTACCTGATCCACAATAACATGGATCATTTCTGCCAATTTTGCCGTGAGGATGCGTTAATTGCCCTTCTGATCCATACACCTGTTCAGATACTACCCCATCCCGTTCGATCTTCACTTTAGTAACAGAAGAATCTTGAGATCCCCCACTGACGTTCGGGATGACAACTGGAGTAGATAAACCCTCATCTATTTTTCCAGTTCTTACTTCTTCTTTCTCTGTTTTTACTCCGATTTCAATTTCCGGATGCCTTTCTTCCGCTATCACTGGTTGCGCTTGAACCGGAGCTTGTCCTTGTACCGCCACCTTGTAAATCCTGTGGACAATTTCATAATCTATTTCCACCATTAGTTTCTCAAACAAATCAAACCCTTCCCTTTTGTATTCAATCAACGGATCCCGCTGGGCATATCCCCGCAGACCAATACCGGAACGCAGATCATCCATGGTATCCAAATGCTCAATCCAGAGGGTATCTATGGTATTAAGATAAACAAATACTTCCATTTGCCTGGCTACTTCTTCTCCGACTTGTTTTTCCCGTTGTTCATAGAAATTAACTGCAAGGTCGGTTAAAAATTTGCTAATTTCTTCCGGATTATTTGATGCGGCAATTTTACTCTCTATTTCTTTCCTGCTGTTCTCATCTATGGGAATAATGGTGGCAAATTCTTCTATTATTTTACCGGCATTAATTCCTTCTTCCGAGTAGATTGTAATAAGATTACTTATTTCTCTTGTTATTTTTTCCAGTATTTCATCCTTGAGGGATAGATTCTTCTCCGCCAACTGGCGGATCGGAATGACAGGAGAGGCCGTTTCTAAAACTTTCTTTCTTACCTCATAAATAATTTTCCTCTGCTGGTTCATCACGTCATCGTATTCCACAGTGTGTTTCCTGATATCAAAATTGTGTCCCTCCACTTTCTTCTGAGAGCCCTCAATGGCTTTGGAAATTAAACCGTGTTCAATCGGCACATCTTCCGGCATTTTTAAAAAGTTCATCACTTTGGAGACCTGTTCCCCACCAAAAATCCGCATCAGATCATCTTCCAAAGATACAAAAAACCTGGTTTCCCCCGGATCGCCTTGCCTGCCGGAACGACCCCGCAGTTGATTATCTATTCTTCTTGATTCATGCCTTTCAGTCCCCACCACATATAAACCCCCTAATTCATTAACTCCTTTTGATAAAATAATGTCCACACCTCGGCCAGCCATATTAGTGGCCACGGTAACGGCGCCTTTTTCTCCGGCGTGGGAGATAATTTCCGCCTCTTTTTCGTGATTTTTAGCGTTCAACAGGGCATGAGAGATGCCTTTCCGCTTGAGAAGATCGGACAAAAATTCATTTTTATCAATGGCGGTAGTTCCCACTAACACCGGCTGGCCCTTTTTGTGCAGTTCTTCCACCAAATTTGCCACAGCCGTATATTTGGCGCTTTGGGTTTTATAGATTGTATCCGCATGGTCGTTTCTCACCATGGGGTTATTGGTTGGTATCACTATTACCTCCAGTTTATAAATTTTATTAAACTCCTCCGCCTCGGTAGCTGCGGTGCCGGTCATACCGGAGAGTTTCGTATACATCCGGAAGTAATTTTGAAAAGAGATGGTAGCCAGGGTTTGTGATTCTTGTTGAACAGCCACCCCTTCTTTAGCTTCAATTGCCTGATGCAATCCTTCCGAATACCTTCTGCCCATCATTAATCTGCCGGTAAATTCATCAACAATAATGACTTCCCCGTCTTTTACCACATAATCTTTGTCTTTTTGAAACAAGGTCCGGGCTTTTAACGATTCTTCCAAGTGATGCAAGGTGGAAAAATCTTTCTCATACAGATTATCTACCCCCAACATTTTTTCAATCTTTAGAGTTCCATGTTCAGTTAAATGAGCCGTTCTTTGTTTTTCATCAACGCTGTAATCGGAAGGGGACAGGGTATCAATGATTTTGGCAAATTCGAAATATTTCTCCGTAGCTTCCTGCGCCGGTTGGGAAATGATCAAAGGAGTCCGCGCTTCGTCAATCAAAATTGAATCCACTTCATCAACTACCGCAAAAAAGTGCCCACGCTGTGACTGGTCCGCCAACCTAAACGCCATATTATCACGCAGGTAATCAAAACCAAATTCGTTATTAGTTCCATAAGTGACATCCGCCTCGTATGCCTCTTTTCTGGTAATCGGACGCAAGTGCTGCAAGCGCTTATCGCTGTGCGATGTGTCTTTGTGTTTGGGGTCATAGATAAAGGCCGCATCATGAATAATAGTGGCACAACTGGCACCAAGAGCATAAAAGATTGGTCCCATCCAGCCGCAATCCCGCTGGGCTAAATAGTCGTTTACGGTTACCAAGTGTACCCCTTTTCCGGCAACAGCATTTAAAAATAGGGCAGGGGTGGCTGATAAGGTTTTTCCTTCTCCGGTTTTTTGTTCGGCAATTTTTCCCTGATGCAGGGTAATCGCAGCCATCATTTGAACATCAAAATGCCGCTGTTTAATGACTCTGTTGGAAGCCTCCCTAACAAGGGCAAACGCTTCCGGCAACAGCTCGTCCAAGCTTTCCCCTTTTTCATACTCGTGTCTAAATTTTGCTAAGCTACCTTTAAGGTTTTTATCCGTTAGTTTAGAGATTTTTTTCTCACATTCGCCAATTTTTTCAATAACGGGTTTGAGCTTTTGTATTTCTCTCTCATTCGAATCCAATAATTTTCCCAGGAAACTTAACATAGTTTGTACATTATATACGTACATTGATACATTGACAATTTATTATTCCTTTTATAAACTAAGTCTAGTAAAAATCTGCCTAAATGAATAATCAAAACGACCCGAATTCATCAAATCAACCTGCACCGTCTCCTCTTCCAACAGATACATCTGCGCCGGCCTGGCCGCCGGTACAGGAAACACCTCCGGCTTCTTCTCCAGCGGTTTGGCCACCGGTTGCAGCACCAACAGCAGATAGTTTTCCCGAGTTAACACCAGATCCTGCACAAAATATAT
>MFDZ01000048.1 GCA_001777455.1 Candidatus Daviesbacteria bacterium RIFCSPLOWO2_02_FULL_41_8
AGAATCTCATAGCGAACGAAATCCTTTGGGGTATAAATGTAGTCCTCGTCATAAATGATACGCAGCATATATTCCCGCTGCCAAGCCGTTTCACTCATTAACCGTTCTTTCTCTTTGGCAAGCGATTGTTTATTTGGATATTTTCCGGGCCAAGTCGGTTTGCCTTTTCCGGTTGCGATCGGATAAATTCTATAAGTACCCTTCATTCTTTTTTCCTTTATTCTTCGGATCACGCTGGAGTACAAGTCATCTTCATGAAGTCTTGTGCCGACAAATACAAATTTTGCATCATGCGTTGTTATCCCTAAGGGAACTACTTCTGCCGTATACCATTCTTCCAGTTTATCCCGCAACTCCTGCGTTTTGACGCTTGCTAAATCCTCTACATCATCAAGAATAATAAGGTCAGGTCTGTATTGTCCATGACGGATACCTCGGATACTCTGTTCAGTTGAGGCAACCAAAATACGGGCATTATTACTTTTTAATACAATAGACATCGCTGACCATTCATCGTTCGGATCTTCAAAAGGTCCAATATCAGATTTGAGGATTTCGTTACCCTCCAACAGTTTTTTAATGTTATCCAGGAGTCGTTTCGCCTGCTGCTGGGTTTGGGTAAAAATAACAATAAACTTCTTCTGCAGTTTTCCGGTAATAGCCCAAATGGGATAACAGGTTGAAAAGTAGGTAGATTTTCCTGATCCTCTGAATGCCAAAATAACGATAAGTTTTTTCATTTCATCCTCAGCGAGAGAGAAAAATTCATGATGAAACGGAGCAAGTTTAAATGTCAGATAGTGATTTAGATATATAGCGAAGAAGTATCGCATGCTTTCATATGCAAGCTTTCTTCGAAATTTTGGTGTTTTAATGATTTTTTGTAGTTGTTCGGTTGTTAAATCAGTGGTTATCATGGCATTATTTTTCTCCTTTTTCCGATTGATTTTTTGTAATCATTGCCAGTGCTTTTGAGATGAGTGTTTCTTCCTCCGCGGTGAGTTCGTAATCGTGTTTCAACCTTCCGGTGATCTCAACTTTATTTGCATAGGCCGGATGATGATGCTTTAGCCAAAAGATAATTGCCCCTAAGTTCTGGCTGCGTATAGCCTGAAGTAACTGACTTTCTGCCATGTCGTTAACCAGTAAACTTCCTTCCGATAGTGCTTCATCTGCCATTTTGGCAAATTCCGGATCGTCCTTTCTCCATCGGTAATAGGTTGCCCGTCCTACACCGCATTTCTCGCAGGCTATCTGAACAATAGGTGTCTTTTTCAACCGTTCTAAAAGAATTTCTTTTTCTTTATTCTGTCTTTTTTCTATTGTTTTATTCATGCTGCTTTCTCCGCTTTTTGGCCGGTTAACTTTTCCCAGCGCTTTTTAATAACTTCTGAATAAACAGGGGATTTTTCCATAACGTAGCATCTACGCTTCATTTTAGTTGCTGCAATCAAAGTGCTGCCGCTGCCGCCAAAAGGCTCAATAATCAAATCTCCTCTTTTGGTTAACACTTTAATGTAGGGGATTAATATCTCAGTAGGTTTGGTTCCAAACACTACCCCTTGCCCGGAATGTTTTTCATCCGAGGCGTTAAATTCAATGAAGTCGGTTGGCTGAATTTTTTTACCTCTCTCGTATCCTTCCCAGTGGGGTTTGCCGCTTATGGCATACAAAGCTGTTTCATATTCTTCCTGCAAGCCGTCAAGTTCACCTTCATTATTTAATTCAATATCTATATCCGGAGAAGCACCAATCATGGCAATGTCATGTTTTGAGAAGAACTTATATTTTGAAGCGAACCCTTGATGTCTATTAGGAAGATGCCAGACAATCATATTTTTAACCTTCCAATACTTTTCCATCTCACTCCAGATAATCCTTATGTTTTTCCAATTCTCATAAACAATGATGGAGAAGTGCTCGTTTTGAATTTTGGCGATATTAGCCATCCATTTTTCCGTAAAATCAGGAGGTAAGATGTCTGTTTCAAGGTATCGCCTGTCTCTTTTGGCTCCGAATCCTGTTACTGCGTTGCCTTTTTTCTTTTTTCCATGCAGATAATCCAAAATGTATGGGGGATCTGTAAAGCACATGTCTGCCCTTTCATCTCCCATGAGTCTTAATATATCTTCCTCAATAGTAGAGTCTCCGCACATTAACCTGCTTTCACCCAACGCATAAATGTCACCTTTTTGAATATTAATTTTATGGATATCTAATTTCTGCAGTTCTTTTTCCAGGTCAAATTCTTCCGGACTGTCTTCAGTATCAAAAATGTCATCCAAATCCTCACTTGAGAATCCAACATTCGAAAGAAAAGACTCATCAAAATTAGCCAGTAGATCCCAATCCCACTCTCCGGTATTTTTATTGAGCCTAAGATTAAGTTCTTTTTCTTTTGCAATGTCTGGGATATTAATATACACAACAGGCATCTCTTTATACCCCAAATCTTTTGCTATTTTGAGCCTGAAGTGACCACCTATAACTACGTTCTTTCTATTAGGAGCACTATTTATAATTATCGGATCAACTAATCCAAAACGCTTGATGCTTTCGGTAAGCTGTTTTTCTGCCTCCTTATCCCATTTCCTTGGGGTTATAGGAACTAGGGTTAAGCTCATTGATTGCTACTTGTGGTATTTGTAATTTGTTTTTATCCATATTTTATGCCTCTATAATAATTGTAAATCCATTTGCCTTGCTTGTTATACGTTTTTGGGTGGTTAGCCCCAAAAAGTGGCATTTTTTGTGTTATTTGAAGAATTTAAGAAATTGAGGTATGGTCTCCTGAAGTATTGTTAGCAGATGAGTGTGTAAAGAAAACTTAACGCTTTTACAAAGTTAAGGGTTAGTTTACCTATTTCCAATTCCAAAAAAATACTAGAAAGCTTCCCATTATTTTTTATGGGTAGTCTATACAACTTTCTAGATTATAAGGGTTGCACCGAGTATATCTTTTTATGGATTTGGTTGTTCCATTTATTGCTCCATATTTCTCAATGGCTATCTTTGCATATTCTGAACAAGTAGGGTGAAATCTACAACTTAGCCTTGTACTTAAATGGGGTGATATGTGTTTCTGATAGAAGATTATGTTCCGAACTAACAGATGTGTAACTATCCTACTTAACTTCATGAACAATTTTTTCTTTTTTGATTGCTCTCGAACCACATTTTGGACATTTGCCGAAATCTATTACTTGTTTATTAGGTATTAGGGCTGCAGGTGAGCAACCACTACAACACATCATAGATTTTCCTAAATTCTGCATATTATTTCCGAGGTTTTCAATTTCGTCAGTTTTACCAAAATACCAGATATTACCACAGGATTGGCAAGTGCATTTAGTCTCAGAAATCTCTTTTTTGTTCATGCAAAAATTTATATCCTAATTTTAAGGATTAGTATTCTTCCCTTAATTTTATGCTAACTGTGATTAAGAGAATTGTCAAGTGCAAACTAAAGCTAAATGCTAAGTGTGGCTTAGTGGACTGATACCCTAAAGGCTTCAATAATGAAGTTCAATGAGGAACAACGCAAAGCTACCTAAGGTTTTAGGTAAGAAGGTACAAAAACACAGAAAGGAATTAAATCTTACGCAAGAGGAACTGGCGTTTAAGATTGGCATCAGCAGGGCTTACATGGGTTATATCGAGCAAGGCAGGAATATACCTGCGGTAGAGGTTCTGCAAAAAATTGCAAAAGTTTTGAGAATATCCATTGGAGATTTGTTTTAAATCGTTTGTTTGGTTTTACCACTATGGTTTGCCACCAATCTTAAAAGCGTCGCTATTAGAGTTTCCTTATGACCGAAGTCGTAGATGAGGCTACAAATAATCTGAGTTTCTGCTAAAATTGAGCCTAACAGTGGTGTATGACTATGGTAGATATAATAACGAAAGAACAAAGAAGCTACAATATGTCTCGGGTGCGATCAAAAAATACCAAAACAGAAAAGATTATTTTCAAAATGTTAAGAGTCGGGGGTTATAAATTTAAATCTCATTACTCAATTATTGGTAAGCCCGACATTGCCTTTCCCAAATATAAGATAGCCATATTTATTGACGGTGAATTTTGGCATGGAAAAGACTTTGACGTCTGGAAAGGAAAAATGTCTCCCTTCTGGCTTAAAAAGATTTACGGGAATATAGAGCGGGATAAAAGTAATATAAGAACATTAAGGAAAGAAGGCTGGCGGGTGTTGCGGTTATGGCATAAGGATATACTACGTAATCAAGATAAGGCTTTTTTGAAGGTAGTTAACTTTATTGAAAAAAATTCCCTTTCATAGATACATCCTCTCTCGACTTAGTAATAAGATTCTCAAAACTTTCTGATTCCTGAATTGCCTGGGCTAAGGAATCTGCTATTCTTTTTGCAAGAAGTGGTGGTACGGCATTCCCCAACTGTGACGCAATTTGACCTACATTACCAGCAAAGATATAACTATCCGGGAATGTTTGAAGCCTGGCAGCCTCACGGAGTGAGATTGCTCTATCCTGTTCTGGATGACCAAACCTGCCCTTTGAAATCATGACGCAACCTCCCGTAATAGTCGGTGACGGATAATCCCATTTCATTCTGCCGTATATATCTTTATATCCGTTAACCTTCTTATGACATTCTAAAATTAGCTCCTCCGGCCACGAAAGTCTTCCTCCTCCGTCATGAGGAGTATTTGCCATCCTTTTAAGGTTAATTTCGGCAAGATTTGAGGATACATGCAATTTATCATTTTCGGATTTTTCGCCTGCCCTAATAGAAGGTAAATCCGCTATTGTACCTCTCACCGTGTTCCAACTATCTAAATATCTACCAATAAAGTTGGGATCCTG
This sequence comes from Candidatus Daviesbacteria bacterium RIFCSPLOWO2_02_FULL_41_8, assembly GCA_001777455.1. Taxonomy (GTDB): domain Bacteria; phylum Patescibacteriota; class Microgenomatia; order Daviesbacterales; family UBA10151; genus UBA10151. The sequence goes on from MFDZ01000048.1 coordinate 4,843, forward strand.
GTTAGTTTGTTTAGGGAAGGTTAATCTAATTTTAGGATCATTAGTTCCCAGCAAAACCAACCTTTTTCTTCTCTGAGGCACTCCGTAATCGGCAGTATCTACAATACCGTGTACGGTATAGTAACCGAGCTCTCTTAGTCTTTGAAGTATATTCAAAAAAATGGGCTTGCCTATTCCTTTGGCTAATCCCGGTACATTTTCCATTACAAATGCATATGGTTTAATTTCTTCCAATAAACGAAGGAATTCATAAATAAGAGTATTTCTGGGATCGGATATACCTTCTG
>MFDZ01000049.1:0-268 GCA_001777455.1 Candidatus Daviesbacteria bacterium RIFCSPLOWO2_02_FULL_41_8
AGGGTGTTGTTGGTGTTGCTGGGCAGCGATGACCGGTTTGACGAGACTACCCGACTGATAGACTGGACTTATGCAAATTTTAATTGGCCTCAGATTGAAATTGTTCAGCGATAGCCGCAACATACGCTACAAAATCAGGACCTTCAAAAACATAAATCGGCTGCAAGTACGGACTATAGATTTCCGGAAGAAAATAACCCAAAGAAACAGCGGTAATAGATACCTGAGGTTTTTCCGGCTCAACGATAATTACACCTTTGCCGTTTTT
>MFDZ01000049.1:290-5212 GCA_001777455.1 Candidatus Daviesbacteria bacterium RIFCSPLOWO2_02_FULL_41_8
ACTGTTTTAGTCGGGTAAGTGGCAAAAGTGGAGGTATCAACCGGGTAATATGTAAAATTTAAATTTAAGTAATTTTCCAGGTTATCCGCACGGCCCAAGACAGTAGCATTTACAAGGGATTTATTATAATCGGCAGTAAAAATTCTTTTCTTATCTATATCGGCAGGCCAAAGTGAAACTGTAATAGCTTGTGTCCGGACAACCTTGTTTCTGCCGACCCTCAAGTCTTCATTTAATACTCCCAAGGAAGAGAGCGCTTGTTGAAAATCCGAGACTATTTTTAGATCATCATCGGGGTTAACTGTTGCGGAGGCGGAAGCCTCCTTGTTATAGATAAAATTGCCGTTATCCAGGTCTACGAAAAGAACCCTGTTTGAATCACTGAATTGATATTTAGTTTCACTGATAATATTTGGCGGTAAAGTGAGGCCAAACTTTTGAGCCAAATCTGTTGATTTATCTGATGAAAGCAGTGTGGCGAAAGTTTGCGTGACAAAATAAACTTTAATAATTTTTTCAAAACCAGAATCTATCCCTGTTTCAGGTAAGCCCCCGGTCACCGTATCTATTGAATAGGAAAAATTTGAAGTGGAAACGCCGGCATCCGGGAATTTAGGCGGGGGAAGCAGACCGAATTTAGTATCCGGTTTTTCTTCCACCGGCGGAAGATGGGCCAGATAATATGCACGCCATGTTTGATAGATAATAAAACTTAGAATACCGACAGTTAAAATAATGACGGAAGCGAGAACGGATCGCTTGAACAAAATAGCAGTCTGGGTCAGCGTCATATTAATTTAATTATACAGGAAGCAAGTTCAGACTGGTATAATAGCCATATGATTAAAACCAGATTTGCGCCCTCACCTACGGGGATGATGCACATAGGTGGTGTCAGAACTGCTTTGTATGCATACTTGGTGGCCAAAAAAAATAATGGGGTATTCTCTTTAAGAATTGAAGATACCGATAGGAACAGATTTGTTTCCGGGGCAACCGAAGATATTATTGCTAACATGAGATGGTTGGGGTTAAATTTTGAGGAGCCCCCTATTATCCAATCAGATAGAAAAGAAATTTATAAACAATATGCGAATGAATTAGTCAAAGAAGGTGCAGCTTACGAAAAAGACGGAGCAATTTGGTTTAAGATGCCGCAGACAGGTCAGCTTAAATTTACAGATTTAATTGGTAACAGAGAAGTGGTTTTCGATCTAAAAGATCAAAAAGATTTTGTCCTATTAAAATCTGACGGTTTTCCAACTTATCATTTAGCTCATGTTGTTGATGATCATGAAATGGAAACAAATCCTGTGATTAGAGCAGATGAATGGATGTCTTCGGTCCCGAAACATATTCTGACATTCCAGGCTTTAGGTTGGGAGGTTCCTGAATACGCTCATTTACCGTTAATTTTAGGAACAGACCGTTCCAAATTATCAAAAAGGCACGGAGCAATGGGTGTTTCTGAGTTTCGGAAGGATGGGTTTTTGCCTGAAGCAATATTGAATTACATGGCTCTTTTAGGATGGACGCCGCCAGGGGATAAGGAAATAATTACTCTAGAAGATATGATTAAAGCGTTTAGTTTAAAAGATGTCCATTCAACCCCGGCAGTTTTTGATATCACAAAACTGGAGTGGATGAATGGGGAATACATTAGAAAATCTCAAATCTCAAAACTCAAATCGCAAATCTGGGAATATTTAATGGAAATTTCTGGTGAGGCTTTAGCAAAAGTCGAGCATCCGACAGAGGATGAGATTGAAAAAGTTATTCCCCTAATTAAGGATCGTATAAAAAAATTATCGGATTTCGTGCCGCTAACAGATTTTCTTTGGGAGAAGCCGGAATACGATAAAGCACAATTTGAAAAACTTGTCCCGAGCGGAGTCGAGGGAGTAAATATTAAAGATCAAAAAGACGTACTGGGGAAAATTATGGAGAAATTAGAAGCTATGGAAAAGCCATGGCAGGCAGAGGTGTTTGAAAAAACCTTCAGGGATTTAGCTGACGAAACGGGACTGAAAGCTGGGGATGTGTTTCAACTGATCAGGGTGGCAGTTTCGGGACAGACGGTTACTCCGCCTCTTTTTGAAAGTATTAAAATACTGGGTGAGGATGAAGTGGTGAAAAGGGTTGCATATCTCATAGCCTTATGGTAGAATCCAGCCATGGATGATCCTAAGTGGTTGAAATTTATGGCTATCGGACTCGTACTGGCGGCTGTAGCTATCGGGTACTTTTTACTCAGCGGTAGGTTGTCTCCGAAAAGCGCTGCAAAAATACAGGTTGGTCCCTCACCGACTGTTTTAGGGCAAGATATTCAAATGATGGCCACGCCTACCCCGGCTCCGTCACTTACTCCCGGATCCGCCACAGATCGTCCCGCAGGTTCTGCATATAGCAAAACAGTTGAGCGCAGCAGGAACGAAACTAAAGCGCTACCCAATACAGGGTTTCCGGTAGGACTAGCAGCGGCTTTTTCTGTTTCAGCTTTAATTGCCGGTTGGGGCCTCCGCAGATTTCCTAAATAATTTCATTTCAACTTGCCTTAACTTTCCAAAAAAAGTAAAATCTACATACATTGCCAGGTCGTCTAATGGTAGGACGATAGCCTCTGGAGTTATCTATCTAGGTCCGAGTCCTAGCCTGGCAGCCAAGTAGTGCACCCCATGTGATCGTGTCTCCTGATTGGGTTGATGGGGCTTTCCAAACTCTTGTTTATATCCCAAAGGTTCGAACCGTCCAAAATCTCCTAATTCCTGAATGTTGAGACTGCGGTGAGAACATTTTATTTCCCTAGTTAAATAGGACACCTGGAGTAAGTTAACTTAAGAGTGTGGAACTTATGCTTCTATCGTGAATGTAGAGTTGTCTGTCTAAAGTTCTAACTACCTCTCTTTTATCCTGCAAACTGCCGTTTTGCGTAATATGTTTGGCATACTCAGCTAAATTCACCGGTTTTTTATCAGGATCGATATCCTGCTGAAGCAGTATCTCATCCCTTATTTTCCTATATGATTCCATTCCATGCTTAACTTTCTCTGAGATATTAAAAACTTGAGGGTGAGCCATCTCCATAAAGTTAATATAGCGAAGAATTTCTATAATTAACTTTTCTTCGCTCACATATGGTTCAGAACAGTTAGGATTGACTTTTTTGGTACAGTGATAGTAGATATGATGTTTGGGATCTCTAAATTTTCTAAATCTGTACTTTTCCTCAGCAGTTATCCCTCCTCCGCATGAACCACATCTGAATAACTCTTTAAAATCAAATTTCTTCTCACCCCACTTAGGTTTTGGGCAGGTGATCAATTGCTTCTGTACCTTGTTGAAAGTGTCTTTATTAATTAATGGAGGGTATGATCCTTTATACCAGTTTCCACTTTTAACTGGATATTCAAATTCTCCTGTATAAAATGGGTTTTTAAGCATTAGATAAATCATGCTAAGGTGTATCTCATTACCTGATCTGGATGTAAATTTAATATCATCAAGCCATTTTTTAATTGTTCTTCCGCTGGCTTTCTCTTCTGCTACTTTTCTAAACATCTCGGTAACCGTATCTCCTCTGTCTGGGTCAATCACAATATCCTTTACTCCGGCAAATGATCTGTTAAAGTAGCCTATCGGTGGAGGTCCCGGTCGCCAGCCCAACTCGCACTTGGCTCTGATACCTCGCTTCACGTTAAGTCCCTTCTGATCATTCTCCAATTTAGCTTGAGAGCAGAGAATCATTAAGAGGAATTTCTCATTAGGGTTATTGGTAAATGTTTGTGAGAAGGTTTTAATTTGTAAAAGTTTTTCCTGATCCATCAGATCTACCAGCATTCCCAAATCCCCAGCATTTCTTGATAATCTGTCCGGTGCCCAAGTTAAAATTCCATTAAAAAGCCCTGTCCTTATATCAGCAATTAATTGGTTAAACACCGATCTTTGTCCTGATGATTTGGCTGAGTGAGATTCTTGTCTTATCTCTTTTATTAAAATATTGTTTTTCTGGGCCAAAGCTTTCATTTCTTTGACTTGGCTATCAATTGACATGGCCTGTCTCTCGTCTGACTCGCTACTTTTCCTGGCATACAGACAGTACTCAATTTGGGGTATTTGGCTAATCTCTCTTGATCTAATCTGGTTGGTATTAGACATTGGTTACAGGTACAAGGATGCCGCAAAAAACAGTGGAAGTCCAGCCAGAGGTTTAACTACTCAGTTTTGCCAGTTAGAAGTGCATCAATAATATCATGAGGTAGGGCAGCAGCATTAAGAAGTGCTTTTCTCACTATACTTCCTGCTTCTGATCCAATTTCATCTGCTGCTTTAAGGGTTCCGACTACTGCATCTTTTGCCAGTTCACCAGAGTCCACGCCAATATCGTGAGCTGCCTTAATTGCTCCTTCAACTGCTGACACTGCTGCTTCTCCAATATCTCCTCCAACACTCTCTACACTTTTAACTGCACCATGAGCTGCTTCAGTGGTAGTTTCACCAACATTTCCACCTACCTCTTTAACTCCTTCAATAGCACCAGTTACAAGTCCGCTTGCAGCCTGGGTGACTGATACACCAGTGTCTGAAGCAACTTTTACTCCTTCTGTAACTACTTTACCAACTGTATCTAAAGAAGTAGAAGCAACCTCACCACCAGCCTTTAGAGTATTAACAATATTATCTTTGGCTACATCTCTTGTGGTGGCTACCACATCACCGGCACCTGAAACTACAGAGGATAAAGCATTTTTTAGATCATCGGTTAAATTAGCCATTATAATTATCTTAATAAATTGGGTTTCGGATATCAATAGTCAAATCTGCCTGAGCTCTAAGCGGGATTTTATAAAGAAATAGCCCACAACTGTAGCCGTGACAATTGGAGTAAACCATTCTGGAATATGAAAACCAAAACTATCTAAAAT
>MFDZ01000050.1:0-2185 GCA_001777455.1 Candidatus Daviesbacteria bacterium RIFCSPLOWO2_02_FULL_41_8
CAGCAATGGTGATTAAGGCAAAAATTACATACTGTATCTTTTTGCCGAAACTAATCAAAAGAATACCGGAAAAGGCCGAACCGATGAAGGTTAAACTAAGAAGTTCCCTAAAAGGGTAATCAAGGGCAATGATTTTTTCTATTATTTGCCAAATTGGCAGGGAAAAATCCAACATTAAAAAAATGCTTATAAAAAAGCCTGCCATGGCAAATAAAGTTAATTTTGCAAATTGTTTTTGTAATTTACGGGTGAGTAATAAAATTACAACACCTAAGAAAGACAGCCATTGGGCTATCCCGAGTTGAACAGACATTTCTCCGTTTTTGGCATTGTCAACAATCGGGCCGTATCCCCATTTTGAATAAATTATCTGACTTAAATTAACGAAATTTCTTTTATAAAGTTCGCTAAACCCGGCTTCTGAATGAATTTTTGTAAATTGGTTGTAATAACCGGCAGGGATCAGATAAAAAGCGGAAAGGGAAAGTCCAAGAACTAGGCCAAATAACATATTCCGCAAGAACAATATTTTATATTTGGTTTCGGTAAAACCCCAGATAGTAAAGATTAATATAATAGGAGACAGAAATAATACATGCTCAAGATGGGAAAGAATTATACCTGTAAGACCTGAAGCAAAAACCGGTACGCCGGAATTTTTAGCATCTTTTACTAAAAGAATACCGAGTAGCAGTAGAGGTAAAAAAGTAAAAACAAAAACAATCCCCATAGATGCCCCAACAAAGATCGTTAAGAAATGATAAGGGGCCCAAAGATACATAATTGCGGATAATAGTGCAGGGAATTTACTACGCAGGAGGTTATTCATGAATAAATACATGAATAATCCGGATAGAAGAAAGCTCAAGAAAAACAACACTTTTAAAGTAGTTGGGATATCTAAACCAATCCCTAGAAAAGGTAAACCTAAAATCCATGGCATATGATATGAAAAGAAAAAAAGTGGGTAACCAAAACCACCGGCAAGCGTTGAAACCCAGTAAGGAGGGAATACACCATCACTAAAAGCCTCTGAGTAATAATATAATCTGGCTACTTGATGCCAAATATCATGGGCTGTAAAAAGACCGGGATGGAAAAGAGCCTTCATTCCGGCAATAGAAAAAAGTATAATAATAAGTGGAAAGACCGCTCTCCGATAGTTTTGATGATGAAACATAAAATATATATAGTCCTTTCGCTGATAGTAATATTAGCATTCTTTTTGAGGTTCTACAAAGTTACTGAAATTCCGCCTGCCTTAAATTGGGATGAAGTTTCGATCGGCTATAATGCTTATTCAATCTTAAAAACAGGAAAGGACGAGTGGAATCAAGCCTTCCCTATTCACTTTAAAGCTTACGGAGAGTATAAGTTACCGGTACAAATTTATGCCAGCATCCCGGGAATATATTTTTTCGGTTTGAATGAGCTGGGAGTCAGGATTACACCGGTTGTTTACGGGACACTGACTGTTTTAGTAATGTTTTTTTTGGGGCGGGCTCTTTTTGCAAGCTCTCTGGCCGGTTTAGTTTCGGCATTCTTGCTGGGAGTTTCTCCCTGGCATATTCAACTGACCAGAGCTTCTTTTGAGTCGTCGCTGGCCGTGTTTTTTATTACAGCGGGAATCTGGTTTTTGATTAAGGGATTTACAAATCATAAATGGTTTGTATTTTCAATGATTCCGTTTGCCGTATCAGTATTTACCTATAATTCCGCCAGAATTTTCACCCCCTTGTTTTTAATGGTAATTTTGTTTTTATACCGGAAAAGTTTGATTAAATTCAGAAAAGTAGCCATTATTTCCATTGTTGTTTTTACGATTCTTCTACTGCCGCTTGTCCCGTATTTGTTTAGCGGAGAGCGTAGCGCCCGGTATAAATTGGTCAGCATTACAGATGACCCGGGGCTAGTTCTCAGGATTAATGAGAACAGGGGCCGCTCGGGATTGCCTCAGCCTTTTGCAAGACTAGTGCACAATAAAGTAACTTACGTAGCATTTTATTTCACCGGAAATTACCTGGCACACTTTACTCCGCAGTTTCTATTTGTATCCGGGGCTCCGCACAAACAACACCATGTCCAAAATATGGGAGAGCTTTATTTTTTCCAGGCGCCGTTTCTGCTTCTGGGCCTTTTTGCCCTTTTCCGGACGAAGAGCCGGTTTAAAGGACTACTGATTACC
>MFDZ01000050.1:2197-21287 GCA_001777455.1 Candidatus Daviesbacteria bacterium RIFCSPLOWO2_02_FULL_41_8
GCATGCTCTCCGGACCCTGATTGCCGCGCCGTTTTATCAGTTGGTTTGCGCCTTGGGTTTTATGTTTAGTTTAAGTTGGTTTAAAAAACGGAGAAAGTCTTTACAGATATTATCAACGGCAATTTTAATACTTTCAATACTGGTAAGCTTGGCCTGGTATTTTTACAACTATTACATAATTTATCCTAAAACATATTCCAAGGACTGGCAATACGGTTACAAAAAAGTAGTAGATTATATTGGTAACCACAAGAGCGAATATGACGAGATTGTTTTTAGCAGAACTTATGGAGAGCCGCATATGTTTACTCTTTTCTATCTTAACTTTGATCCGGCTAAGTATCAAATTGATCCGAATTTAGTGAGAATTGAAACGAATAATTGGGTTTGGGTTCTGAGGTTTGATAAATATTATTTTCCTGACTTAGGTGATCAAGGCACGAAATATGAAGATATCATAACTCAAAACAAAGGTAAAAGATTACTTTTTGTGGGTAAACCGGGAGATTTTCCGGAAAATATTAACCGTTTGAAGATAGTAAATTTTCTGGATGGTACGAAAGTTTTTGAAATAATAGAAAAAAGATGAAAACTAAGCTGGTTTTGATTCTGATTTTGCTCCTGGCATCTTTCCTGAGACTTTATCAAATTGATCAAATTCCTCCGGCCTTGAGTTGGGATGAGGCTTCCATCGGTTATGATGCCTACAGTATCTTAAAAACAGGCAAAGATCAGTGGGGTGAGGTTTTCCCGCTGGCGTTTAAATCCTTTGGCGAATATAAGTATCCTTTACACATATATGCCGCCGCCGTATCAGTATATTTTTTTGGCTTGAATGAATTTGCGGTAAGATTTCCTTCCGCATTGCTGGGGATTATTAATATTTTTGTGTTTTTCCTTGTGGTATGGAAACTATTTAAGAATAAATTTATTGCTTTAACTTCCGCATTTCTATTAACTATTTCTCCCTGGCATATTCAATTTTCCAGAGTGATTTGGGAAACCAATTTTGCCTTATTTTTTTTCCTGTTGGGATTATATGCTTTCTTAGAAAGTAGATATGGTCACAGAAAGTATTTTCTGATCATCTCTTTTATTTTGTTTGGCATAGCTACATTTACTTATAACGGCGCAAAAGTTTTCATAGTGCTTTTTGCCCCCTTACTTTTATTTAGTCAAAAAGATTATTTGCTTAAACAGAAAAAGCATCTATTTATATCACTGATAATTTTTATTTTATTTATAATCGTAAATTTGCTCGATCCACGCTTGTCTGGAATAAATAGGTTTAAGCAGTTAGAGTTCGAACAGGCAGAGGTAGTGAAAACCATTAGTTACAAAACTAGTAAGGTATATTCTTTGGGAAAAGTTGAGCTAATTGCAAGACAATATTTGCTGTATTTTTCTCCTAAATTTCTTTTTATATCCGGAGATGCCAACTTGCGGCACTCGACACAGGCAGTTGGTGAAGTCTATTGGGTAGAATTACTACTAGTTCCCCTAGGAGTATTATTTTTGATCAAGAAGGAATCAAGATCAGTGATCCTGGTATTAGGGTGGCTGCTAGTTGCTCCTATTCCCGGATCATTTACCAGAGAGGCGCCACACGCATCTCGTGCAATGTTTTTCTTGGGAGTTTGGCAGATTTTGGCTGCTGCGGGAATGTATTATTTATATGCGGCCTTTAAAGACAAAAAAAGATATTTTGTTGTTTTTCCGTTTATCCTTATTTTTACTTTTTTCATAAAATATTTTATGTATTATCTAGATGAATATCCCAAAACATCTTCTAAGGATTGGAAATATGGTTACAAACAAGCTGTTGAATATCTGAAAAAAAACTACAACTATTACGATCTAATTGTTTTAACACGCACTTATGGGGAACCGCAGATTTTTACGTTGTTTTATTTAAAATTTGATCCGCGGAAATATCAGAATGACCCCTCTATAATCCGAGAGAAGAAAGGTGATTGGGTACAAGTATCGAAATTTGATAAATTCTATTTTCCCGATTTAGGAGAGACTGAAACACAATATGAGGATATAGTAAAACAAAATCCGGGTAAAAGAATATTATTCATTGGAAAACCAGGTGATTTTCCGGTTGATCGGCCCAAATTAGGCACGATCTATTTTTTAAATGGTGAAACCGCATTTAAAGTGGTAGACAATAAGTAAAGAAATGACATTTATCTTACGTTACAAAATTCCGATACTGTTGCTTTTGCTAAGCGGCTTCATTGTCTGGCCTTTGTTGGTACCAGGTTTTTTTAGGGTACAAGATTATCTGCAGGTAATGCGTATTTATGAGATGAGGCGCTGTATTGAAGACTTACAGATTCCCTGCCGTTGGGTGGCGGATATGGGATCCGGTTACGGCTTCCCTCTATTTAACTACTACGGCGTATTTCCTTATTATATTGCGGCTATTTCCAGTTATTTTCTTGGATTTATTGGCGCCGCTAAATTAATATTTTTTTTGCCGTTGGTTTTAGGAGGAGTATTTATGTATTTTCTAGCCAAAGAAGTATTCGGCAAAGAGGCGGCATTTGTTTCTGCAGTTTTATATGCATTTGCCCCGTACAGAGCCTTGGATATCTACGTTAGAGGTTCAATTACAGAAGTTTTTGCTATGGCCTTAATGCCCTTGGTTTTCTACTTCTTCCTAATACTGATTAAGTCTGCCAGTTTAGTTAATTTCTTGGCTGCAACTTTTACTTTGGCTATTTTCTTACTGAACCATAATTTAATGACCATGTTATTTTTACCTTTGTTGATTGTTTGGGTGATTTATTGGCTATTCATTCAGAGAAAAACCAGCAGGTTTGGAAAGAATTTAGCAGTTGTTTTTTTAAGTCTTGTTTTAGGATTTCTCCTTGCATCATTTTTTATCCTACCTGCATATTTTGAACAGAATCTGATACAGGCAGAAAATTTGAAAGAAAGTGAATTTATTCCTAATTTCCGCGCTCATTTTGTGACCGTAAATCAGCTTTTTTTCAGCCGTTTTTGGGGATATGGAGCTTCTATCTGGGGAGATCAAGACGGGTTATCATTTCAGGTTGGATGGCCGCACTGGCAGTTGGCACTTATAGCTGGCTGTTTATTGCTAATTCAGGGGTTTAAAGACAGATTTTCACTAAGAGAAAAAAACTACTTACTTTATTTTATATTCTTTGCCGTTTCCGTAGCTTCTTTACTTATGACTCATAATAAAACAGCTTTTGTGTGGGAATTAATTGGTAAGTTGCAATTTGTTCAGTTTCCGTGGCGATTTTTATCTGTAGCGATATTTTTCGTCAGTTTCCTGGGAGGAGTAATCGTTTTGTTTATTAAGAGCCGGTACAGGGTATATTTTATTGTAATTATTACGTTTTTAACAGTTTTTTTAAATTTTAGATATTTTCAACCGGAGTATTATAAAAACAATCAGTCAGATAAAGATTTATTAACAGGTTCGGAATGGGAATTTTATCAACAGGGGTCCCTGACAGATTATTTACCTAAAGCTGCTCGGAAACCTACTAAGATTGCGCCTGGTATGCCAATTGTAAAGGGAGATGCCAAAGTGGAAAATTTTACGAAATCATCAAATAAATTTAAATTTAGGGTTGAAGTCAAAAACCGGGCAATTATAGACATACCTGTTTTCGATTTTCCTATTTGGAAAATTTTAGCCAATGGAAAAGCTATTGAACATTCCGACAAAGGGGAATTCGGTTCAATCCGGATTGAACTAAGTCCGGGCTCATACATTGTAAATGGGTATTTTGAAAATACATGGCTAAGGACAGCAGCCAATTCACTATCTTTGATTGCGGCAGGTGTTATCCTATTAATTATCCTGAGAAGAAAGCATAATTTCGTTTGATTTAAGGAGTTTCTGCAGGAAATGTAGGTGTTGGGGAGGGACTTGTGACCGGCTCAGCGGTGGGACTGGGGCTGGGAATTGCAGTCGGGGTTACTGTAGAGGTAGGGACGGGAATTGTTTTGGTTGGTAAAACTTCCATGTCTTCCGTATTCATGACTTTTAGGCTTTTGGTGAGTTGATTATAGTTGCCGGAGGCTAGAATTCTTTTGCCCACCAGTGTTGCCAAATTTGTATTTGCGGGAATTTCCAAAGCAATTGCTTCCCCTGATGAAATCACCAGATAGAATTTATTTTCCGATTTATGCAAAGAGCCGGCAAAAGCTGTTTCTATCCAGGGGTTGGGAGTGGGAGAAGGTGCCGGAATCGGGGTTTTCGTGGGAAAAACATCAAAAGGCAAGAATATTGCCAGGTATTTGCTGACCCCGAAACTTGTGCCAGCCAGCAGCAGGGCCACAATTATAATGGTTAAAGGCTTAATTCTAAGATGCAGAATAATTCCTTCATTAGCCCAGACTTTTTTAAACCAGAGCTTAAAATAAGTGACCGGGTTGGTGATTTGAAAAAAAAATAGGGGAGGATCATTGGGTTTGTATAAATTCGGCCGTTTCGGGGTGGTTTTTTCAGTTTCGGGCATAACAATATCATATCAGCTGTCAATTGATAGTCAAGGTGATATAATCTAACAATGAAGAAGATCGTTTATATAGGGATTGTTGTTTTACTGGTTGCAGGTATAATATATACACTGACCAAAGGTAAAAAAGAAGAAAACGTGAGCACCCAGGATTCCAATATTCCAATTACACAAGCAAGTCCCTCCGCCACTTCGTCCGCAGAGCTTAAAATTGAAGATATCAAAGAAGGTACAGGCTCTGCTGTTAAATCCGGGGATATTATTACAATCCACTACAGCGGGACACTACTTAATGGCACTAAGTTTGATTCCTCATATGACAGAGGCCAGCCGTTTCAGACACAAATCGGAGTTGGTCAGGTGATCAAAGGCTGGGACCAGGGACTTATCGGCATGAAAGTGGGAGGAAAAAGGAAATTGACTATACCCCCGGATCTGGCTTACGGTGAAAGGGGAGCAGGAGCGGTGATTCCGCCTAACGCCACCCTCATTTTTGACCTGGAACTTCTCGATATCAAGTAACCTTGGATCTTTTTGACAAAAAACTAACGAACGTCAGATATTTGTCAAATAAATTACATTGTACCTGCTATAGGATTAGAGTATAATCCGCTTTGTGGAATTAAGAAATGATTTGTCTCCCGGTGAGGTTTGGAATTATATCAGAGGGCATAGCGATAGTCAGCAGGTGGATATTAACCGGCATCACTGGGGTAGTGCATTATTCACAGCAGGCGCATCATCATGTTTTGTTCCGGTAGTGTTTGACGGAGCAGGTTTATTGGGACTGGGTCATTATTATTCATCATTAGCAATTCCGGGAGTACAAATAATGAATTATCAGATGGAGCCTTTGCAAGATTACTCATCATTCGTTTGTGAGACGGGCGAGGCGGCAAAACAGGGTAGAAAGTTAGAAATGTATTTGTTCGGCGGCACGGTTGGTCATAAAGATTATTTGGAAGAAGTTAGGGAGGCGATTTTAAGCAAGTTTACAGATTTAGGAGTACAATGCCGGAGTGTCTTGCCGCCTGAACTGCAAACCATCCTGGAGCTGATAGTTGCCGACGTTCGGAACAGAACAATCAGTTATAGTTATAAACTATACAAATAAAATAAATCTCTAAAGTTAGCAAGATTTTAAAGCTCTGTTGACAAAGAATTGCCGAATGTCAGATTTTTGTCAAATGAATTGCTAGTGAAAATAATCGTGCTATGACATGCTATGATTAAATAAAGTATGTCTTTATCTAAACTGGTTTCCACTAGGTTTTTACTAACTTTAATCTGCATCCTCTTTCTTTTTACGCGGTTGTATAAAATATCTGAAATTCCCGCCTCTGTTTACTGGGATGAAGCTTCTATCGGCTATAATGCCTATTCTATTTCCCAAACTCTAAAAGACGAATGGGGAGAGTTTTTACCGATACATTTCCGGGCTTTCGGTGAGTTTAAACTTCCGGTTTACATTTATGCGGTTGTTCCATTCGTGAAGCTGTTCGGCCTGAGCGCTTTTTCCGTTCGGTTGCCGTCAGTGTTATTTTCCCTAGGAGTGGTGATTTTAACTTATGTTCTGGCCAGGAAACTATACGGGAGTAAAACCATAGGATTCTTCAGCAGCTTTTTTGTGTCAATTTCGCCCTGGTTTTTTATTTTCTCCCGGACCGGATATGAAGCAACAGCAGGATTATTTTTTTACTTACTGGCCGTATATTTTTTCCTGCAATACCAAAAAAGCAGTTGGTATATCCTATTTTCCGTAATTGGTTTTATCTTAAGCGCATACAGCTATAATAGCTTTAGGGTAATTGCGCCGCTCTCCATATTAGTACTGGTTATTAATTGGATCTCCGCTGGAGTTTACCCCATGCTACGACACGGGGTCGGGATGACAAAAAAAAGAAGAATTATTTGGCCTTTGCTTCTTTCCGCGGTTATTCTGGTTTTGAGCATAATTCCGATTTACAGGCTGTATAAGTTTGATAGCGGTGGAGTCAGACTGCAGGCAGTCGGAGCCACGGGCACGGCTGTTATAAAAAACTATTTTTCCCACTTCAGCCCGGATTTTTTAATTCTTAAGGGAGATAAGAATTTGCGCAGTCAACAATCAGGGTTTGGCCAGCTTTATCTTCCGGAGTTAATACTGGCTGTCCTGGGGTTACTATACATAATATGTAGGAAACCAACAACTGCGTGCCTACTCCCTTTGCTTTTACTACTGCTGGGTCCGGTGCCTGCCGCCGTTACCAAAGAATCCCCCCATGCCCTGCGGTCTATCTCAATGGTCCCTTTTATTGCTATCATTGTCGCCCAAGGCGCTGTTCATCTCGGACAATTATTCAAAAACAGAAAATACCTGATCAATTTTACTATTGTAATAATTTTTTTAATCTTTTTTGTAAATTATTTTCAAAACTTTTTGAATTTATTTCCTGTGGAATCGGCTAAAGATTGGCAATATGAATATAAGGTGATAAATAAAGATTACGGAGATAAATTTGATAAGTACAGCCGGATATTTATTTCCGATCGGTATGCCCAACCTTATATATTTACTCTTTTTTATTTAAAATATGATCCGGATAAATTTAGGAAAGAAGCGGTAAGAAACAGTATTGACCAATGGGGTTTTTCTACTGTTAAAGAATTTGGAAAATTTGAATTTGGAAAGTTTCCGGAAATAGTTTCTTTTAACTAATGAAAAAAATACATATATTTTTGATAGCTATTGTTATATTGGCAGCTTTTCTGCGCCTTTATAAGCTGGACAGCGTTCCACCCTCTCTTAACTGGGATGAAGCTGCGTTTGGATATAATGCTTATACAATAGCAAATTGGGGGAAAGATGAATGGGGAAATTCCTTTCCCTTAGTTTTTACTTCATTCAAAGATGATAAGCATCCGGTTATTGTATACATTACTGCAATTTTTGTTAGAATATTTGGTTTATTTGATTACTCTGCCAGATTTCCAACTGCTTTTTTTGGAGTATTGAATGTATGGCTTATATATTTATTGGCCAAGCAATTATTTAAACAAAATTCTGTTGCTATTTTTGCCGCTCTTTTTTTGGCGGTATCCCCGATGAATATTCATTTTTCAAGAGGTTTATGGGAAAGCAATTTTGCTCTTTTCTTTTTTATGCTTGGTTTATATTTATTCCTTAAGGCACTGGAAAATAAACCTAAATTATTTCCCGTTTCGATCATAAGTTTTGGAGTGAGTTTTTTTTCTGTTCATGCGTCTAAAATTGTTGTTCCCCCAACAGTATTATTGTTATTGGTTTTTAACATAAAGAATATTTTTAATAATAAAAAATATTTCGCGGTTACATTGTTAAGTATTCTACTGCTCATTATTTTGACCATATCAAATCCGGGAATTTTAGGATTAAGCAGAATAGGACAAACAAAATTTTCTGATGAAAAAATTATGAGCACAGAGTTATACAAAAAGACCCAAATCTACCAAGCAGGTTTACTGGAATTAGCCTTCGATCAATACAAACTACACTTTACCCCGGATTATCTTTTCATAAAAGGAGACCGGAATCCACGGAACTCTCTCAAGGAACATGGGGAATTTTATCTATTTGATGCGCCCTTATTAATAATCGGCTTGATATATCTTCTTCGGTTTAGATCAAAAATAACTTTGATAATTTTATGTTGGTTTTTCCTGGCTCCAATCCCGTCAAGCCTGGTGGGAGGGGCTCCAAGTTCAAACAGAGCACTTTTTATGATGGGAAGCTTACCTCTCGTAGCTGCTTTGGGAGCAGGAAGCATCTTAAGTTGGTTTAGAGGAAAGACAAAATTGACTGTTTTAGTTATAATGGTAGCCTTATTAAGCGTACAGGCTTTTAGTTTTCTTAAATTTTATTTTAATGTTTACCCCAAAATGGACCCGCATGACTGGCAGTACGGAATGAAGGAAGTGGTTGAATTTGTCAAACTGCATCCGGAATATATACAAGTTAATGTAACGGATATCCGTTCGCAACCATATATCTTTTTCTTGTTTTATTTAAAGACTCCTTTACCGGAATATCTAAATACAGTTATTACTAATAGGTCAGAAACTAAAAGTTTTAGCGCTGTTTCCAATTTCGACAAATATTATTTCGGTGGCTGGGATCCGATTGAAAGTATGCCTACTCCTGGAGTATTATATGTTTTAACTCCGAATCAATATGACGGGCTAAGACACAAGCTTGAATTTGATGTTAAAAAATTAATCCGTTATCCGGACGGAGGAGATGCATTTTTTATTGTCAGCGCAAAGTGATGCAAAAGATATCAGTGGTGTTGGCGGTTTACAATGAAGAGGATAACTTAAAAAACTGTCTTGAATCAGTGAAGGATTTGGCGTGGGAAATTATCATTGTGGACGGCGGCTCTATTGATAAAACTTTAAATATTGCCCGACAGTTCGGTGCCAAAATTATCCAAACAAATAATCCTGCCGTTTTTCATATCAATAAAAATAAGGCCATAGATGCGGCAAGCGGTGATTGGATCCTGCAGTTGGATGCGGACGAAGTAGTAACTGCAGAACTTTCGGAAGAAATTATAAAAAGCGTAAATTCCAGTAAAGATATAAACGGATATTGGATTCCCCGGAAAAATTTTTTTCTGGGCATGTTTCTGACAAAAGGTGGCCAATACCCTGATTATACTTTGCGGTTATATAAAAAAGGCATGGGTAGATTACCGGCGAAAGATGTTCACGAACAAGCAAGTGTAGATGGGGAAGTGCGGTATCTTAAGAGTGATCTTGTTCATTTTAGGGATAAAGATTTTTCTACTTATATGGAGGGATTTAATACGTATACTGATCTATTGGCCACCCAGACCAGTCAATCTGGTACAGGGGTTAATTTAATTTCATTTATTGAATACATTTTCATTAAGCCGGCATTTTGGTTTGTAAAAACGTTTTTCAGGCACAAAGGTTATGTAGATGGTTTTCCCGGATTTATTTTTGCGCTGTTTTCGGCCTTGCGCTTCCCCGTGGCTTACCTTAAGTTTATGATCAAAAGCATATGAAAATTGCAATTAACACCCTGCCGCTAAAAACCGCCCACAAAGGGCGAGGCATAGGATACTATACCGGCCATTTGCTAGAAGCATTAAAAGAAGAAGGTGTGAAAGTCGTTGAATTCACAAACCTATCGGAGGTTAGGGATGTTGACGTAGTGCATTACCCTTGGTTTGATCTTTTTCGCCACACCCTGCCCGTCAGAAAAAAATTTCCCACAGTTGTAACCATTCATGATGTTATGCCCCTTGTATTCCACGATCATTATCCTGCAGGGATTAGAGGAAGGATAAATTTGTTTCTGCAAAAAATGGCTTTGGTAAACTGCCGGTATGTTATCACTGATTCAGAGGTTTCCAAAAAAGATATTACAAAGTTTCTTAAAATTAAAAATGAAAAAATTTCAGTAATCCCCTTGGCAGCAGATCCGGAATTTACAATAATCAAAAAGGATACGGATTTAATGAGGGTAAAAAGGCAGTACCGCTTGTCGGATCGTTTTCTGCTTTATGTCGGGGATGCTAATTGGGTGAAGAATTTGCCTTTTTTAATAGAAGGATTTAGAGAGCTTTTAAAAACGCCGGATTTTGCGGATATTAAGCTGGTATTAGTGGGTGGGGTATTTTTAAAAGACGTGGAAAATATTGACCACCCGGAACTTAGGAGTTTAAAGTTGGTTAATAAGATGATAAAACAATATGGTTTGGAAGGACATATCATTAGGCCCGGCCAGATTGAAAATTCAGAGCTGGTAATCTTTTATAATTTGGCAACTATCTATGTTCAACCTTCGGTATATGAGGGGTTTGGCTTGCCCCTTTTGCAGGCTTTTGCCTGTGGGACACCGGTTGCCTCATCCAATCAGGGCAGTTTACCTGAGACCGGCGGACAGGCAGCGCTGTATTTTGACCCGGCAAACTTACGGCATTTTACTTCAATTGTGGGTGAGTTATTAAGGAGTGCGTCTTTGAGGAGTAAGTACTCAAAATTGGGTTTAAATCAGGCCGCCAAATTTTCCTGGGAAAAAACTGCCGGAATGACTTTATCGGTTTATCAAAAGGCAGTAAAAAAATGAAGAGCAGAATAAGTCTTAACTCGCCCATATTCAAGTTGCTGATGATTTTTCTAACCTGGCGGATTATTTTAATAGTCATTTTACTTTTTTCAATTGGCCTTATTCCATTGGGAAATAAAGACCGTTTTTTGGGTGGTGGCTCCATTAATTACGGAATGGCCCCACAACTTTTCTCCTGGGCAAATTTTGACGGCGAGCATTATCTTTCTATAGCCATATTCGGCTATAAAAATTTGGAACAGGCTTTTTTCCCGGTGTATCCAATGCTTATATCTTTCTTTTCCCGACCTGATTCTACAAATATGCTTTTATCGCTTATAAACACTTCAATAGTCGGTCTTTTGATTTCCAATATCTCTTTTTTCTTTGCTCTACTTTTTCTTTGGAAATTAATTAAAATTGATTTTTCAGAAAGGATTGCATATTTAACCATTATTTTGTTATTAGTTTTCCCAACTTCCTTTTACTTTGGTGCCGTTTACAATGAATCGCTATTTTTATTGATATCGGTGCTGTCGTTTTATTTCGCTAGGAAAGGGAATTGGTTTCTTGCAGGGTTATTTGGTATGATAGCCTCCGCTACCAGAATTTTCGGTATTCTTCTTTTACCGGCACTTTTAATTGAAGCATTGCAACAGAGGACAAATTTAAGTAAATTTGTCTGGATTATTTTGATCCCTTTAGGATTAGTAGTGTATATGTTTTATCAGTTTTTTACAGTTGGTGATTTTATTGCTTTTTATCATCTGCAGAAAATTGTGGGGGAGCAGCACCAATCAGGTTTTACGTTACTTCCGCAAGTTTATTACAGGTATATCAAAATGATTTTTACGGTTGATATACAGAATCCGATTTTCCAGACAATTGTTTTAGAATTTATAGTGGGAATATCCTTTTTTTTGTTACCGATCTATGGTTATTATAAAAAAATAAGACCTTCATATTTAATATACGCATTGTTAGGATTTCTTACCCCAACCATTCAGGGAAGTTTATCCTCAGTTCCAAGATATGTAATAGTTTTTTTTCCTTCTTTTTTGGCAGCAGCATTTTTTATTAGTAAATTGCCAAAATTTATTCAAATTTTATTATTGATATTATTGTTTCTTGGTTTAGTTGCAGAAACAGCGCTTTTTTTGAGAGGATACTGGGTAGCGTAATGAAAATTTCAAATTTAAAATTTACAATTTCAAATTTTATTAAAAATCCGCTGTTTTCAGGAAGCGCTGTTATGATTGTTGGGTCAAATGCGGTGAGTTTTATCAATTATTTATATCATTTAATGATGGGGCGGCTGTTGGGACCTGCAAACTACGGCGAACTCGTAGCAATTATATCTCTAATAGGGTTATTGGGAGTAATTCCCGGATCACTGAATTTAGTGGTTATCAAATATATTTCGTCAGCTAAAAATGATATGGAAATTTCGTCCTTAATCAATTGGTTTAAAAACAAGATAATAATAGCATCCTTAGTCTTTTGTCTGATATTGCTGATTTTATCTCCAGTTATTTCTTCATTTCTTCATTTAAGTAAATCTTACTACTTGATCCTGATGGCCTTATTTTTCTTCTTTTCAATTCAATCTCTGCTTAACCGGTCCATACTGCAAGGATTGCTTAAATTTAAGGAAATGATAGCAAGTGTTTTGGTTGAGAACGGCATCAGGCTTCTTGCCGGCATTTTGTTGGTTTATCTTGGATTTGCGGTAGGAGGAGCAATTGCAGGATTTGCTATATCCGTAGTACTGGGTTGGTATATAACAGTTTATTGTCTGCATTACAATGAACTGCTCCGCAGTAAACTGCAAAGCATCCCTTCGGGTAATTTCTTTTCGAACCATTTATTCCCCCACCAATGGTGGGAGGTATTCTGGTTCAAAAATAAAACAAAAACAGAAATTAAAGTTGATCTCAAAGATTTGTTGCGCTTTACCATACCCGTAATGGTGCAATCCATTGCCATAACAAGCTTATATTCTTCGGATGTGATTTTGGTAAAACATTTTTTTGAGACAAAGGAAGCAGGGATTTACGCCGCATTATCTAATTTAGGAAAGATCATTTTCTTTGGTGCCGGTCCGATAAGCGCTGTGATGTTTCCGCTGGTCTCTCAAAGAAGAGCAAAAGGCGAAAGACACAAACGGATTTTTATTTATAGTTTTTTTGCAACAATTACACTGGCAATTGCCATCTTGTTAGTTTATTGGCTATTTCCGCAGCTTGCAATCAGGTTACTTTACGGAGAACTTTTCCTGGGAGCTTCCTACTTACTGGTTTGGTTTGGGATATTTATCAGCTTTTTTACCCTTTCCACTCTGCTTGTAAGTTACAGTCTCTCAGTGGGCAGGACTTCTGTAGTTATTTTCCCTCTCATAGGGGCTGTTGCGCAGATTATCGGAATTTGGTTTTTTCATATCAGTTTATTTGAAGTGGTTTTGGTTTCCTGTATAGTGACTGGTGTGTTGCTGGCGCTTTTGTTAATATATTCAGCATATGGAAGTAAAGTTGGTGTCGGTGATCGTGCCGGCTTACAGACAGGAAAAGACAATAGTAAGAGACCTTACAAAAATAAAAGAAATTTTGGATAAGCTTAAGTTTCCGACTGAGCTAATTTGTGTAGTTGACGGGAATGCCGATAAAACTTTGGAAAAAGCTTTAAGATTTGCTAAGAAGTTTAACAAAGTTAAGGTTATTGGTTATGATACTAATAAAGGAAAAGGCTACGCAGTTCGTTTTGGAATGGCCGAAAGCAAAGGCGACATTGTTGCTTTTATTGATTCCGGAATGGACTTAAATCCAAATGGTTTATCAATACTTTTGGAGGATTTTGAGTGGTACAATGCGGATATAGTGGTTGGATCAAAAAGGCATCCGGTTTCTAAAGTCGATTATCCCTGGCAGAGGAGAATTTTATCTGTTGGATATCAGTTTTTAGTCTGGTTGCTTTTTGGGCTTAAAGTTAAAGATACTCAAGTAGGTTTAAAGTTCTTCAAAAGAGAAGTTTTAGAGAAGGTATTACCGAGACTTTTGGTGAAGAGGTTTGCATTTGATGTTGAAATACTGGCGGTTGCCAATCATCTTGGATACAAGAGAATTTTTGAAGCACCTATTGATATTAAATTGCATTTTGGGGGCAATTCTACTTTAACTGATCAGAAATTTTTAAAAACAGTTTTTGCTATGCTTGTGGATACTTTGGCAGTTTTTTACAGACTAAAAATTCTAAATTACTATTCTGATTCAAACAAAAGAAAATGGAGGTTTGACCCGGAACTGCAATTTAGGGTAAATGTCGGATGAAAATCTTACAAATTGTTATTATTTTTATTAATGCTTTGATATGGATATGGCCGAATCACGCTTTAGCCAAGACAGAGAGCCCTGGCCAATTTGTAAATATAGTTAATCCGGTCCGCATATCTTCATACAATAAAGATCCTCAGGCAAGTATAATATCCCAATATTCAGAAGTTGCTAAAAGAAATCTCCCTGCAACCTGGCTTTTTACTTACGATGCAATACAAAATGATGGGGTTGTTTTAATAGCGAACCAAATGAATCAAAATCAGGAATTAGGCATGTTTTTAGAGGTGACACCACTCTTTGCAAGTGATTCAGGTGTAACATATAATCAAACAGACTCCTGGCATAGGTCAAATTCAGTTTTATTACCCGGCTACACACAGGATGACAGAAAAAAATTAATTGATCACGCTTTTAATAAATTTAAAGAAAAAATTGGTTACTACCCTGTCTCTGTTGGATCTTGGTGGACTGATAGTTTTTCTTTAGCATATATGAAAGATAAATATGGGATTACGGCAAACTTAACTTGCGCTGATCAATTTGCGACTGACGGATATCATATATGGGGCCAATACTGGAGCACACCCTTTTTTCCGAGTAAATATCATGCCGGCATACCTGCAAATGATATAGGCACTAAGCTTGATTTGGTGACTATCCAATGGGCGGCAAGAGATCCCCTAAATGGTTATATGAGCAGCCTTTTTAGCACGCAGGATTATCAGGTAGATGATTATTTTCAGAAATTAACCCGGTTCTATACGCAGAAAAATAACAATCAATTTGGGCAAATAACAATTGGATTAGAGGGAGATTTTATCCCGGAAACATATGCAGGTGTATTTGCAAGACAACTTGATTTTGTTTTGGATATAAAAAACAAAGGTTTTGTCGATGTAGTCACAATGAAAGATTTTGCAAGTTGGTACAGAAAAACTTTTAATACAATTTCCCCACCGCAGATTCTTGAATCAGACGACCTATTAGGAAAAAAAATTAAAGCAATTTGGTACCAATCGCCTTTTCTAAGAGCTCATTTAACTTATGATTATGAGACTTATGAAACAAAATTCCTGGATCTTCGATTTTATTTTAATAATTTTGAGGAACCATATTATGTTTCCCCCGATCGCGATCTTGATCTATATATAAATATTCCTTCCATCATTGATTCGGCTAGTGATAAGAAAGAAATATGGATTATTTTAAAGAAGAAATTGGAGGCAGTAAAAATTGACGGCAGTGATTTGGTTTTAAACTACCGGGATGGCATTTCGATTAAATTATCAAGTAATAATTTAACTTTTTCCGGAAAAATTAATCAAATACCAAAGTCTTTAACAAATTCACAGGTCGCCCGGATAAATAAGAAAGATAATTTGTTTTCCATATCACCCGTGAAAAACTGGATTTTTCCTCAGGAGGGCTATATTTTTAGAGATCTAACTCCCGAGGCCACAAATTTTCTGAGACAGAAAAAGGTTGTGTTAACAGAGGCTGTGGTCCTGCTTATTTTTATAACCGCCTTATTTATTATTTTAAAAAGTCCCTCTTTAAAAAATAAACGTTTATTTGTGTTGATCGTAATATCATCAGCAATTACCGGTATGTTTTTTTGGTATTATTTTAATAGCCGAAATTACTTTGTAGCTCAATCCGAACTGGATGCACTGGTGCGTTTATCAACAATGCCGGACGGCAAGATTGTGGTTTTTGATCGAGTCTGTTTGCAATGCTCATTTCACACAAAATATATACCTGCAGTTTTTTCCGGTAAGCGCAGTTATGTGACAAATGTATCTAAAAAGAAAGTTGTGTATAATTCTTCAGTTTTTACCGCTAAAACAAGGGAAGAGGCAAGGAAAGAATTAGCTAAGCTTAAAGCAGGCTATATTTATGCAGTAAGATATGAGGACTATAAAGAGATAGTTCCTTTTTCGCCGGGAGATCTTAACCTTGAAGAAATCTATACCAATGCAAACGTAACTATCTGGAGGATAAGGAAAAATTGAATATCTTAATTCTATCTTGGAGAGGGCCCGGTCATCCTAATGCCGGAGGGGCTGAGATTTCGACTCATGAGCATGCAAGAGGCTGGGTTAAGGCAGGACATAATGTAACTTTGTTTACCTCTTATTTTCAGGGAGCCAAAAAAGAGGAAGTAGTGGATGGGGTTTTTATATTGCGAAAAGGTAATCAATTTATTGAGGTACAATGGGAAGCTTTTAAATGGTATTTATTTGGCAGCCATACTAAGTTTGATTTAGTTATAGATCAATTTCACGGAATTCCATTTTTTACGCCATTATATGTAAGAAAAAAGAAACTTGCATTCATTCATGAAGTTACTAAAGAAGTATGGCAATCAAATCCTTGGCCATGGCCGTTTTGTTTGGGACCGAAAATATTCGGACCTATAATTGAACCACTTATATTCAAATTAGTCTATAGAAATGTTCCATTTATGACGGTTTCTGAATCAACGAAAAATGATTTAGTAAATTGGGGGATACCAAAGCAAAATGTGAATGTAATTTATAATGGTATAAATACACCAAAAGGTTCCTATCCTAGAAAACAAGTGATAAAAACAATAACCTTCTTGGGAGCTTTGGCAAAAGACAAAGGGATTGAAGAAGCAATTAACGTATTTTCAATACTTCAGAAAAAGTATAAAAAGAATTTTCAATATTGGATTGCGGGAAAAGCAGATAGCAGATATTTAGAAATTTTAAAAAAGAAGGCAAAAAAATTGGGTCTTGCGGATGCTAAATTCTGGGGTTATGTTTCAGAAAAGAAGAAATTTGAACTTCTGGCAAAATCTCATATTTTAATAAATCCTTCAATTCGTGAAGGTTGGGGACTGGTAGTAATTGAATCAGCAAGAGTAGGTACGCCGACTGTTGCTTTTGACGTACCGGGACTGAGAGATTCCATAAAAGATGGGGAAACCGGCATATTAAGCAAAGAATTAAGTGCAGAAAACCTTGCCGGGAAGATAATTTACCTATTGGATGATGAAAAAAAATATAATAGAATGAGCAATAATGCCGTTAATTGGAGTAAAAATTTTTCTTGGGACAGAGCTTCGAAATTAAGTATAGACTTAGTAATGAAAATAATAGGATGAAAAGAAAACAAAAAGTTTTAGTTACGGGGGCGGGCGGATTTATTGGTCACCACCTGGTTTCCTACTTGAAGAAGAAGGGTTACCGAGTGCGCGGAGTTGACATTAAGTACCCGGAGTATAAGCCGACAGATGCAGATGAGTTTTTCAAGCTGGACTTAAGAGAGAAAAATAATGCCTTTAAAGCCACAGAAGGAATGAATCATGTTTATGCATTGGCTGCTGATATGGGAGGAATGGGGTATATCAGCGCTAATCATGCTACAATTTTATATAACAATGCAACAATAAATTTTAATACCATGGAGGGGGCCAGAGTAAATAAGGTAAGCAGGTATTTTTATTCATCTTCTGCGTGTATTTATCCGGAATACCGGCAGACAAAGGCAAAAATGAAGCCTTTGAAAGAAGAGGATGCTTTTCCGGCGCAGCCGCAGGATGCTTATGGATGGGAAAAATTAGTAACTGAAATTTTAGCCAAATATTACCGGGAAGAATATGGTATAGAAACTAGAATAGCCCGGTTTCATAACATCTTTGGACCATTTGGGACTTGGGATGGGGGAAGAGAAAAAGCCCCTGCGGCGATTTGCCGGAAAATTGCAACTGCTAAATTAATGGGCAAAAAGGAAATCGAAATCTGGGGAGACGGAAAACAGACGAGATCGTTCTGCTATATAGATGATTGTCTGGAGGGAATCTATAAATTAATGCTGTCTGATTTTCCCGATCCTTTAAATATTGGCCAGGACAGGATGGTAACAGTTGATCAACTAGTAGATATTATTTCTGAAATTGCGGGAGTAGAATTGAAAAAAATTCATGTTGCCGGTCCCCAAGGCGTCAGAGGAAGGAATTCGGATAATAGTAAGCTCCGGAAGGTTTTAAAATGGGAACCAGGTATTTCTTTGGAACAAGGGTTAGTAAAAACTTATCAATGGATAGAAGAACAAGTGAGTAATAAGTTGAATAAATAAAACCTACTGCTGTTCAATGGATTGGCTTAGTGACTGGACTTGGGTTTGCAAACAGATGCATGCAGACTTTTGTATTGAGGAAGATCACTAACGTATACATTAATAATCGCTTTAAAAACATTTAGTCCGTCCTGGATTGCTCTGATGCCGGATTTACCTCCATCAAATCTTGTACCAATGACTATATCAGCTCCCTGTTCCAGCGCTTGCACAAATAGAGGGATTTATTTATTGAATGGGTTAAAGATATGATGTATACTGCTGTATGATTATGAGATTAATATTCGGAATAATTTTGCTGGTTATATCATTAAGTGCGATTCTCTCCCCGTTAAATAATTTAATTTATGCTGAGGAAATCGAGCAACTAGAATTACCAAAAATCTCGGTGAATCCTGGATCTTTTTATTATCCTTTTAAGCGGTTGGCTGAAAAAGCCGGTGAAAGATTAAACTTTTCTGAAGAACAGAAAATATCTTATTATTCATCCTTATTAAAGAAAAGACTTTCAGAATTAGATTTTGTAACAAGCAATAAAGTTTTATCACAAATACAGGGCAGTAGCGAGCGGTTTAGTTTTCAGGCAGGAGTATTGACAGAGATAGTTGAGAAAAAGAAGATAGACGAAAAGAAAAAATTAATTAAGATATTCGAAAAGTATAGTAAGCTGTTAGCTAATTTAAGGGATAAGTATCCGGCAAATTCTTCCTTTTGGATGCTAGTTCAACATGATATAAACTCCTTGAGTATATTATCGGAGCGTTTGAAGTAGGATATGACAATGAGTAAAAAGGAAGTATTTAGACTGGATGTTTGTAGAGCTTGCGATAGCCGGAATCTTTTACTGTTTCTTCAATTGGGGCCTACACCGGCGCCGAACGGATTTTTAAAAGCGCACCACCGCCATCAGGCAGAAAAATTTTATCCGCTTGATGTTTGTTTTTGTCAGGATTGTGGGTTAGTTCAACTTGCCCATGTTGTTTCTCCTCATATTATGTTTAAAAATTATGTTTATATTCCTTCAACGTCCGAAACCATGCGTAATCATTTTGCCGGTT
>MFDZ01000051.1:0-1180 GCA_001777455.1 Candidatus Daviesbacteria bacterium RIFCSPLOWO2_02_FULL_41_8
AGTTGTTTACGCTTTTCCCGTAGAGGTCCTATAAAGGCCTTTAAATCACTAATCAGGGCCTCTTTTAAGGCCTTGTATTGGCCCTTATTTGCCTCGTAGAGAGGTGCTAGCTCAGCCTCGCTCCTAAAGAGCTTATGTATGGCGTAGACGTTCTCAGGCCTATCTCCTGACGAGTCGGTAACAATGGACATGACAGCCTTTTCGATCTCCGTATCCTCGGCGAAAAGTGGAATAGTGTTGCCATAACTTTTGCTCATTTTTCGTCCATCAGTTCCTAGTACGACGGCAACTTCTGGCATTATTTTTACATCAGGTAATTTAAAAACCTCTTTTCCGAACACGTGATTAAATTTTTGCGCAGTATCGCGCGCATATTCAACATGTTGCTTCTGATCTTGTCCTACAGGCACAACATCAACATCATAAATCAAAATATCCGAGGCCATGAGCATCGGGTAGTTAAATAACCCGACTGTCACTTCCCTACCATTGGCAACTGCATCTTTGTAAGCATGAGATCTCTCAAGATATGGCATCGTTGTGATAGTGTCGAAAATCCAGGTTAGTTCTCCGTGTTCGGGAATATCGGATTGTTTGTAAATCAGAGACTTGTTCGGATCCAAACCGAGAGCGAGATAATCCAAAGCCAAGTCGACTATCTGTTGCTCCATCTCTTTTTTATCTTGTATAAAATTGAGTGCGTGATAGTCAGCAATAAAAAACATGGATTGATAATCCTCCTGCATGTCCACAAATTGCTTCATTGCCCCGAAATAGTTGCCGATATGCGGTCGACCCGTTGGCTTCACTCCTGAAAGTAAGACTTTTTTAGACATAAGATTATTGTAGCAAACTTTTTATAAAACGGAAAAGCTTCATGCGGGTGAGGCACTCGGCCGTTCCGCATGAAGCCCTATTTTTACTGCGCTCTAGGAAGCTTGATTTCCACTTCCTGTGTGATGATCTGATCGAGTGTGGCTTACATGGTGAGCCGGCTGTTCCGCTGGCCGGCAGTAGCCTGCTGGAAAACCCGCTGCTCGTTGCTCGTGGCCGGTGCTGGCAGAGAAGCCATGAGGCGACGAGTGGCCTCGTACTTCATGTGCAGATGCCGATACGCCATGATGCATTTCGGCTTCCCGTCATGTGTAATCAGCACGACGCCGTAGGCTCGGAAGAACTT
>MFDZ01000051.1:1203-3169 GCA_001777455.1 Candidatus Daviesbacteria bacterium RIFCSPLOWO2_02_FULL_41_8
CCGCTGACGCCACTCACCGAGAACCGGCTTCGCGACGCCGATGTTCACCAGCTTGCTCACGAAAAGCCGGAAGTACGCGGCGAAATCTTTCGGGGTCGTCTCGGGAAACATCCCCCGGACGACGGCCTCAAATTTCGCCTCGAACCCGCCCGCCTGACAGACCTCCAGCAGGTGGCGACTCTCATCCGTCAGTATCACGACAGCTTCTTCCTTGCGGTCACGAAGGTGCATCTACGACTCCATTTTCTGAAATTGCCCGCGGACCCAATCCGCGTCCGGATGGATAATAACACGATATAGCCACCTTTGTCTATTCCTTCTTCATATAGCAGATCCAAAAGTTTCGTTTATAACTCCTATCGTTCATGCGAGTGTAACTAGTTTTCTTTTCCAGTTTCAAAATCTTGAAATACTTATCGTAGGTTTTAACGAAATCGTCTTTTGCCCATACCCGCTCAACAACATTCATATCCGGCATTATGTAAGTATCTTTTTCTTTTCCGGGAAAATGCTTCAGCAAATGCTTGGCATTCGCGTCCCCATCTTTACACAAAGCTTTTACAAAAAAATATCCGCCACTTTTCAAAACCCGATGTGTTTCGGCGAGATACACTTCCCTCTCAGCTTCAGTAAGAGAGTTTGAAGATGTAATATCCAAAACAATATCCTGCGAATCATCCCCGACCGGAAACTTCTCGCCAATACTTTGCATAATGTACGATATATCGTACATTATGTGATCTTTGGAATTTTTAATATTTTCCTCCGCAATTTTTATTGCTGTTTCTGATATTTCAAGCCCTAGAACTTTACAGCTAAATTCAGCAAAGTAAAAACTATTCCTGCCTGTTCCCGAGCCTAAATCTAAAACTCGGAGACCTTCTAACACAACACCTTCTTCTTTTCGTAAAAATTGCACAAAACGCACCACATCCGACTGTGGTTTATTCTCCTTTGTTAGAAACTTCGAATTCCTGTATTCGTTTTCCCAAACTTTTTCTTGTGTCATGTATATGTAACGTTATTCTGGTATTCTGCAGAATACCAGAATACTTTTTTATTTATAAAATCTTTCTTTCATTTCCAGGGCTTTTTGCATAATCAAATCCCCAACCTCTCCCCAATCAAAGTACTCTTTATAATCAGCGGGGTCTATCAACTTCATCTCTATCACCTCCCCTTCATCCGGATCGGAAATAAAATCTCCGTGTGGTTCGACAATACAAAACGAGCGGATTTGGCGAAGGATTTTACCGTTCTCATACGCGTCCTGGAATCCAATGACTTCTTGGTGTAACACTTTCATATTTGTCTCTTCTTTTATCTCACGAACCATCGCTTCTTCGTAAGTTTCTCCTGGGTCTATGCCACCACCAGGGGGAAGCCAGTAACCTTTAACTTGCGAATAAACCATGACCATCTTGTCTTTATAAAAACAAAAGCCTTTTATACTGTTTAAAATACGACCCTCTATGTTCAGTAGTGGATCTTTTTCGTCAAAATAAACCGTGTCCAGTATTTGTCCGGAACGATTCATATATTTAAATTTGATTGGCATTTTAATTCTTGGGAAGCTCCAAATAAAATGTTGAGCCTTTGTCCCTACCCGCCGATTCAAACCAAACCTTTCCACCATGCGCCTCAACAACATTTTTTACGAATACCAAACCATACCCTGTAGCATTAACATTAACCCTGAGAGAATCCGCCCCTCGACCACCGGATTTGAAAAGTTTTGGCTTATCAGCTTCGGAAATACCGAAACCGGTATCTACCACTTTCATTAGCACCGCTGTGCCTTTTTGCGACAAAATAACGGAGATGCTACCGGTTGGGGTATAATTTACAGAGTTATCAATCAGGTTCTTTATCGCTTCTCCGAGTTGGAGAGTATCGCCCATTATAGTGTACTCTCCGGGCTCAATCGTCAAGCTATACTTCAAACCTTTTTGCTCGACAAATTCTT